>NZ_JBEZHQ010000004.1:0-445659 GCF_040650675.1 Streptomyces sp. NPDC048637
CGGCGGGGACGCCCCGCTGCTGCGGGACCGGCTGCTCTCCCTCGAACACGGCGCGGCACTCGCCCGGTTGCGCGGAGTGGCGGGCAGCGCCCCGCCCCGGACCCCTTCGCCGACCTGGCCGGTGGCGCGAACTGCCAGCGCTACGCCTACGCCGTGCTGCGCCACTTCGGCCTGCTGATACCACCGTTGCGCTCGGCGGAGCTCTGGGCGGACGACGAGGCGACCCGCCGGGTGGACCGTCCGCAACCGCTGGATCTGGTGCTGTTCGACGGCGGGCCGGCCGACGGCCGGGCACCGGGCTACGGCGCGCACGTGGGCGTCCACCTGGGCCCCGACCAGGTCCTGCATCTGTGCCGGGAGGCCGGGCGGCCCGCCGTATGGCGCTATGCGGACTTCGCGGCGCGGCCGCGCTACGGGCGCTTCCTCGGCGTCAAGCGGGTGGGGCGGGACCGGGGGCGCTGAGCGCTCAGAAGCCGCCGCCGAAGTCGCCGCCACCGCCGAAGCCACCGCCGTCACCGAAACCGCCACCGCCACCGCCGCCGAAGTCGCCGGAGTTGAAGTCGGATCCGGAGTAGTCGCCGCCGTCGGCGCCCGCACCGCCGTAGTCGGCGCCATAGGCGGCGGAGGACATCATCATGTTACCGAGCAGCGTGCCCACCAGGAGGCCGGGCAGCAAGCCACCGCCGAAGTAGCCGCCGGCCCAGGGGCCGTAGGCCGGGCCCGCGTCCCAGTAGGGGCGGTCACCGCTCGCGGTCCTGACCGTACGGGCCAGCGGCTCGCGCCCGTCGTCCATGCGGGTCTTGTCCGCGGCGCAGACCGGGACGGTGCGCTCGGCGCCGCCGTCCGGTGCCCACCGGACATCCACGACGGACGGGCCGTGCCGGGGATCGAAGAAGCAGGGCAGCCGGCGCTCGGGCAGTGGCCTGCCCTCCCGTCGCGCGGCGAGAGCGGCCAGCGAGAACCGGCCGTCCTCCAGGGCCTGGGTCACCGCCTGCACCTCGCCGGGGTGCTGGGCCGCCGCCATCGTCGATTTGGCCTTCTCGTAGGAGTCCAGCGCATGGCTGTAGTCCGCGCGCATCGCGTCGTCGGCGCCGGGCTCACCGGGGTGGAAGTCGAGCCGGTCCAGCTCCTCGCCGAAGGCGGTGATGTCCTCGTCGACGACGATCCGCAGATCCTCCAGCGCGGCCCGCTCCTCCTCGATCCGCTTTCTGCGGTTGCGGCGGGCGATCGCATAGGCACCGCCGCCTCCGACGGCCACCAGCGCTCCGAGCCCGATCGCCGTGCCGGTGTCGAAGCCGCTGTCGCCGGAGCCGCCCCAGGCGGCGGGGGCCTGGCCGTGCGCCGACCGTGCCGCCGTGTCGACGAAGCTGTTCAGGCGCTCGTTGACCGTCGGGTAGTCGGAGCCCTTGACCGAGCCGACGAGGTTCTGCACCGAGTTGCGTGACATCACCCGCGGGTCGGCGCCGGCATTGAAGCCGTTGCCGAGCTCGACGGCGTAGACGCCGCTGATGCCGACCTTGGTGCGCAGATCCCGCAGCAGGGTGCTGGGCTGGTACTCGGCGGCCCGCGGCAGCACGGCGACGAAAATCGGCTTGTCCGCATCCTTGATTTTCTTGGCCAGTGCGTCGGCCTGGGCATCGGAGAACTGGTTCACGGCCCGGGGATCGACGTAGACCGGGCCCTTCTTGAGGGCCGCCGCGGCCTCGTCGAGCCCGCCGACGGCATGGGCACCCGGTGCCATGGCGGCGGCCACCGCCAGCAGCGCGGCCACCAGTAGGAGGACTGGTCCGATCAGCGCACGACGAGTTGCGGTCTTCATGTGTTCGACGCTACCCGAACCTCACTTTCAGGACATCACCGGAGCCGCGACCAATGTGGTCCGGAGCGGTGGATTCTCCCTCTCCTCCAGGGGGCTGTCGCGCCGGAGATGTCCATCCAGGTGATCGCTCAGCGCGTCGTTTTTGATGATCAAAGTGCCGGGGATGTTCGGCTCGCCACTCCCCCGAGGAAACGAGGAGACGATGTGCAGGGCCACCTCGATGGCCACCAATCTGGCCGTCGCCGTCGCCACCACCGCCGTCGGCTGCATGCTGGTGATCTCGCTGGCACCGTCGCGCCCGGACACCGGGAAGAGCGGTCCCGCGACCGGCAGTGCGAGGGCGGCCACGTCCGGCCATGCGGGGTCGGCCGCACGGGCCGCCACCTCCGCCCTCGGCGCGGCCGCCGCCAGTGCCGACCCCGAGGAATTCGCCTCGCCGCCGACGGGGCGGATCGAGGTGACTGCGCCGGAGCCCGGCGTCGACTACAAGGCGAACGGCAGTTTCGCGGTGGCCTGGAACAACAGCACGGGCGAGGAGGTGGACGTCTGGCTGCGGACGGCGACGGGCCACGGCCGGTCGGAGCGGGTGGCGCTGGTCGCGACCCGGGCCGGTGCCGGGCCGACCGGCGAGGCGTTCGTGACGCTGCCCAGAGTGCCGCCGGGGCCGCGCTACTTCCTGGAGGTGGCCACCGCCGGCGATGGCGCGGTCCGCGACTTCAGCCGGACCTTCGCCATCACCGGCTGACCGGAAGCCACCGGCCACACCGGCCGCACCGGCCCACGGGGACCGGCCACACCGGCCACACCGGCCCACAGGGACCGGCCCTACGGTGCGGCGATCCCGACCAGTCCCGCCAGGGCGTCCCGGTGCCGTCCCGGCGACCCCAGGGCGAGCTCATCGCTCTTGGCCCGCTTGAGGAAGAGGTGGGCCGGGTGTTCCCAGGTCATGCCGATGCCGCCGTGCAGCTGGACGCATTCCTGGGCGGCACGTACCGCCACCGGCGCGCAGTACGCCTGGGCGACGGCCACCGCCACCGGGGCGTCGGGGCTGTCGGTGGCGAGTGCGTCGGCGGCGTTACGGGCGGCGGCGCGGGCCGAGGCGACCTCCAGCCAGAGGGCGGCCATCCGGTGCTTGAGCGCCTGGAACGAGCCGACGGGGCGACCGAACTGGGTGCGTTCGGCGGTGTGGCGCACGGTCTCGGTCAGACACCATTCGGCGATGCCCAGCTGCTCCGAGGCGAGCAGTCCGGCACCGGTGAGCAGGGCGCGGTCGACGGTGGCGCGGGCGCGGTCCCCGGTGGCCAGGAGGCGGCCCTGGGCACCGTCGAAGGTGAGGTGGCCCAGACGGCGGGTGAGGTCGAGCGGGGTGACGGTGTCGGTGCGTACCCCATCCGCCGAGGCCGCCACCGCGTAGAGGGCCGGGCCGTCGGGGCCCTGGGCCGGGACGAGCAGGAGCTCGGCGGCCGCGGCGTCGGCGACCGAGGTCACCCGGCCGGTCAGGGCACCGCCGGCATCGGCCCGTACGGACGCCGGTTCCGGCAGCCCGCCGGGGGCGGTGGGCAGCGGGACCGCGAGCACGCCGACGGTGCGACCCCCGGCGAGTGCGGCGAGGGCCGCGGCGACGTCCGCCTGCCCGTGGTCGCAGCCGAGCAGGGCGGTCACCGCGATGACCGCGCTGGTCAGATAGGGGACGGGCGCGACGGAGCGGCCGGTCTCCTCCAGCACGACGGCGGCTTCGCGGGCACTGGCGCCCGCTCCGCCGAACTTTTCGGGCACCAGCAGGCCCGCGGTGCCGATCTCCGTGGCGAGGGCGTGCCAGAGGCCGGTGTCGTAGGCGACGTCCGACTCCAGGCCGGCGAGCACAGTGGCCGGATCGCTGCGGTCGGCGAGCAGCGACCGTACGGCGGCGCGCAGTGCGTCCTCGTCCTCGGAGTACAGGAGGTCGGGGTCGGGTGCCGGGCCGCCGGGCAGGGTGGTCCCGTCGTTCATCGGGGGAGGTCCTTCCACGCGACGTCCTTGTCGGTGCGCGGCTCGGGCGGCAGCCCCAGCACACGTTCGGCGACGATGTTGAGCAGCACTTCCGAGGTGCCCCCTTCGATGGAGTTCCCCTTGGCGCGCAGATAGCGGTAGCCGGCCTCGCGGCCGGTGAAGTCGACGCCGTCGGGGCGGCGCATCGTCCAGTCGTCGTAGGTCAGACCGTCCTCGGCGAGGAACTCCACCTCCCAGCCGCTGATTTCCTGGGCGAGCCGGGCGAAGGCCAGCTTCATGCCGCTGCCCTCGGGGCCCGGCTGGCCCTTGGTCAGCTGCTGGCGCAGCCGCTCGCCGGTCAGCCGGGCGACCTCGGCCTCCACCCACAGCTTCAGCAGCCGCTGGTGCAGATCGTGGGTGCGCAGTTCGGGGCGGGCGCGCCAGTCGGCGGCGGCGACGCCGATCATGCCGCCCTCGCGGGGGGTGCGGGAGCCGCCGATGGCGACCCGCTCGTTCATCAGCGTGGTCTGGGCGACCTTCCAGCCCTCACCGACCGCACCGAGGCGATGGGCGTCGGGGATCCGGACGCCGGTGAGGAAGACCTCGTTGAACTCGGCCTCGCCGGTGATCTGCCGCAGCGGACGCACCTCGACACCGGGGTCGGTCATATCGCATACGAAATAGCTGATGCCGCGGTGTTTGGGCTGGTCGGGGTCGGTGCGGGCGATCAGGATCGCCCAGCGGGCGAGATGTGCGCTGGACGTCCAGACCTTCTGGCCGTCGACGATCCAGTCTCCCCCGCTTCCGGCTGCTCCCCCGTCCTCCCGTACCGCGCGGGTCGCCAGCGCCGCCAGGTCGGAGCCGGCACCGGGCTCGCTGAACAGCTGGCACCACACCTCCTCGCCGGTCCACAGGGGGCGCAGGAAGCGCTGCTTCTGCTCGTCGGTGCCGAAGTGCAGGAGGGTGGGCGCGGCCATGCCGAGGCCGATGCCGATACGGCCGGGGTCGTTGTCGGGGGCGCCGGCGGCCGCCAGTTCCGCGTCCACGACCGCTTGCAGGGAGCGTGGCGCGTCCAGCCCGCCGAGGCCCTGGGGGAAGTGGACCCAGGCGAGCCCGGCGTCGAAGCGGGCGCGCAGGAACTCCAGCCGCCCGGTGGTGGCGGGAGGGTGTGCGGCGAGCAGCTCGGCGGTGCGCCGGCGCAGGTCGTCGGCGTCCGTCATCGGCTCTCCTCCGCTCCGGGGACGACCACGAGCCGGCCGACGGAGGTGCCGTCGGCGACCCGCTGGACGGCATCGGCGGCCGCTGCCAGCGGGACCCGTCCACCGATCAGCGGCTTGATGACGCCCTGGGCGGCGAGCTTGGTGAGCTCCTCGTGGCAGGCGTCGACGGCGGCCGGGTCCTTGGTGTTGTACAGGCCCCAGTGGAGGCCCAGGATCGCGTAGTTCTTCACCAGCGCGTGGTTGAGGGCCGGAGTGGGGACGGCGCCGCCGGCGAAGCCGACGACGACGATCCGGCCCTCGAAGGCGATGCACTTGACGGACTTGGCGTATGCCTCGCCGCCCACCGGGTCGTAGACCACGTCCGCACCATGGCCGCCGGTGGCTTCCTTCACGGCGGCGATGAGATCGTCGGAGCGCCGGTCGAGGACGACATCGCAGCCCAGTTCGCGGGCGACGCGGGCCTTGTCCTCGCCGCCCACCACGCCGATGACCGTCGCGCCCGCGGCCTTGCCGAGCTGGACGGCGGCGCTGCCGACGCCGCCCGCCGCGGCGTGCACGAGCAGCGTCTCGCCCGCCTGGAGACGGGCCCGGCGGTGCAGTCCGAACCAGCCGGTCTGGTAGCCGATGTGCAGCGCGGCGGCCTCGGCGTCGTCCAGGGCCTCGGGGGCCGGGCGGACCGTCGCCGCGTCGACGACCACGAGTTCGGCGAAGCCGCCGTCCGGCAGCGGGGGCTGCGCCAGCACCCGTGCCCCGGTCTCACCGGCCGCGCCCTCCCCCACGGCGAGCACCTCGCCGCAGATCTCCACGCCCGGGGTGAACGGCAGCGGCGGACGCACCTGGTACTGACCGCGGCACAGCAGCGCGTCCGGGAAGTTGACGTTGGCGGCCCGCACCCGCAGCAGCAGCTGCCCCGGTCCCGGCTGCAGGTCCGGCACCTCCTCCAGCCGCATCACCGCACGCGGCTCACCGTTCGCGTGTACGCGCCATGCCTTCACCTGGTGCCTCCACAGACTTGGATACGCGGGTGGGGCGGAGGGCACGCCGGCCCCCTCGCCAGCGACATACTAAGCGGTCGGTATCCCTGAGGGAACAGTCTGCGCCACACCCACCGCACGGGCCCCGGCACCGGCGCGTGCCCGGCCTGCGCCGCGAGGAGCCGGCCCAGCCGGCCGGCGTCAGCGTCGCGTACTCCACACGCCTCGAACAGGGGCTCCGGGCAGGGCGTGCTGATGTACACCGCGGCGCAGGACTCACCGCCCGAGGCGGCGCTGCGGCTACTCGCCGCGGAGCGCGGACCAGAAGTCCGGGTCCTCGAACCCGAGCGCCCATAGGCCGGTGCCCCGTACGCCGTACTTCCTCAGCAGCGGCAGCTGCTCACTGACCCCGCGCCCGTCCTGGTACCAGACCTCGTGTTCCACGCCGTCCTTGCGATAGGTGAAGTGCGGGGTGCCGGACCGCTCGTCGAAGAGGTAGTCCGCGTCCTCCCGTTCGCGCAGCGCCTCGGCCTCCTTCCAGGTCAGATGGGCCGCATGGCCGGCGACCCCGCTGATCCAGTCCCAGCCGTAGCCCGGGAAGGCCACCTCGATCTTGTGCCGGGGGACGGTGTCGGTGGCGTAGCGCAGAAATTCGTCGTACCAGTCCTTGGCGGACAGCGGGCCCGCCTCACCGCCCGACCAGTGCAGGTCGTAGCCCATGATGCGGAACCGGTCGGCGTACCTGCCGAGCCGCTCGTAGTCGAAGGCCTGACCGCTGCCGCGGACCCGGGCCAGCACCGTCACCACACACTGCTTGTCACGTTCGTGCAGCCGCGCGCACAACTCCTTGACCAGCGCGTTGTATCCGGTCCGCACCCGGTCGCGGGCCTCCCGGTCACCGGTGAGGGCCATCGCCTCGTAGTCCAGGTCGATCCCGTCGTACGGACGGCTGTCGACCAGATCCAGCAGCGTGTCGATGTGGTCCCGCCGCCGCTCGGGATCGTGCATCAGGTCGGCCATCTTCTCGGCGCCGAGGGTCTCGGTCACGGTAGGCACGACATCGATCCCGGCGTCGTGCAGTCCGTCGATGATGTCGCGCCGTCCCGCGCCGGTGTGCCCCGTGACGGTGGTGTCGGAGGAGGCCTCGTACCAGAAGGGGCTGACGGTGTGCAGCTGGGAGGCGTGCCGCAGCGCGTCGCGGTAGGCGGCGTCGATATCGCCCCAGTAGGGCAGCCAGGCCGAGCCGGTACGCCCGGCACTCCTCGGGTCCTTGGCCGCCGCGGCCGCCGGTGCCCAGAGCCCGGTGAGCAACGCCACGGTCAGCAGGAGCGCAAGCCCGGTGCGCGCCCGGGTTCCTGATGCATGATCCATTTCCCGAGCGCTACCCGGTTTCGTTCCTGACGTAGCGTCAGTTCGGCTGAACGGGCGCGGCCGGGGCGGGGCGAGGGGCCGCGTGATCCGCGCCCCGGACCGGCGCAAGGCCGGGCCCCGGCGGGGCGACGGGCACGGGCTGCTACGTTCGCCCGGCCCGCTGCTGGGCGTCCCGCAGGGTGTCGGACGGGGTGGCCCACCGGGCCCGTATCACCCGGAAGCCGGCCTCCTCGCATGCGACGCAGACGAGTTCGTCGTCGTCGACGACATGACGGATCTCGCGGTCGCGGGCGATCCGGCGCAGGATCTCCAGCTTGGTGTGCCGCGCCGGGCGCCGGTCACTGTTGGGGCGCATCCACAACCTGCCCTTGGGCAGGCCGTGCCGGTCGAGCCAGGTCAGGGTGTCCCGGCGGCAGCGTTCCGGACGGCCCGTCAGGTAGACGACCTCGCAGTCCTCGGTGCTGCGCAGTGCCAGGGCCACCCCCTCGGCCAGGGGAGGATCCTCGGTGGCCGCCGCGAAGAAGGCCTTCCAGTCACGTGGGGTGCGCTGCACCAGATGCTGCCGGTGGGTGGAGTCGGCGAGCGTGCCGTCCAGGTCGAAGACCGCCAGGGGGCGCGTCGTCATGCCGTTGTCGTCCTCTTCCGTCGCTGCCGTTCGCCGGACCCCTCGGGCAACGTGACCGCGATCCGGCCGGATTCGATTCCCCGTGCGAGGGAGAGGCGATCGTACGCGACAGCGGCACAGGTCGCGGTGTCCATCCGCAGACGGATGTCCGGGCGCCCGGCCGGGCCGTCCGCGTACCCGGCCCCGCCGTCCGGGCCGCCGGACTCCGGCCCGTCACTCCCGAGGACGACATGGAACTCGCCCTCGTCGAGGGCGATGTCGATCACGTCGACGCCGTCCGTGAAGTGCCGCGCCAGCCTTGCCATGAGCGGCACCGCGAACCAGTGGGCCCGCACCGCGTCCGTCGGGCGCCGCTCGTCGAGGGCGGGGGCGCCCCAGTCGGCGAGGGCGGTGAGCGCGGGCAGCAGCGCGCGCCCGCGGGCGGTGAGCTCATAGACGAACGCGGCTCCGGGCGGGGCGAGCCGGCGGCGGGTGACCAGGCCGTCCCGTTCCATGTCCTTGAGCCGGGAGGCGAGCATGTCGGTGCTGACGCCCGGCAGGTCGGCGTGCAGATCGGTGTAGCGCCGGGGGCCACCCAACAGTTCCCGGACGATCAGGAGCGTCCAGCGGTCGCCGACGGCGTCCAGGGCTCGGGCGACGGCGCAGTACTGGTCATAGCTTCGGCGCGGCATGACACCAGCATAGACAGAGGTTGGACTTTCCAAGTACCGGCTTGGTAAAACCAAGTACGGTGTTGACGAGTGCTGCCGCGCCGCGCGGTGAGCGAGGGACCGGGAGGCCGCCGCATGCAGTTCAAGCAGTCCAGCAAGATGGCCGACGTCTGCTACGAGATCCGCGGGCCGGTGATCGAGCACGCGGACGCGCTGGAGGAGGCGGGCCACAGCGTGCTGCGGCTGAACACCGGCAATCCGGCGCTGTTCGGCTTCGAGTGCCCCGAGGAGATCCTGCAGGACGTGATGCGCAATCTGTCCCGCGCACACGGCTACACGGAGTCCCGGGGCATCCTCTCGGCCCGCCGCGCGGTGGCCCAGCACTACCAGCAGAGTGGAATGCCGGACGTCGGTGTCGATGACATCTACCTCGGCAACGGCGTCTCCGAACTCGTCTCGATGGCGGTGCAGGCCCTCCTCGACGACGGCGACGAGGTCCTCATCCCGGCCCCCGACTTCCCGCTCTGGACGGCGGTCACCTCCCTCGCGGGCGGCAAGCCCGTGCACTATCTCTGCGACGAGTCCGCGGACTGGCTGCCGGATCTGGCCGACCTCGCCTCGAAGATCACCGACCGGACCCGGGCGATGGTCATCATCAACCCCAACAACCCGACCGGCGCCGTCTATCCGCGCGAGCTGCTCGACGGCATGCTCGATCTCGCCCGGCGCCACGGACTGATGGTCTTCGCCGACGAGATCTACGACCGGATCCTGTACGACGACGCGGTCCACCACCACGCCGCGGTGCTCGCCCCCGACCTGGTCTGTCTGACGTTCAGCGGACTGTCCAAGTCCTCCCGCGTGGCCGGATTCCGCTCCGGCTGGCTGGTGGTCTCCGGCCCCAAGCAGCACGCCGCCGACTATCTGGAGGGCCTGGGCACCCTCGCCTCCATGCGGCTGTGCCCGAACGCACCCGCGCAGTACGCCATCCAGGCCGCGCTCGGCGGCCGGCAGAGCATCCAGGACCTGGTGCTGCCGGGCGGCCGGCTGCACGAGCAGCGCGACCGGGCCTGGGAGCGGCTGAACGAGATCCCGGGCGTCTCCTGCGTCAAGCCCAAGGGCGCGCTCTACGCCTTCCCCCGCCTCGACCCCGCCGTACACAAGATCCACGACGATGAGAAGTTCGTCCTCGATCTGCTGCTGCGGGAGAAGATCCAGGTTGTCCAGGGCACCGGCTTCAACTGGCCGCGCCCGGATCACTTCCGCATTCTCACCCTCCCGCACGCCGATGACCTGGACACGGCCATCAGCCGGATCGGGCGCTTCCTGGCGGGCTACCGCCAGTGACGGGCGTCGGACGCCGGGCCGCCGAGGCGGCAAACCGCACCCCGCCCCGCACTCACTCGAACGGCCGTACCCCTGCTCCGCCCCCGGCCTGCGCTCGCCGGTCCGGTCCCGGGGCGGGGCTGCGGGCAGGAGGGCCGTCCTGGCACCGAGGAGGGACCGCGGCACCGTGCGGTGGTCTCCGGGTCCGGCCGTCCCCCTCGCCCGGTGGGAGCCCGTCCCGCCGTCCGCTGACGAAATGTGCTCTTGAGCGCATCGCCCGCAGCAGATTAGGTGGAGGGCGGCAATCCTGCCGCCACCCCACGAGGGAGAGGGATTCCATGCCCGTACGGCCTGCAGTAACGGAAGCGGAGCTGGAAGCTCACCTGCGCGGAATATGTTTCAAGACGGGCCCGCCGCGCCGTATCGGCGTCGAGATCGAATGGCTGGTCCATGACGCGCGCAACCCCCGATGTCCGGTCGACCCCGCCCGGCTGCGCGGCGCTGCCGCCGCCCTGCGCGCCCTCCCCCTGACCTCCCTGCTGACCTTCGAACCCGGCGGCCAGCTGGAGCTCAGCTCGCTGCCCGCCACCTCCCTCACCGACTGCATCGAGGCGGTCACCGCCGATCTCGCGCTGGTCCGGCCCGCCATGCTGGCCATGGGGCTGGGCCTGGCCGGCCACGGCCACAATCCGTGGCACCCCCCGCGGCGGGTGCTGACCGATCCCCGCTACAACGCCATGGAGGCGTACTTCGACCGCTGGGGCTCCGCCGGGCGGTCCATGATGTGTGCCACCGCGTCCGTGCAGGTGTGTGTGGACGCCGGCCACGAGGAGCCGGGGCCGCTCGGGTACGGCCGGCGCTGGCTGCTGGCCCATCTGCTGGGCGCCGTGCTGGCCGCGGCGTTCGCCAACTCGCCGACCAGTGAGGGCTGCCCCACCGGCTACCGCACCACCCGCCAGGTGATCTGGTCGCAGCTCGATCCGGACCGTACGCTCGCCCCTCCCCCGGGGCCGGATCCGCGCACCGCCTGGGTGCGCTACGTCCTGGACGCACCGGTCATGTGCATCCGCTCCGACGACGGGCACTGGGACGCTCCGGAGGGGCTCACCTTCCGCGAGTGGATCCGTACCGGCGTCCCCAGACCGCCCACACAGGAGGATCTGGACTACCACGTCACCACGCTCTTCCCGCCCGTACGGCCGCGCGGCCATCTGGAGCTGCGCATGATCGACGCGCAGTCGGGCGACTCCGGCTGGATCGTGCCGCTGGCCGTCACGGCCGCGCTGTTCGACGACCCGGAGGCGACGGAACGGGCGTACCGCATCGTCAAGTCCCTGGCCGAGACGGCCGGTTCCCGCCCTGCGCCGCGCAATCCGCTGTGGCGGCACGCCGCCCGCGGAGCGCTGACCGACCCGGAGCTGCACACCGCCGCGGTGGCCTGTTTCGCCGCCGCGCAGGAAGCCCTGCCGCGCCTCGGGGCCTCCCCCGAGGTGCGCGCGGCGGTCGCGGAGTTCACCGAACGCTATGTGGCACGCGGCCGCTGCCCCGCGGACGACCATCTCGACGCCCTGTACGCCGCGGAGGGCGATCTCATCGTTGGGAAGGACGACAGCCAGTGACCATCGATCCCGAGCTCCTTCGTGAGCGCGCGGCCTCGGCGCTGCTCGCCGCCCGCGACCGTACCCGCCTGCTGACCACCTGCGTCGAGCATCCCGACCTCGTCGCCCAGCACTCCCCGCTGATGTCCCCGCTGGTCTGGGACCTGGCGCACATAGGCAATCAGGAAGAGCAGTGGCTGCTGCGCACCGTCGGCGGCCGTGACGCGCTGCGTCCGGACATCGACTCCGTCTACGACGCCTTCGAGCACCCCCGGTCCGAGCGCCCCTCGCTGCCGCTGCTGGCACCCGACGAGGCACACGGCTATGTCGCCGAGGTCCGCGGCCGGGTGCTGGACATCCTGGAGAACGCCCCGCTGCACGGCGGTCCGCTGCTCGACTCCGGTTTCGCCTTCGGCATGATCGCGCAGCATGAGCAGCAGCACGACGAGACCATGCTCATCACGCACCAGCTGCGCACCGGCCCGGCCGTGCTCACCGCGCCCGAGCCGCCGCCCGCCTCCGACGACATCCTGCCGGCCGAAGTGCTGGTCCCCGGCGGCCCGTTCACCATGGGGACGTCCACCGAGCCCTGGGCGCTGGACAACGAACGGCCCGCCCACCGCCGGCTGGTGCCCGCCTTCCTGATCGACACCACACCGGTCAGCAACGGCGCCTACCAGCGGTTCATCGAGGCCGGCGGCTACGGGGAGCCACGCTGGTGGGCCCCGGCCGGCTGGGCGCAGGTGCAGGAGCACAAGCTGCGCGCCCCGCTCTTCTGGAAGCGCGACGGCGGCCAGTGGCTGCGCCGGAGGTTCGGGGTGACCGAGCCGGTGCCGCCGGACGAGCCGGTGCTGCATGTGAGCTGGTACGAGGCGGACGCCTACGCACGCTGGGCCGGGCGGCGGCTGCCGACCGAGGCCGAGTGGGAGAAGGCCGCCCGCCACGACCCGGCGACCGGGCGCGCCAGGCGCTACCCCTGGGGCGACGAGGACCCCACCGCGGCGCATGCCAACCTCGGCCAGCGGCATCTGCGGCCCGCCCCGATCGGCAGCTACCCGGACGGACAGTCGCCGCTCGGCATCCGGCAGCTGATCGGCGATGTGTGGGAGTGGACGGCGAGCGACTTCCTGCCGTACCCGGGCTTTGCCGCCTTCCCCTACCGGGAGTACTCGGAGGTGTTCTTCGGCGACGCGCACAAGGTGCTGCGCGGCGGTTCGTTCGCGGTCGACCCGGTGGCCTGCCGGGGCACCTTCCGCAACTGGGACCTGCCGGTCCGGCGGCAGATATTCTCCGGGTTCCGTACCGCCCGGGACGCCGACCCGATGGCGGTGGACGCATGAGGTCCACGACCCCGCCGCTTCGGGAGGCCGGTGCCTGATGTGCCGTCATCTTGCTTATCTGGGACCGGAGATACCCTTCGGCCAGGTGCTGCTCGCCCCGCCCCACAGCCTCCACCGGCAGTCGTGGGCGCCCCGCCGTCAGCGGCACGGCACGGTCAACGCGGACGGGTTCGGCGTCGGCTGGTACGCGCCCGGCGACCCGGTGCCCGCGCGCTACCGGCGGGCCGGGCCGATCTGGGGCGACGATCTGCTGCCCGACCTGGCCCGGGTGGTGCGCACCGGCGCGCTGCTCGCCGCCGTGCGGGACGCCACCGTGGCCGGTGCGGACGCCGAGGCCGCGGCCGCGCCGTTCGCCACCGGCCGCTATCTGTTCAGCCACAACGGCGCGGTGGCCGGCTGGCCGGACGCGCTCGCCCCGCTCGCTGCCGAGCTGCCGCCGGAGGAGCTGCTGCGGCTGCCGGCCCGCTGCGACGCGGCGTTCCTGTGGGCACTGGTCCTGCACCGGCTGGCGCGCGGCGACGAGCTCGGCGACGCGCTGGCCGGCACCGTCGCGGCGGTCGCCGCGGCCGCACCCGGCTCCCGGCTCAACCTGCTGCTCACCGACGGCACCACCATCGCCGCCACCGCCTGGGGCGACACGCTGTGCCATCTGGCCCTTCCCGAAGGCGGCACGGTGGTCGCCTCCGAACCGTACGACGATTCCCCCCACTGGACCGAGGTGCCCGACCGCACCCTGCTGCGCGCCACCCGGACCGAGGTCCACCTCTCCCCGCTCAAGGAGCCCGCCACGTGAGCCCCCTCAGCATCACCCGCACCCTCCCTGCCGACGCCACGGCGGCCGCGCTGCGCGCCGATGTCTCCCAGGGCCTGACCCGTACCCCCAAACAACTGCCGCCCAAATGGTTCTACGACGCCCGCGGCAGCGAGCTGTTCGAGGACATCACCAAGCTGCCGGACTACTACCCGACCCGGGCCGAGCGGGAGATCCTGCTCACCCGCGCCGACCACATCGCCGCGGCCACCGGTGCCCGCACCCTGATCGAGCTGGGTTCCGGCTCCTCCGACAAGACCCGCCATCTCCTCGGTGCGCTGACCGGACTGCACACCTATCTGCCGATCGACGTCAGCGAATCCGCGCTGGCCGCGGCGGGCGAGGCGCTGCTCACCGAGCACCCCGGCCTGACCGTGCACGCACTGGTCGCCGACTTCCAGCAGGGCATCGAACTCCCCGCGACGCCCGGCCCGCGGCTGCTCGCCTTCCTCGGCGGCACCATCGGCAATCTGCTCCCCGAGGAGCGCTCCGCGTTCCTGCACTCCGTGCACGACATGCTGTCCCCGGGCGATGCCCTGCTGCTCGGCACCGACCTGGTCAAGGACGAGGCCATGCTCGTCGCCGCCTACGACGATCCGCAGGGCGTGACGGCCGCGTTCAACAAGAACGTCCTTGAGGTCATCAACCGCGAGCTGGGCGGCGACTTCGATCCGGCGGACTTCGACCATGTCGCCCTGTGGAACGCCGGACAGGAGTGGATCGAGATGCGGCTCCGGGCCCGTAAGGACCTGACCGTCAAGATCCCCGGGGTGGACCTGGCCGTGCCCTTCACCGCCGGCGAGGAGGTGCGCACCGAGATCTCGGCGAAGTTCCGCCAGGAGGGGGTGCGTGCCGAACTAGCCGCGGCTGGCCTGGATTTGAGGAATTGGTGGACCGACAGCACGGACCGCTTCGCGCTGTCGCTGTCCTTCCGGGTCTGATCTCCGCGGCTTCCCGGCCGGTGTGACCTCCGGGTCCGCCGGCCGGGTGCCGCACCCGCGCCCGATGTGGTTCGATGCCCCGACCGCATGTTCGCACCGGACGGCCGGTGCGCACGCACGCAGACTCGACGGGCAGGGGAAGCGGCATGGGGCTGGGGCTGGATCGACGGGGATTCCTCAGGGGCGCGGCCGGGTTGTCGGCCGCCGGAGTGCTGGCGGGCGCCGGCAGCGGGCAGTTCACGGCCGGCGCCGCGGAACGCCGGGCGTCAGCGGTGTCCGCGGTGTCCATGGCGGACTGGATGGCGGCGCTCGGCGACGGCACCCCGGTGCAGCGGCTGACGATCCCCGGTACCCATGACTCCGGTGCCCGGCTGGGCGGCCCCTGGGTGGCCTGCCAGAACACCTCCGTCGACGCCCAACTCGCCTCCGGAATACGCTTCCTGGACATCCGCTGCCGGGCCATCGACAACGTCTTCGCCATCCACCACGGCGCCTTCTACCAGGAGCTGATGTTCGGCGATGTGCTCAACGCCTGCCGGGCGTTCCTCCAGGCACACCCCACGGAGACGGTGCTGATGCGGGTCAAGCAGGAGTACTCGGAGGTCTCCGCCGAGGAGTTCCGCCGGATCTTCGGCATCTACCTGGACGACAAGGGCTACCGGTCACTGTTCCGGCTGGACGCCGGACTGCCGACCCTCGGCCAGGCCCGCGGCAAGGTCGTCCTGCTGGCGGACTCCGACGGCCTGGGCGGCGTCCGCTACGCCGATCCGCAGCTGTTCGACATCCAGGACGACTACATGGCGGAGCCGTTCGGGAAGTACCCGAAGATCGAGGCCCAGTTCCGCAAGGCCGTCACCCAGCCCGGCAAGCTGTTCGTCAACTACGTCAGCACCGCCGCCCTGCTCCCGCCCCGCTCCACCGCGGACCGCCTCAACCCGCAGGTCAAGAAGCTGCTCACGGGCTCGGAAGGGAGCGGCTGGACGGGCCTGGGCATCGTGCCGATGGACTTCCCGAACGAGTTCGACCTGGCCGGAACGCTGATCGGGCACAACCTGGCGGGGCGGCGCCTGCGGCGGGCGGCATGAGGGTGGCGAGCCGGTTCCGCGGCACCGTGCGGCTCACCCGACCGGACTAGCCGGAGGCGGCCGGGCGGCAGTGTCACCCCGCCCGGTGCGCCCGGCCCGCCGGGCCCCGGATCGTGGGTGTCCCGGGGCGCTCCGGCGCGGGTTTTTCCGGTGCTCCGCGCTGCCGGTGCGGAATGAGGCGCCCGGGTGACCGAACCACAGCGGCCACCCCTGCATCAGACTGGGTGAAATGTCTGGATCCGGTGCCGCCCCTGCCTCCGACGGGGTGTCGCCGGCTGATGCGGCGAGGCGGCGGCTGGTGGAGACGAGCGAACGCGGGGCCGTACCGGCGGACAGCGCCGGGCGGGCGGCCGAGGACGCCGGGGCACCGGCGCCCGAGGTCTGCCCCGGTCCCGGCGGGCCGGCGTGCACCGGCCGCGACCGGGCCGGCGTTCCGCTGCGGGTGACCCTCGCGCTCGGGATCCTGACCGTGGTCGTGGGCAGCACGGTGCTGGCGCTGGGCTCCCCGTCCCGCGATCCGTTCCTGGCCCCCGGGGACACCGCCACCGGCTCCTACCTGGCGACCCGGGCCGACGGCGACCAGGCCGCCGCCGCGGTGCTCGCCGGACCCTACAAGGAGCGGCCCGGCCCGCCGATGGCGGCACGGCGCAGCGGCGTCATGGCGGCCCCGCTGACGGCCTCCCGGCCCCTGCTGGCAGCCCCGGCGGCCCCCTCACCGGCGATCGGCGCACTCTTCTCCCCCGACGACGACGGCAACCCGGTCCACCACTGCACGGCCAGCGTGGTGCACTCCCCGGCGGGCGATCTCATCGCCACCGCGGCGCACTGTGTGCACGACGGCGGCTTCCGGACCCGCCTGGTGTTCGCGCCCGGTCTGCACGACGGGATCGCGCCGTACGGCCTGTGGGTGCCCACCCGGATCCTTGTCGATCCGCGCTGGATCAGCGACCGGGACCCCGACCATGATGTGGCGTTCCTGCGGGTGCGCAGGGCGGGGCGGGCCGGCGGCCGGATAGCGGACCTCACCGGCGCCGAACGGATCCGCTTCGATGCGCCGGCCGGGCGCCCGGCGCAGCTGACGGGCTATCCCGAGGGCCAGGACACCCCGGTCAGCTGCCGGCACACGACGGACGCCCAGGGCCCGGCCCAACTCCGTTTCAGCTGCCCGGGGTTCCCGAACGGGACCAGCGGCGGGCCGATGCTCACCGACCTCGACCCGGCCAGCGGGACCGGTGCGCTGATCGGTGTGATCGGCGGTCTCGACGAGGGCGGTGACGACCTCGTCTCATACAGCAGCCGGTTCGGCAAGGACGTGGCCGCGCTCTACCGGCGGGCGATAGCGGAGCCGGGCCCGCGGCCCCCGCAGCCCGGCTCCCGCGCCCACCTGTCCGGCGTCACGCCCCGCGCGGTACCACGGTCTTGAGGACGGACGGCAGCGGATACCAGTCGGCGGTGGCGAAGCTCGCGTGTGCGGCGGCGAGTTGACCGACCCGGGCCCGTGCCTCCGCCTCGGTCGGGCGGGTGCCGTCGATGGCCGGCGGCACATTGTGGGCGTCGGTCATGATGAGCAGGTAGTGCCGGGTGTCGTACCAGGCGGTGTCGATACTGCCGTTCAGATAGGTCGAGGCGTCACCGTCGAAGACCACGAACCAGGGGCGCAGCGCGGGGTCCTGGTAGCGCTCCCGGGGGTCGCCGGGAGCGGCGCCGTGCACCGCGGGAAAGGCCGTCGACCGGTCCAGCTGCCCCCGTGCCGCGAGGTCCTTGAGGTGGCCGGCGTACTCCACGTCCGTCCACAGCTTGTCGAACGGGTTCTTCTCCTCGACGGTGCCGGGTATCAGCTCGATCAGGAACTTGCCGGCCAGGTCGGCGCGTGAGGGCCAGCCGCCGGCCCGCACCGCCTCGTCGGGGGTGGCGTGCCCGGCGGTGAGCTCGCCGGGGCCGTAGACGGCGTCGCCCAGCTTCTCGCGCACCAGCGCGTCGAACTCGGCGGGGCCGCGGCCGCCCTTGGCGTTGAAGCCGTCCTTCATCTCGATCTTGAACAGGATCGGACGGTGTCCGGGGTGGGCGTCGTGCCAGGCCTTCACATCGGCGAGGCACCCGGCGAAGTCCTGGTTGCGGTCCTTGGTGCGCAGCTCCGAGGCGTTCGCGGCGCCCTCGCAGTTGCTGTTGTTGCCCAGCGGGTTGCTGTGCGAGACCCGGAAGGACCGGCCCAGTCCGTTGGACCAGAGGTCGAGTTCGAGCAGTGCGGCGCCGGAGTCCAGGGCATCCGCGAAGTAGGGGTACTTCTCCTTCTCATAGGCGTTGTGGACGCCCACGGACGTGCTGGTGCCGTATGTCGTGCCGGCCGGCTCGGCGCCCGCCGGCCCGGTCACCGCGATCACCGCCGCCGCCGCGACGGCGACCGTCCCCACACACCGCTTTCCGTTCATGTGCCCCGCTTCCCCTAGGTGTCCGGCCGTCCGGCCGGTCGCCCGACGGCCGATCGACCAGTTGGTCACCCGGCCGATCGGGCAGCAGCGTACGGGAGTTCAGCACTACTGGAATCACAGGGTGGATGACCGATGAGCAAAGATCGGACAACACAACCGACTCGGGGAGGACCCATGTCCGACAAAAGCTCCACCTACCGGATACCGCACACCGGACTGTCGCTCGCTGCGGCCACCCTCACGGGCATCGTCGCCCTCTATATCGCCCTCGTCGTCTTCGGCAATATCACTGACTTCGACACCAACCAGCAGTTCGTCCGGCATGTCCTGGCCATGGACACCACCTTCAAGGATCCGGACCTGATGGGGCGGGCCATCACCTCACAGACATGGCAGAACGCCGCGTATCTGGGCATCATCGCCTGGGAAACGCTCACCGCACTGACACTGATCGTGGCCACCGCGCTGTGGACCTTGGGCATGCGCCGCCGGCACGGCCTCGCCCGCGCCCGGCTGGTCAGCACCGTCGGTCTGCTGATGCTCCTCCTCCTCTTCGGCGCGGGCTTTCTCGCCGTCGGCGGTGAGTGGTTCGCCATGTGGCAGTCCGAGACGTGGAACGGCCTGGAGGCGGCCACCCGGAATGTGACCCTCGCCGGGATCGCCCTGCTGGTCGTCCACCTCCCGGGGGCGGCCGGACGCGAAGCGGCCGAGGAGTGAGACGCCCTCACTTCGCCCGGAACCAGAACGCCGTTCTCCAGAAGGGCGATTCCCCGACCGCCGGATCATGACTGCACATCAGCTCGCGCAGCGCCGCCACGGCGGCGCGCGCCGGCGCCGCGTCCGGTACCAGTGGGATGTCCTCGGCAGTTGTGGTCATGGCGCCTTCCCTGCAGAGCGATCGGCACGGTGCCGATCTCCTGCACCCAGCAGACCACAGGGGTCTGACAATGCGCTCTCACCACTCGATCCGGTAGCCCGTCAGCCAGTTGTCCGCCCCCGCGCCGCCACGCTCGGCGGCGTCCGGGCGGGACGGGCGGCCGGGGGTGCCCGAGGCGGTGAGCTTGGCCATCCCGGCGCTGGCCGCGACGACCTGCTCCACCCGCTCCCGGCGCAACTGCTCGTAGGCGGCGAAGGCGCTGTGCGGATCGGGCTGGTCACGCAGGCACTTGGCGAGGACGATGCCGTCCTCGATGGCCATGGACGCGCCCTGGGCGGCGTTGGGCGCGGCCGCGTGCGCGGCGTCGCCGAGGACGACCATGGTGCCGTTGTGCCAGACCGGGGTGCTGGCGAGGTCATAGGCGTTGGAGGCGATGACGCGGTCGCCGGTGGCCCGGACGAGGGCGGCGGCCGGGGTGTCGTCGCCGTCGAAGAGCCCGGCGACCCGCTCCCGCCAGGCGGCGGGGGTGACGGCCGGCGGATCGGCCCGGTCCAGTTCCGTACCGGGGATGTTGGCGAACCACCAGACCTCGCCGTCGGGGGCCCGGGTGCAGCCGAAGAAGGCCCGCTTGCCGAAGATCATGGTGTAGGTGTCCGGGGCGAGCGGCACCCCGGCGGCGTCGCGGAGGTAGCCGCAGACGGTGTTCTGGCCGGTGTAGCGCGGTTGCGGGGCGGCCGGGTCGATCAGGGCGCGGGTGACGGAGTGCAGACCGTCGGCGCCGATCAGCACATCCCCCTCGGCGCGGCTGCCGTCGGCGAAGGTGGCGACGACCCTTCGGCCGCCGGCGCCGTCCACGGTCTCGGCACCGACCAGCCGCTTCCCGTGCCGTACCGCGATCCCGCGGCGGATCGCCTCGCGGTGCAGCACCTGGTAGAGGGTGGCCCGCCGCAGGGTGCGCGGGCCGAGGTCGTCGCCCCCTTCGGTGCCCGCGATGGGGCGCTCCCCCAGCCGTGTGCCGTCGTTGCCGATGAACTCCACCCGCTGCGCCGGGAAGGAGCTGTCGACGACGGGGCCGTGCGCGTCGATCACCCGGAGCGCTTCGAGGCCGTTGGCGAAGACGACGAGAAAGGCGCCGACATCGTCCGCGCCGGTCGGGTAGGCCTCGAAGATCTCGGCGTCGATGCCCGCCTTCTGCAGGGCCATCGCGGACACCGCTCCCGCGATGCCGCCTCCGATGATCAGGGCTTTGGTCATGGCCGTTGTTCCCCCCAGTCGGGTCGCCGGCCCGGTCACGGCCGGCGAGTGGTGCGGCCCCGGTGGCCGCACCCCTCCCACCTTGGCGCCGGCGGGCCGGAAGATCCAGCCCGCGTTTCCCCCCAACCCCGAACCCGCCCCCGCCCCTTCGGGGGAGGGGGCGGGGGAAGCGCCGCTCGGCGGAGGAGGCGCCACCCGGTGGGCGCCGGAACAGGGCTCAGCCCGCCGCGTACACATCCTCGATGTAGCGGCCGGAGGCGGTCAGTTCGCGCAGCCAGGCCTCGGACTCCTGTGGCGAGGCGCCGGTGCGGGCACCGTGCAGCTCGCGGAAGGCGGCCCGTACACCGGGCGCCATCCGGCTGCCGTCCCCGCAGACGTACACCCGTGCGCCGGCCTGCAGCAGCTCCCACACCTCGGCGGCCTCGGCGGCGATCCGGTGCTGGACGAAGCGGTGGCCGTTCTCGGGGCGCTCGCTGAAGACGGGGCGTACGGAGACGACACCGGCGGCCTCAGCCGCGGCGAACTCCGCAGCGTGCAGGAAGTCGGCGGTGGGGTCGTCACAGCCGAAGTAGAGCCGGGCGGGGGACCGCCGGCCCGCGGCGACACGGTCGGCGACGGCGCCGCGGAACGGCGCGAGGCCGGTGCCCGCCGCGACCAGGATGACGGGAGTGTCATCGGCCGCGTCGAGGCGGAAGGCCTCACGGCAGGGCTGGACGCGGGCCAGCACGGTGTCGCCGGGCCGCACGCCGTGCAGATAGGCCGAGCCGGTGCCGCCGGGCAGCAGCGAGACCATCAGATCGGCGTGCCGGGCGTCGGTGGCGGGCGAGGACGACAGCGAGTAGTGCCGGGTGCGCAGCGGCGGCAGCAGTTCCAGGAGCACCGGCCAGGGCAGGGCACCGCGCAGCGCCGGGTGCTCCTCGATCAGTTCGATCAGGGTGCGCGGGTCGTCCGCGGCGAGGCTCTCCAGGGCGTGACGTTCGGGCGGGCAGGGGTTGTGGGCGGCCAGCACGCCGGCCTGTTCGGGCGTCGGCCGCATACCCAGCTCAAGGTGGTGGGTGAGCAGTTGCCGCACCGTCAGGGGCCGGTCGACCGGCAGGGTGTCGCGCCCGGCGCGGCGGCCGGAGTGCAGCGCGAGGACGGTGTCCGGGTCGGCGCCCAGGGCGCGGGCGGCCCGCTCGACGGCGGCCGGGGCGTTGGCCGGCAGCACCGCGAGGTGGTCGGCCGTGCGGTACCCGACGCCGTCCGGCAGGGCGACGCGCAGGAAGCGCTTGGGCCGCGGCCAGCCCTCGGCGGTGAGGTTGTAGGCCTCGGTGACGGTCATCGGGACGAGGTCGTGGCGGGCGGCGAGCGCGTCCAGCGGGCCGCCGGTGATCTCGGTGACGGTGTAGCCGGTGTCCTCCGCCGCCGGTTCGCCGGCGCCGACGGTCGCCGGGTCGCCGTACCGCGTCAGCAGTTCGGTGCGCAGCGCCGCGGTGAACTCCTTGACGGTGCCGCTGAGGTCGCCGGAGGCGTCGGCCTCGGCGCGCGGCAGCAGCCGGTGGGCGCCGAGTGCGTCGAGCCGGTCGTCGATGAGGGTCGGTATGTGCTGGTAGGTGGCGGCCCAGTTGCGGTCGCCGACGCCGAGGACGGCGAACGGCAGGTCCGCGGCGGCGCCGTCCTGCGCGGTGTTCAGCCACTCGATGAAGGCGGCCGCGTCGTCGGTGGGCTGGCCGTTGTAGGAAGCCGCGATGATGACGACCGGCCGGTCGGCGGGCAGCGTGCCGGCGTAGGCGTCCAGCGGTGCCACATCGGTGGTGAAGCCGAGTCCGGTGGTCTCGTCGGCGAGCCGCTCGGCGAACTCGCGGCAGGTGCCGTAGTTGCTGCCGTGCAACAGCAGCAGACCGGTGCCCTGGGGGACGCGGGTCGGCAGTCCCTCGTCGGTGGCCGCGTCGTCCCCGGTGCCCTCGGCGCTGCCGGGGAGCACGGCCAGCGCGGCGCGGACCGCGGCCCGGTCGGCGGGCGTCCGGGCGGCCAGGGTGAAGGTGAAGCCGTCGGGCTTGAGGGTCAGCGTCTCCTTGATGTGCAGCCGGTAGTCGCGGTGGTCGATCAGGCGGTAGCGGTGCACGAGGAGGGCGAGCAGCATGGTCGCTTCGTGCAGCGCGAACTGCCGCCCGATGCAGGCGCGTTCACCGGTCCCGAAGGGCTTGTACGCATGCGGTGAGCGGGCCGCCTCGGCCTCCGGGCTGAAGCGGGAGGGGTCGAACAGCTCGGGGTTGTCGCCCCAGGCGGGGTCGCGGTGCAGCATCGGGGTGAGCACCGTGACCAGCTCCCCCGCCTTCACCGGGTAGCGGCCGCCGAGCAGGGTGTCCTCATGGGCCTGCCGGGTGAACGCGGCGGCGGTGGGCCACAGCCGCAGCGCCTCGTTGAGGACCTGGCGGGTGAACGGCAGCCGCCCGATGTCCTCGAACGAGGGGTCGGGGTCGGCCTGGTCGCCCCACAGCTCGTCGGCCTCGCGCTGGACCATGCGCAGCGCGAGCGGGCCCTTGAGCAGGTGGTAGAGGGCGAAGGAGAGCGCGCCCGAGGTGGTCTCGTGGCCGGCGATCAGGAAGGTGATGACCTGGTTGCGGATGTTGGCGAGGTCGAGGGTGGGCCCCTCGCCCGCCGCGCCGTCCTGCCCCCGGGCGCCGAGCATCAGGCCCAGCAGATCGTCGTCGCCGCTCTCGCCGCTCGCCGTGCGGGCCGCGATGACCTCGTCGACGACCGACGCGAGATAGTCGGCGTCGGCCTGGAAGGCCGCGTCCGCCGTGGAGTGGTCGGCGTCGGGGTCACGGGAGAACTTCGTCATGCTCCATTCGAGGCAGCGCACCATGGCCTCGACGAACGGATGCGGGGTGTCGCCGCGGGAGAACGACTCGAAGTCGAAGCCGAAGCCGGCCAGTCCGATGGTGTCCAGCGTCATCCGGGTCATGTCCTCGGCGACCTGGACGGGCGTGCCGTCGGCCACCCGGCGGTCCCAGGAGGCCATGACCCGGCGGGCGACCTTGAGCATCGCCGGGTGGTAGGTGCGCATCGAGCCGAGCGCGAAGGCCGGCATCAGGACCTCATGGGCCTTGGCCCAGTTCGGCTCGTCGTTGTAGGCGGTGAACAGACCGTCACCGGCGAACTCTCTGACGTTTTCCAGGACGACCGACACACCCTTGCTGAAGCGGGATTCGTCGGCGACCTCGGTGACCAGATCGAGCGAGGAGAGAAACAGCGTCTCGCGGTCGCCGAACTTGCGCTTGAAGACCGGGCCGTGGATCCGGGCGAGATCCATGGACTGCTGGATGGGCGTGTGGGTGAGCCCGGCCTCCGTGAGGTCGGCCACCGGAATGCCGTCATCGGCGGCGCGTTCGTCGCTGTGGAGCGCGATGGTGTCGGTCATGTCTCCAGCGTGAGGGCCCCCACGTGCAGGTCACGCCCGGACAACTGCATGATTGTGCAGTGGTTTTTCGCTGCTCGCTCTTGCGCGCGGACCGGAGAAGGAGCAATGGACAACGGGACAGCCGACGGGGCGTCGGACGGGGACTCGGCGCACACGGACGATGCACCCTGCGTGAACGGATATGCCGAGGACCCGGCCGGGCCGTACGCGGGCGGCCCCTGGCGCAACTACTTCCTGATTCTGCTGGACCGTATCCCCACGCCGATCGCGGTGTGCCGGGCCCATGGCGAGGTGCTGATCGCCAATCCGGCGATGGCCGCCCAGTGGGGCGCGGCACCGGGACAGTTGCGCGGCCGCAATCTGCTGGACCTCTTCGAGCCCCGCGCGAAGGCACAGCTCGACCGGCTCGGCGAGGCCCTGCGGCTGGGGCGCCGGTCGCGCTATCCGGTCGAGGTGCGCTGGCGGTCCGGCTCCGACGGCAGCGTCCGGGAAGGGGAGCTGACGATCGATCCGGTGGGCGATCCTTCGGTGCATCCGCCCGCGCTGCTGGCGCTGCTGCGGGTCAGCGAGCCCGCTCCACCACCGGCGCCGGGCGGCTCGGCGAGCCCGGTGGAGGCGCGCATCCTGGCGCTGGCCGCGGGCGGCGCGACCACGGCGTCGATCGGTACGGCGCTCGGGCTGACGGTCGACGGGGTGAACTACCACCTCACCCGGCTGGCCCGCCGCTGGCGGGTGCAGGGCCGTACGGCGCTGGTCGCCAGGGCGTATGTGCTGGGCGTCCTGTCGGCGGACAGCTGGCCGCCGGCCCCCGCCTGACCGGGCCGGGCCGGGCCGGCGGGCCCGGGACGGCGGCGCGGCCCGGGAGCCCGGCAGCACGCGTGTGCGGATAACCTCCCTGGTGTGGAGGAGAACGCAGCCGCGCAGTTCGAGCGCGGAACGGACGGCCCGAAGGTCATCGTCGTCGGTATCGACGGCTCCGACTCGTCGTGGCGCGCCGCCGCCTATGCGGCGGGACTGGCCCGGCGCCAGGCCTCGAAGCTCGTCCTGGTCTATGTCCAGCCGGTGCTGCCGGCCGGTGCGGCGATGGGGGCTCCGGTCGTGGACGCCACGAACGAGGTGGCCGAGGAGCTGATGGCCGAGATCCGCCGGGCGACCGAGCGGCTGCAGGGGATATACCAGGTGCGCTGGGAGTTCCACACCCTGCGGGGCGATCCGTACAACGGCATGGTGCAGATGGCCGATGACCTGAAGGCCGACGCGGTGGTGGTCGGCGCCTCGGAGTCGGCCGGGCACCGCATCATGGGCTCGGTCGCGGTGCGGCTGGTCAAGGCCGGACGCTGGCCGGTCACCGTCGTCCCGTAGGGCCTCTCTGCCCCTGATCCGCCGGCCAGGGCCCTGGGCGCCGGACCGCCCGCCGCTCCGCTGGTGGGGCACGCCGCCCTGAGGCACGGTGGAAAGTGGACGGGCGGAGCGCCGCCCCGGCGAGGGAGACCACCGTGACCGACCGCACGTATCGCGTGACCGAGATCGTCGGTACGTCCCAGGAAAGCATGGACGCCGCGGTCAAGAATGGCATCAAGCGCGCCTCGGAGACCCTGCGCAATCTCGACTGGTTCGAGATCACCCAGGTCCGCGGGCATATCGTCGACGGCCGGATCGACCATTACCAGGTCGGACTGAAGGTCGGATTCCGGCTGGAGGACGCCGATTGAACACCCCTCCCGTGTACGTATCCCGGCGAGTCCCAGCTGTACTAGGGAGTCGCCTTCCTTAGTCGCCCCCGAGGGTCCATGATGATCCGCCGTCGGACCACGACGGAGCGTACGGAGGGATGACGATGGGGCTGCGTGCGGGACAGGGCGTATTGCGCCGTAAACCGATCGAACACATTCAAGAGGCGGAAGGCACCGCGAGCCAGCAGCTCACCCGGGTGCTCGGCCTGTGGCAGCTGACCGCCATCGGCGTCGGCGGCATCATCGGCGCGGGCATCTTCACACTGGCCGGCACCGTCGCGAACGAGAAGGCCGGGCCGGCGGTGCTGATCTCGTTTCTCGTCGCGGGTATCGCGAGCGCCGCGGCCGCGTTTTCCTACGCCGAATTCGCCGGGCTGATCCCGAAGGCGGGATCGGCCTACACCTATGGGTACGCGGTCCTCGGTGAGGTGGCGGGCTGGTTCATCGGCTGGGATCTGCTGCTGGAGTACACCGCGATCGTGGCGGTGGTCGCGATCGGGATCTCCGGCTATTTCGGCTTTCTGCTCGGCGAAATGGGCGTCGATCTGCCCGCCTGGATGATGGGCGCGCCGGGAACGGGAACGGGACACCGGGTGGATCTGTTCGCCGCGGTGCTCTGTCTGCTGATCGCCTATCTGCTGACCCTGGGCATCAAGAACGCCGCGCGTTTCGAGACGATCGTGGTGGGCCTGAAAGTCCTGGTGGTCATCGTGGTGATCGCGGTCGGCTTCTTCCACCTCAACACCGCGAACTACACACCGTTCTTCCCGTTCGGGGTGAGTGGCGCTTTCACCGGCGCGGCCACCGTCTTCTTCGCGGTCTTCGGCTATGACGCCATGAGTACCGCGGCGGAGGAATCCAAGGACGCCCAGCGCCATATGCCGAAGGCGATCATGTATTCGCTGGCGATCTCGATGGTGCTGTATGTCCTCGCCTGCCTGGTGCTGACGGGTATGCAGAACTACAAGGACATCGACCCGGAGAGCGGTTTCTCGTCGGCGTTCAAATCGGTGGGCCTGAGCAGCCTCGCTGATGTCATCGCGGTCGGCGCGATCATCGGCATTCTGACCGTCATGTTCACCTTCATGCTCGGTGTGACCCGGGTGTGGTTCTCGATGAGCCGTGACGGTCTGCTGCCGAAGTGGTTCGCCAAGACCAGCCCCAAGCACCATGTGCCGACCCGGGTGACCTGGATCGTCGGCTTCGCCTCCGCGGCCATCGCGGGATTCCTGCCGATCGGTGAGGCCGCCGAGCTCACCAACATCGGCATCCTGCTCGCGTTCGTGGTGGTCTGCATCGCGGTGATCGTGCTCCGCTACAAACGTCCCGACCTGCCGCGGACGTTCCGTACGCCGGGGATGCCGGTGGTGCCGGCGATCGGGGTGTGCTTCTCCATCTGGCTGATCACGTTCCTGGCGTGGCAGACCTGGGTCCGGTTCGCGGTGTGGTTCCTGCTCGGCATGGTCATCTACTTCGCCTACTCCTACCGCCGCTCGAACCTGGCGCGGGCGGAACGGGAGGCTTCCAGTGCGGGGGGCGGCCCGGAGCAGCTGTGAGCCGCGCCCGCTGACCGGGCGGTGGTGTACGGCGGGGACCGGCGGGCGAAGGTCTGCCGGTCCCCGCCCGCCCTCAGAAGACGAACGGTCCGGGGGACTGTGCGGAGGTGGCCTTGCAGGTGGCCGTGATGCCCAGCACCACGACCTTCAGGGACGTGGCCTCCAGGCTGTCGCCCGCGGCGACCGTACCGCTGAGCGGTCCGGTGGAGACCTGGCTGCCGGCCGGGATCGCCGGGTTGGCGCTGCCACTGAACTCCGTGGTTCCGGAGCCGTTCTTGGTGAGCGTGAGCGTGGAGGCCACCGAGTTCGCGCCGATGTCTATGGGCGAGGTGATGGCCGAGGTGGAGAGGCTGATGGTCGCGGCCGTGCCGTCCTGGGTCGCGGTGAGCGTCGCCGTGCCGGAGCCGTAGGCGCCGCAGTCGAAGGAGAGGGTGGCGGTGCCGGGGGTCACCGCGGGGGCGGCCGGTGCCATCGCGAGGGTGCCCGCGGTGGCGACGGCGACGCCGAGTGCCGTACCGAAGCCGAGCTTGCCCGGTCTGAGGTGCTTCATGGGGGTACCGCCTTCGTGAGGGGGTGCAGGTCCATGACACCGGCCGTCGAGGCGTACGTGAGGGAACGACAGGCAGCCACCCGGGGGCCGCGGTCGGACCCCGTGCCGACCCACCGTCCAGATCTGACGGATGGTCAGCGACCTGAATCGCTGACCATTGAGGCATGCGCTCCTGAAGAGAGCAAGGCAGAACCCTCATGATTTTCGGGGCGCCCGGCCCGCATGACGACCCGGCCGGCGCACCCTCCTCATCCGTCACACTGCGCCGCCACCAAGGCCTCGCCGGCCTCCGTCCGGAAATAGAGCACGGACCGTCCGGCCCGGCGGCGGCCGGCGAGCCGGGCTTCGAGCAGCACCTTGAGGTGACGGCCCACCGACCCCAGGCCCTGGCCGGTCAGCGCCACCAGCTGGGTGGTGCTCCGGGGAGTGCCGAGGAGGACGAGGACGCCCGCCCGCGCGGGGCCCAGCAAGGCGCCCAGCGCCTCGGGCACCGCCGCCCGGCCGGTCTCGGTCAGCAGCCCCGAACACGGATACACCACGGCGGACCGCTGTCCGCCCGGGGCCGGATGGACGTCCCACGAGACCCAGCTCTGGCGTGGTGTGACGGGGACGAACAGCAGCTGCGCCCCGGCGAGTTCCCGCGGCGGGTGGTCGTCCGCCGTGATCTGCAGCCGGTTCGCTCCGAGCCACCGCATACCGGGGCGCATCCCGGCCAGCGCCGCGGCCCAGCCGCCCCGGCTCAACTGCGCGCTGCGGGTGAGGACATCGGCCTCCAGGACCCGCCGGCGTCGCGGCCAGTACGGCAGCACCGCTTCCTGCCACACCCATTCCAGGAGACCGGCGGTGCGCTCGGGCAGGTCGTCGGCGCGGCGCAGCGGACCGGGCAGCGTCCGGCCTCCCAGGGAAACGGCCAGATCGGCGCGGGCGGTGGCGGGGGAGGTCGCGCGGACGGGCGCCAGCTCCTCGGCGAAGGACGGCAGTTCCGCTATCGGGCCAGGGGCCGGTGTGGGGGTCAGGAAGGTCGCGTTCCAGCGGGGTCCGAGAGCGGCCCGGACCAGCGCGGCGGTGACCGGGTCACCGGCCAGCCGCCGGCGGTGGGCGGGCAGATGACGTGCGAGCCAGGCCTGCTCCCCCGGGTGCGCAGCCGTGCCCCGGTGCAGGGTCTTCAGCGCGGCGATCGTCTCGGCCAGCGGGGAGATCACGAAGCGGCTTCCGGCGAGGGTGTCCGCGCTCACTTCCCACCAGCCCATCCGCCCTCCCCGCTTCCCCGCCCATCGCCGTGCGCCGTGGTTTCGCCGGCCCGCGAAACAGTAACGCCCCGCCCGGGCAGCCCCCGAGACTCCGGCCCATGCACACCTACCGACAGCTCTTCCGTACACCGGAGTTCACCCCCTTCTTCCTGACCTCCGCCCTGCAGGTGGGGGCGCAGACGATGAGCGGACTCGCCCTTGGCTCCCAGGTCTTCGCCGCGACCGGCTCCCCGCTGCTCTCCGCCCTCGCCATGTTCGGCCCGGCCCTCGCCCAGGTCATCGGCGCGGCGACCCTGCTGTCGGCGGCCGACCGGATCCCGCCGCGCGCCGCACTGACCGGACTGGCCCTGCTCCTCGGCCTGGGCACCGCCGTCCAGGCCCTCCCGGGGCTGCCCGTGTGGGCCGTCTTCGCCGTCCTCCTGGCACTCGGGCCGGTCTCGTCACTGGGCGGTGGAGTGCGCTACGGGCTGCTGCACGAGATCCTGGCGCGCGAGGGGTATCTGCTGGGCCGCTCGGTGCTCAACATGTCCGCCGGTCTGCTGCAGATCTGCGGGTTCGCGGCCGGCGGTGTCCTCGTGACCGTCCTGTCGGCGCGTGGCACTCTGCTCGCCGGTGCCGCGCTGTACGCCGCCGCCGCGGTCGTCGCCCGGTGGGGTCTCGGCCGGCGGCCACCGCGCGCCGCGGGCCGGCCGTCGGTCGCCGACACCTGGCGCAACAATGCCCGCCTGTGGTCCGCCGCGCCCCGCCGCACCGTCTACCTCGCCCTCTGGGTGCCCAACGGGCTGATCGTCGGCTGTGAGTCCCTCTATGTGCCCTACGCGCCCCGGCACGCGGGTCTCCTCTTCGCCTGCGGCGCCCTCGGCATGCTCACCGGGGACATCCTGATCGGCAGATGTCTCCCCCGGCGGTGGCGGCCACGGCTCTCCGTCCCGCTGTGTCTGCTGCTCGCCGTGCCGTATCTGCTGTTCGCCGTACGCCCGGATCTCCCCCTCGCGGTGGTCGCCGTGCTGCTCGCCACCGTCGGCTATGCGGCGAACCTCCCGCTGCAGGAGCGTCTGATGTCGCTGACCCCGGACGAACTGAGCGGACACGCCCTGGGGTTGCACTCCTCCGGCATGCTGACCCTGCAAGGCGTGGGCGCCGCGCTGGCGGGCGCCGTCGCCGAACGCACCTCGCCCACGACCGCGATGGCGGCGATGGCGGCCCTGTCGGTCGTGGTCACGGTTGCCCTGGCACCCGGACTGCGCCCGGTGGTACCGGAACGGCAGCCGGCGCAGGACGGCGACGGCACCACAACCTGCCGGGAATTGGCCGGGAAACCCGGTCCGGCGCAGCGGGAACTGCCCCCTTCACGGCCTTCGGCAGGGGCGTGAGCGGCACCCCGACCCGGGTCGCAGGTGGCACCCTTCGCCCCCTCGCCGCAGCCCCGCACGCAGCCGGCGGCAGCCGGTGGCAGCAGCCCAACATCCCACCTGATCTGGGCTTTTGCCCCCGCCGACCCTACGATCGCCGCAACGGAAAAGGGGGAACCCGGATGGACCGGAACATCCGCACCATGGACGACGTACTCAGGCTCCTGGACGGCCTGTTCGCACCGGAGGCCGACCGCTGGACGAGCGGGGCGGCCGCGTGGTGGGACGGCTTCTACGCGGACCGCGGCAGGCCGGTGCCGTTCTTCGTGGCGAAGCCGGACGAGAACCTGGTCTCGCACCTCGAACGCGGGCTGATCACCCCGGGCCGGGCCCTCGACCTGGGCTGCGGGCCGGGCCGCAACGCGCTCCATCTGGCCTCGCTGGGCTTCGAGGTGGACGCCGTCGACCTCTCCCCGGCGGCCGTCGCCTGGGCCGAGGACCGCGCAAGGGAGGCAGGAGCCGAGATCGGCTTCCACTGCGGTGACGCCTTCGCCCTCACCGGCACCGCACTCGGCGGCCCCTACGATCTGATCCACGACTCCGGCTGCTTCCACCATCTGCCACCGCATCGCCGCGTCAGCTACCGCGCCCTCCTCGACCGGGTGCTGGCCCCCGGGGGCCATCTCGCCCTCACCTGCTTCGCGGCCGGCGAGATGGGCTCCGAACTCCCCGACGGCGACTTCTACCGCCAGTCCGGCCTCCACGGCGGCCTCGCCTACACCCCGGAGTCGCTGCGCTGGATCTTCTCCGACCTGACGGAGGTCGAACTGCGCCGCATGCACGACGAACCGCCGGAGTCCCCGTACTTCGGCGAACCCTTCCTCTGGACGGCCCTGTTCCGCCGCGACGCCCGGCCATGACCGCCACGGGACGCGGCCGGGGCGGTGCCCGACACCGCCGGGCCGGGGACAAACCGGCTGCGCCCGCCGCCCGCTGAGCCTTTCGCCGGGTTGCGCTCCTTCTGCCCGTCTCGCCCCGTTCGCTCCCGCGAGGGTGCGCCCGGCCCCTCGACGGGGGCCGGGCGCGCCGGAGTTACTGCCGCGACACCTCTTGACGCACTCTTGGCCGCCACCAAGAATGAGCGCGCTCTGACAACGTTGTCGAACGCGCGGGCCGTGCTCGTCCCCCGGCCCGGCCGGCTGTCCGGCGACCCAACCTCCGGAGGTCCGGATCCATGCCATGGCTCAGTCGTACCCGGCTGCGCACCGCGGGCGCGGTGCTGGCGGCCGCGCTCATCGGGAGCGCGCTCGCGGTCCCCACCGCGCAGGCCGAGCCGCCCGGCGGCCCGCTCACCGACCTGGTCAACCCGTTCATCGGCAGTCAGAACGACGGCAACACCTACCCGGGCGCCGCCGTCCCGTTCGGCATGGTGCAGCTCTCCCCCGATACCGGGCACTTCGCCGGCTACAGCTACGACGACGACCGCATCCGCGGCTTCAGTGCGGTGCACCTCTCGGGCGTGGGCTGCGGACTCGGCGGTGATCTGCCGGTGCTGCCCACCACGGGCGACATCACCGAGACCGACTATGCGAAGTACGCGGCCGGCTACCGCCACGACGACGAGTCGGCCCGGCCCGGCTACTACCGCGTCGGCCTGACGTCCTACGGCGGGATCACCGCCGAGCTCACCGCGACCGCGCGCACCGGGAAGCAGCGCTACACCTTCCCGGCCACCGACAAGGCCAATGTCCTGCTCAACACGGGTCAGTCGCTGCACAAGACGGTCTCGACGCGGGTCGAGGTGCTGGATTCGCGCACCATCCGCACCGCCATCACGGGCCGCGGTTTCTGCCAGGACACCCGGCCGTACACCGTCTACACGATCACCCGCTTCGACCGGCCGTTCACGTCGTACGGGACCTGGGACGGCGACAAGGTGACGGCCGGGTCCAAGGGGTCCACCGCCGCCGGCCGGCACGGCGCCTACGCGCGCTTCGACACCCGCACGGACCATACCGTCGAGGCGACCACCGCCCTCAGCTATGTGGACGCGGCGGGCGCGGCCCGCAATCTGCGTGCCGAGGGCGGCAGTTCCTTCGACCGTACGAAGACGGCGGCCGGTGCCGCCTGGGAGCGGCAACTGGGGCTGGTGCAGGCCCGGGGCGGCGACCGGACGCTGCGCCGGACGTTCTACTCCTCGCTCTACCGGTCCTTCCTCGCGCCGAACATCGGCAGTGACGTGGACGGGCGCTACACCGGATGGGACCAGAGGGCGCACCGCGCCAAGGGCTTCACGTACTACCAGAACTGGTCGTTGTGGGACACCTATCGCACCCAGGCACAGCTGCTGGCGCTGCTGGCGCCGGGCGAGTCCCGCGATATGGCGCTGTCGGTGCTGCGGATCGACAAGGAGAGCGGCTGGCTGCCCAAGTGGGGCTACGGAACGGTCGAGACGAACATCATGACCGGCGATCCGGTCACCCCGTTCCTCACCAACGCCTATCAGCAGGGGCTGTTGCGCGGCCATGAGGAGGAGGCGTACGCGGCGCTGAAGAAGAACGCCGACGGAGTACCGCCGGACGGCTCGCCGGCCGTCGGCCGGGAGGCCAACGCGCCCTACCTGAAGGACGGCTTCGCCCCGTACATCAAGGGCCGCCCGCACACCAAGCCCGGCGACTCCGACTTCGACCACGGCGCCTCGGCGACCCTCGAATACGCCCTGTCGGATGCGATGCTGGCCCAGATGGCGCGCGATCTGGGGCACGGCAAGGACGCCGACCGGTATGCGGCCCGCGCCCAGAACTACCGCAAGATCTTTGACAGTTCGACCGGCTTCTTCCGGGCCCGCGACGCACAGGGCGCCTTCACCGGGCCCGCCGACCCGGCCAAGAGCGAGGGCTTCCACGAGGGCACGTCCTGGCAGTACCAGTGGCTGGTGCCGCAGGATCTGCCGGGCATGCTGCGGCTGATCGGCGGCAAGGACAAGGCCGATGAGCGCCTCGACGCGTTCTTCGCCTACCAGAAGCTGCTGAAGGACCCGGAGAAGACGGCCCGCGAGGTGTGGGTCAACGGCCCCTACGACTACTACAACGCGGACAAGTACAACCCGCAGAACGAGCCGGATCTGATCGCGCCGTACACCTACCTCTCCACCGGCCGCCCCTGGAAGACGACGGATGTGGTGCATGCGGCGCTGACCCTGTTCACCGACGCCCCCACCGGTATGACCGGGAACGACGATCTGGGGACGATGTCGGCGTGGATGGTGCTCTCCTCGATCGGGGTGTTCCCGGTACAGCCAGGCACCGACAGATGGGGGCTGAGCACACCGGTCTTCGAGCGGGTGGATCTGACGCTGGACCGGCGCTACTACCCGTCCGGGCACTTCAGCGTCACGGCGCCCGGCACCTCCACCGGTCACCGCTATGTGCAGTCGGTCCGGCTCGACGGCGCCGGTCACGACCGGACCTACCTCACCACCGACGACCTGCGCTCGGGGCGCGAACTGGCCTTCACCGTGGGCACGGAGCCGTCCGGCTGGGGCACCGGCGACCATGCCGCACCGCCGCCGGTGGGCACCGGCTCAGCCGCGCAGCAGCAGGCCGGCCGCAAGCGCTGAGATCACCACGGCGGAGAGCAGCGCGGTGACGACCTGCCCCCGTGGGCCGGTCAGTGTCCTGCCCAGCACGGCTCCCCCCGCGGCCAGGAACAGCTGCCAGCTCACGGAGGCGGTGATCACGGCCGCCACGAAGGCGGCGGGGCCGGCGGCACCGGCCCCCGGGGTCCCCACACCACCGGCCAGCACCAGCGCGGAGAAATAGAGGACCGCCCAGGGGTTGATCAACGTCAGCCCCAGGAAGGCGAGATAGGCCCGGCCGGGGCGTCCCAGGACGTCCCGTGCCGGGCCCTCCTGCGTGCCGCGCCGGCGCAGGGCCCGTACGGCGGTCCGGACCGCCATGCCGAGCAGGATGACGGCGGCGAGCGAGCGCAGCGGGCCCGCGGCCGGGGCGAGGGCGCGGGAGAGCGCGGCGCCGCCGGCCACCGCGGCCAGTGCGTAGAGGCCGTCGGCGGTCGCCACTCCGAGCGCCGCCGAGGCACCGACCCGGAACGAGGTCCGGGCGGTCACACTCACCAGCAGCACGGCCAGCGCACCGACCGGAACGGCCAGGGCATAGCCCGCCCACAGGCCCGGCAGAAAGGCATCGGTCAGGATCTCGGTCATGCCGTCCAGCTTCGGGCGGGCTCACGTGGTGGGTCCATCGAAAGTTTCCGCAGGGAACTGTGCGGCATCTCCGCACAGTTGGTGCCGCTCTCACTCCGCTACGCTCCCCCGCATGATCGATCCCCGGCTGCAGACCTTGCGCGTCCTCCATGAGCGGGGCACCGTCACCGCGACCGCCGAGGCCCTGCATCTGACCCCGTCGACGGTCTCCCAGCAGCTGCGGCAGCTGTCGGCCCGGCTCGGGCTGGAACTCCTGGAGCCGGCGGGCCGCACCATACGTCTGACCCCGGCGGCGCTGGCGCTGGTCGAGCACGCCGATGCGCTGTTCGCGCGCTGGGAGGAGGCCCGTGCGGATCTCGCGGGCCATGCGGACGGGGTGGCCGGCCGGCTGCGGATCACCGGGGTGGCGACGGCGATCGCCGGGGTGATCGCGCCGGCGGCGGCGCGGCTGCGCGAGGAACTGCCGCGGCTGGCGGTGGAGATCGGCGAGGACCCGGGTGAGAACCGCTTCGAACTGCTGCTGGCCGGCCGGGCGGATATTGCCGTGGTGATTCCGGCGCCGGGCGGCCCTCCCCCAAGCTCTCGGCTTCGCTCAAGCAGGGAGGTACCCCCACCTGACGATGCGCGCTTCGTCCAGCAGCCGGTGCTGGAGGAGCCGCAGGACCTGCTGGTGCCGGCCGGGCACCGGTTCGCCGGACGGGTGGCGCAGGGGGTGGCGCTGGCGGAGGCGGACACGGAGAGCTGGATCCGCGCCGGCGATCCGGCCGATCAGCATCAGCTGCTGCTGACCGCCTGTGCCACCGCGGGCTTCACCCCGCGGGTGCGCCATCACGCGGTGGACTGGTACGCGGTCGCCGCGCTGGTCGCGCACGGCTTCGGGATCTGTCTGGTGCCGCGGCTGGCGCCGGTGCCGGAGCGGTGTCCGGTCGTACGGGTGCCGCTCCGTGGAGAGCCGCTCCCGGTGCGGCGGTTCCTGGCGGCCGTCCGGCGCGGCAGTGCGCGGCAGCCCCCGATTGCCCGCGGGCTGGCGGCGCTGCGCGCGGCCGCGGGCGAACGGGAGGCGAAGGGGTGCTGAGAGGACGCGGCGGGCGCGTCAGCCCTGCAGCGCCTGCCAGAACTCGTCGAAGGACATCCGGCCGTCGCTGTCGGTGTCCTTGGCCTTGATGACCGCCTCGGCGACCGGGCCGGTGACGTACGGGTCGCCCATCTCGGCCATCGCGTGCTTGAACTCCTCCGGCGTGACCTGGCCGTCGCCGTCCGCGTCGAACCGGTCGAACGCCGCCCTGGCCTTCTCTATGTCTGCCATGAGAGGTGCCCCCTTCGTGGTGCTGCGCAGTGCTGCGCGGTGGTGATGCCTGGTGATCTGACCTGCGTACATTAGCGGACCGTCAAGAGGCGTCCGGCCGCGCCCTCCGCCGGGCCAGATAGGCGGCCGTACGGCTCCCCGGCGCGTCCGCGACCTCGGCCGGGGTGCCCGCCGCCACGATCCGGCCACCCTCCGCTCCGCCGCCGGGACCGAGGTCGATGACATGGTCGGCGCCGGCCACCACCCCCATGTCGTGCTCGACGACCACCACGGTGTGGCCGGCGTCGACCAGGCCGTGGAGCTGGCGCAGCAGCACCTCGGTGTCGGCGGGGTGCAGTCCGGTGGTGGGCTCGTCGAGGAGGTAGAGGGTGTGGCCGCGGCGGGTCCGCTGGAGTTCGGTGGCGAGCTTGATGCGCTGGGCCTCGCCACCGGACAGCTCGGTCGCGGGCTGGCCGAGCCGCAGATAGCCCAGGCCCACGTCCTGGAGGGTGCGCAGACTGCGGGCGGCGGCCGGGATCTCGTCGAGGAAGTCCGCGGCCGTGTCCACGGTCATCGCGAGGACGTCGGCGACGGTGTGGTCCCGGTAGGTGATCTCCAGGGTTTCGGGGTGGTAGCGGGCGCCGTGGCAGGCGGTGCAGGGCGCGTAGGTGCCCGGAAGGAAGAGCAGTTCGACGGCGACGAAGCCCTCGCCCTGGCAGGTCTCGCAGCGGCCGCCGGCGACGTTGAAGGAGAACCGCCCGGCGGTGTAGCCGCGGGCGCGGGCGGCGTCGGTGGCGGCGAAGACCTTGCGTACGGCGTCGAAGAGGCCCGTGTAGGTGGCGAGGTTGGAGCGCGGGGTCCGGCCGATCGGCTTCTGGTCGACGCGCACCAGCCGGTCGATCGCCTCCAGGCCCTCGGCGCCGCCGAGTTGTGCGCGGGCCATCGGCCCGGCCTCGGTCCCGTCCTCGCCCGTATCGGTTGTCCCGTCGCCGAGGTGCTCGCGCACGGCCTCCGCGAGCACCCGGGTGACCAGCGTTGATTTGCCCGATCCCGAGACACCGGTGACGGCGGTGAAGACGCCGAGCGGGAAGGCGGCGTCCAGTCCGCGCAGATTGTGCAGGGTGACACCGCGCAGGGTGAGCGTGCCCGCGGGGCGCCGCACCGTGCGCGCGGCGGGTGGTGCGGTGTCGAAGAGGAACCGGCGGGTGGCGGAGGCGGTGGCGTCCGCGAGCGCGGCGACGGGCCCGCTGTGCAGCACCTGCCCGCCGTGTTCCCCGGCGCGCGGGCCGATGTCCACGATCCAGTCGGCGCGGCGCACCACCTCCATGTCGTGCTCGACGACGAACAGTGAATTGCCCGCTTCCTTGAGCCGGCCGAGCACCGTGAGCAGGGACTCGGTGTCGGCGGGGTGCAGGCCGGCGGATGGCTCGTCCAGGACGTAGACGACGCCGAAGAGGCCGGAGCGCAGCTGGGTGGCCAGCCGCAGCCGCTGGAGTTCACCGGCGGACAGGGTGGGCGAGGGGCGGTCCATGCTCAGATAGCCCAGCCCGAGTTCGGTGAGCACCTCGATCCGCGCCACCAGGTCGCGGGCCAGCGTCGGGGCCACCTCGTCCTCCGCCCGTGCGGCGGTGGGGCGCAGCAGGGCGGCGAGGGCGCCGATCGGCATCCCGGCGAGGGTGGCGATGTCATGGCCCTCGAAGGTCACGGCCAGCGCCTCGGGGCGCAGCCGCCGCCCGGCGCACACCGGGCAGGGCTCGGCGACCATGAACCCCTGGACGCGCTTGCGCAGGGTCTCGCTCTTGGAGTCGGCGAAGGTGTGCAGCACATAGCGCTTGGCGCTCATGTACTGGCCCTTGTAGGGGCGTTGGATCCGGCCCACGTCGCGCACGGGGTGGACGGTGACGACGGGCTGTTCGTCGGTGAACAGGATCCACTCGCGCTCGGCCCGCGGCAGCTCGCGCCAGGGCCGGTCGATGTCATGGCCGAGGGCCGCGAGGATGTCGCGGAGGTTCTTGCCCTGCCAGGCGCCGGGCCAGGCGGCGACGGCCCCGTCCCGGACGGAGAGCGCCGGGTCGGGGACGAGGGACTCCTCGGTCACGCGGTGGACGGTGCCCAGGCCGTGGCACTCCGGGCAGGCGCCGGCCGCGGTGTTGGGCGAGAAGGCATCGGAATCGAGCCGTTCCGCCGCGTCCTCCGGGTAGTCGCCGGCGCGGGAGAAGAGCATCCGCAGGGTGTTGGAGAGGGTGGTGACGGTGCCGACCGAGGAGCGGGAGGTGGGTGCGGAGCGCCGCTGTTCCAGGGCGACGGCGGGCGGCAGTCCGGTGATGTCCTCGACCTTGGGCGCGCCGACCTGGTGGATCAGCCGTCGGGCGTAGGGGGCCACCGACTCGAAGTAGCGGCGTTGCGCCTCGGCGTAGAGGGTGCCGAAGGCGAGGGAGGACTTGCCCGATCCGGACACCCCGGTGAACGCGACCAGCGCGTCCCTCGGGATGTCCACATCGATGCTGCGGAGGTTGTGCTCACGGGCGCCGCGCACCCGTACGTACGAGTCAGCCATCCCTCCATGATCAGGCACCGCCCGCCGTGGTCGGGCACCGCCGGGGCGGGGACCTTGTGGTGTCTCAGCCGGCGGCCGTGGCGGCGCCGATCCGCTCGCGCGCCTCCGCCCAGGGCAGCGGGGTGGCGACGACCGCGCGCAGCGCCCGGAGCAGGCGGGGCGGGAGTCCGGCCGCCAGGACTCCCACGGCGTGCCCGTCCCGCCCATAGAGCGCGAGGACGCGCCGCTCCGCCCGGTCCAGGACGGTGGCCTCGACCCGGTCGGCGCCCGCGGTCAGCCCGTACGCCTGGAGCTTGAGGTCGTACTGGTCGGACCAGAAGTACGGCACGGGGGCGAACGGGCGGCGTGCCGGGGCGGGGGCGGCCTCCCCGGCCGTGGTGGCGGGGTCCGTCGCGGCCAGTTCGGCCAGGAGGTTGCGGGCGGCGGCCATGCCCTGTTCGGTGGCGTTCATCCGGTGCTCGAAGCGCAGTGGCCGGCCGTGGACCGGATGGTCCCAGCGGGCCACATCGCCCGCGGCGTAGATGCCGGGGGCGGCGGCGCAGTACGCATCGCAGCGCAGTCCGTCGGTGGTGTCCAGGGCCGGGTCGGCCAGCCACTCGACGGCGGGCCGGGAGCCGATGGCCAGCAGCACGAGGTCGGCGGGCAGCCGGCTGCTTCCCCCTCCCCCGGCGACTACGTCCCCACTGCCGGGGGGACCCCCGTTGGCCAGCCGTACGGCGGTGACGTGCGGGTCACCGGTACCGGTCGGGTCGGGCATCGTCTCGAAGCCGTCCACCGCCCCGGTGCGCAGCCGTACGCCCCGGGCGCGGTGCTCCTCGGCGAGCAGCTCGCCGACCTCGGTGCCGACGGCGGCGGCCATCGGGGTCGCCTCGATGCCGACGAGGGTGACCTCGTGCCCCAACTCCCGTGCCACCGCGGCGGCTTCGCAGCCCAGTACGCCGTTTCCGACGATCACCACACGCCGGCCGCCTCCCCCGGCGGCTACGCCCCCACTGCCGGGGGGACCCCCATTGGCCAGCCGGCCGCGCAGCGCCAGTGCCTCGTCGAGGGTGCGCAGCGTGTGGACCCCGGCGATCCGGTCGGCGCCGGGCAGGGTTCGGGCCGCGACACCGGTCGCGATGATCACGCCGGCGCACCCCAGCTTCTCCTGCTCCCGGCCCTGCTCCAGCGGGTGGCCCCCCGCACCGCCGTCGAGGGTGAGCGTGCGGGTGGCCACATCGAGGCCGGTCGCCCGGGTGCCGAGCCGCAGATCGAGGCCGAGCGGGGCGAGCTGGTCCTCGGTGCGCAGCAGCAGCCGGTCCGGCTCCCAGGCGCCGTGCAGCAGCTGCTTGGACAACGGCGGCCGGTCGTAGGGAAGATGGGGCTCGTCACCGATGAGGGTGAGCGGGCCGCGCCAGCCGGCGCGGCGCAGCGCCTCGGCCGCGGCGAGGCCGGCCGCGGAGGCGCCGACGACGGCGATCGGCCGGGCGGTCATGCGTGCCCCTCGATCACGGCGGCCGGGCAGATGGCGGCCGCCTCACGGACCGCCTCGTGCTGCGCGGCGGGCGGTTCGGCGTCGAGCAGCACCACCACGCCGTCCTCGTCGCGCTGGTCGAAAACCTCGGGGGCGATCAGCACGCACTGGCCGGCGGCGCAGCACTTGTCGGCATCAAGGGTGATCTTCATGGCAGAAGGCTCCATGGGAGTGGCGGTGGGGTGAAGAGGGAATCCGGCCGTGGTCGAGCCGCGCGGCGGCGGTGCCGGTGTCACCAGGTGACGGGCAGGGCGTGGCAGCCGTAGATCGCCATATCGGTGCGGAAGGGGATCTCGTCGAGGGGCACCGCGGGCCGCATCGCGGGGAAGCGGCGCAGCAAGGTGCCGAGCACCACCTGGAGTTCGACCCGGGCCAGCGCCTGGCCCAGGCACTGGTGGATGCCGTAGCCGAAGGCCACATGGTGCTGGGCGTTGGGGCGGCGCACATCGAGGCGGTCGGCGTCGGGGAAGACGCGCTCGTCGCGGTTGGCGGACGGCACGGCCACGACGACGCCCTCGCCGGCGCGGACGAGGTGGCCGTCGATCTCGATATCAGCGGTGGCGACGCGGCGCGGTCCGTTGCGGATGATGCTGTGGAAACGCAGCAGCTCCTCGACGGCGCCACGGATCAGGCCGGGCTCCCGGCGCAGCCGCTCGGCGGTCTCCGCCTCGCGCATCAGGGTCAGTGCGCTCAGGCCGATCATGTTGGCGGTGGTCTCGTGCCCGGCGATCAGGAGCAGCCCGGCGAACGCGGCCACCTCGTCGTGGGTGAGCTCACCGGTCCGCCGCTGCTCGACGATCAGCCGCCCGAGGATGTCGTCCCCCGGGTCCGCCTCCTTGGCGGTGACCAACCGGTCGAGGTAGTCGCGCAGTTCGAGGCGGGCGGCCTCCCGCGCGCCCTCGGGGACGGTGCGGGAGAGCAGGGTGCCGGTGAGCCGCTGGAAGACGTCGTGGTCGTCGTACGGGACGCCCAGCAGCAGGCTGATCACCAGTGACGGGACCGGCAGCGCCACCGCCTCGACGAGGTCCACTCCGCCGTGCGCACCCCGCTCGGCGCGCTCCATCCGGTCGCAGAGTTCCTCCGTGATCCGCTGGATCTCCGGGCGCAGCGCCTCGACCCGCTTGACCATGAACTCCCGGGTGACCATCCGGCGCAGCCGGGTGTGCTCGGGCGGGTCCCGGCGGATGAAACCGCGGTTCTCGGTGTTGCCGCCGCCGGTCATGCCGCTGAGCGGGTAGCCGTGGACGGTGGTGTCGGAGCTGAAGCGGGTGTCGCCGAGGATCGTCCGGATATCGCTGTAGCGGGTGGCCAGCCAGGCCCAACTTCCGTCCGGGAGTGCGACCTTGGAGAGCGGCTGCTCGGTGCGCAGGGTGCCGAATGCGGCGGGAGGGTCGAAGGGGCAGCCGCTCGGGGGCTCTACGGGCAGCGGTGCCGGGGCGGTGGAAAGTGTCATCTCGCTCATCTCGCTTGGTGCGCGCACACCGGCAGGGGCGTGCGCCATGAGCCGAACGTTCACCTAACACCCGTAAACTTACATGTACAGTGCACACATGAAGGTGCCGGGGGGGGTGGTGTGCGTGACGGTGTCTCAGGGAGACGGCTCGGAGCGCCGCGGGACGGCCGGTGCGGCACAGGCGGATCGGAGCGCCGAAAGCGCAGCTCAGCGCTCCAGCAGCAGCTGCAGCATTTCGTCCACGAACCGGTCCAGCCGGCCGGTGTCCTTGCGGCTCGGCATGACCTGCCAGAGCGTGACCCGGCCGTGCACTGCCGACCACAGCACATACGGCGCCTCGGACCGCGAGCCGCGCACCCGCCATCCGGCGTCCTCACAGGCCGTCAGCGCCTGCTGCCAGCTGCGGACCAGCAGCCCGGCCGGGTGCCCGGCGAGCCGCTCGGGATCGACCGGGGTCTGCCGGGTCTCGTAGAGCAGGCGGTAGGTGGCGGGGTGTGCGACGGCATAGCGGCAGTAGGCGCGCAGCTGGGCGCGCAACCGCGCCACCGGGTCGTCCGCCGCCTTCGCGGCGGCCCCGGCCATCGCCTCCGCGAGCCGCTCGTAGCTGACTTCGAGGGTCGCCCAGACCAGCTCGGTCTTGTCGGAGAAGTGCCGGTAGATGCTCGGCGCGGCCACACCGGCCGCGCGGGCCACCGCCCGCAGCGACAGCGCGTCCTCGCTGCCGACCTCCTCCAGGAGCCGCTCGGTGGCCCGCAGGAGTTCCTCCCGCAGACGCTCGCCCTGTCCACGCGGATTACGGGCCCGGACGGCCGCTCGCTCGCTCACTGCCCTCCGGTTCCTTCCCTGACCTGGCCGACGGGGTGCTGCGCCAGGGTTTCACACCGGGGCCGGTACGGCGTACGCGAGGACGGCACGGGGCCGCAGGGGACGGCGTGTTGGCGACGGGTCACCGGCCGAGCGTCAGCCCGTCGGCCACGGCGCCCCGGCTCAGCACCGCCTTGCCGAGCTGCTTGCGGATCCGGTCGTGCCCGCCGGCCCCGGCGAGCGCGCGCACCCGTACCCGCGCCCCCTGCTCGACGAACTGCGGGAGGTACTCGGCCGTGGTGACCCGCCAGCGCTCACCGGCGCGGTGCGGCGGGGCGAACCGGAACCGGGCGAGGCCGCCCCAGTAGCCGTGCGGCTTCTCCCTGACGCCGGAGATCCGGCCCCCGAGGCCGTAGACGACCCAGGTGCCGTTGACCTTCTCGAACGGCTGCGGGGTGTGCGCACGGGTGCCGACGATCAGATCGATGTCGGGCCGGCCGTCGGTCTCGGAGGCGGTGAGCGCACGGGCCAGCCCGACCTGCTGTGCGTCGGGGGCGGTTCGGTACTCCGTGCCCCAGTACGGACTGACGACCACCACATCGGCGCCGGCCCGGCGGGCCGCCCGGGCATCCTTGATGATCCGCTTCTCGTCGAGCAGGTTCACCGTCCACGGTGCGTACGCCGGGCGCCGCCCGCCCCCGGTGCCGTAGGTGTACGCGAGCTGGGCGACCCGTGCGCCGCCCGGGGCCCGCAGCAGCGCCGGACGGGCGCCCTCCGCGGCGTCACGAGCCGAGCCGGCATGGCGCAGCCCGACGGTGTCCAGGGCCTCCAGGGTGCGCTGCACACCCGGCACACCGCGGTCGAGGGCGTGCGGGGAGGCGGTGGCACAGGAGTCGTAGCCGGTCGCCTTCAGCGCGGTGGCGAGCTGCGGCGGCGCCTGCAGGACGGGGTAGCCGGTGAAGGGGCCGCTCAGCGGTCCGAGCGGCGCGTCCAGATGACACAGCGCCAGATCCGCGGCGGAGACGACCGGTCGCACGCCCTTGAGCATCGGCCGGTAGTCGTACCCGCCGTGCGGGGCGTCGCGCCGGGCCGTGGCGAGGACCCCGGGGTGGGCGGGGAGGACGTCCCCGGCGGCGACCACGGCGAAGGGCAACCGGCCGGCGGCCCCGGTGACGGGGGCGCCCCCATGGGCCCGTGACGTGGGTTCCGGGGTGGGCCGCGGGGCCGGCCGTGGGACGGAGTGCGGGCTGGTGCAGCCCACGGCCAGCGCGGCGAGCAGGGCGGCTGCTGCATACCGTGTGTACGCGCTCATACCCGACAGATATCAGCAGGGACATGACCGGAAATGCCCCGATACGCCGGTGTCCGCGGCTCTCCCCCATACGGACTCACGAATGCCGCCATCGAGCCGGACGCCTCATGAGGCCTCCGGTTCCGTCCCCCCAGGGCCGCTGCCTCGTCCTGTGCCGCCTGCGCCTCGGCGGGGCGGTCCAGCGCCGCCAGCACCTCGCTGAGGGTGCACAGGGAGCCGGCGAGATGGTGGCTGACCAGCACCGCAGCCCGCAGCGACCGCCATGCGGGTAGTTCAGCGGCCCCCGCCGCCGCCCGGCGCAGCCCCGGCCTCGACCGCGGGGCACCCGGCACGACCGGACGTCCCGACTCCCACAGCTGATTCCTGTACGAACCCGGTCTCGCCGCCCACCGCATCCGCAACCCGACGATCCAACGCCGGGTCGCGGTGTGCAACGCCGTGGAGCACTTCCCGACGCGGGACGCGGTGGCCGCCGTGGAGCAAGGCATCGCCGCCGTCACCCGGCACATGGCGTCGAGCGGCCAATGGCCGGGAATACGCGTGGTCTAGCCGGATGCTCACAGCAGGAGAACGCCAACTGCTGCTCCGTGGAGCGAACTTGGGAGCGCACTTGGCCGACCACTCCTATGGGGCGGCCGCCGGGGCCTGCCCTGCCCTTCAGATCCTCCCGCCCCGGGCCTCAGGCGACGTCGATGCCGTACTCCTGCACCAGCGCCTCCAGACCGCCGGGGAAGCCCTTGCCGCCGGCCACGAAGTCCCAGTCGCCGCCCGCCCGTTGACGGAACGAGCCGAGCACCAGCGCGGTCTCGCCGCGCCGCCCCTCCGAGACCTCCAGTTGCCCCAGCTCCTCCCCCGACGCGTCCAGCAGCCGTATCCGGGCGTCGGTGAAGCCGGAGAGATCCGCGTCGGGGTTGACCTGGGGGTCGATCGCCGCGACCAGGACCAGCCGGTCGGCGTCCGGCGGCAGCGCTTCGAACCGCACCTGCATCGCGGCCCGGTCGGGGGCGAAGCCGGGCAGCATCCGCACCGAGCCGTCCGGGTTGCGCGGATTGTTGTAGAAGACGAAGTGATCGTCGCTCAGGACGCTGGTCCCCTTGCACACCAGGGCGCAGACATCGAGGGCGACCTCGCCGGACCAGTTCATGCCGAGGATGTTGTGGTCCGGCGCCTCATCGGCGGTGGCGGAGCCGGCGGGAGCGTCCGCGCCGAGCCGTCCGCGCAGCCCGTACCGGCCGAGCAGATCGACGAGTTCGGAGCCGGCGATCAGGCTGAGCGGCTTGCCGTTGGCGAAGGTGTGGGCGCCCGGGCCGAAGCGGGAGGTCGTCACCAGCACGCCCTTGTTGGCACCTTCGGACTGGACGGTGCCGTAGAGATCGCGGACGGCGGTCGGCGGGACGGTGTGGCGATAGCGCTTGACCTGCACCACGATCTTGCCGCCGCGGATCGGGTCGGGATCCAGCGCGTCCACATCGACCCCGCCGTCGCCGGAGCGCTGGGTGGTCACGGCCTGCATGCCCATGGCGCGGAACAGCTCGGCAATCAGATTCTCGAAGGCGATCGGGTCCATCTCGTACAGATCCGGTTCGCTGTCGGTGCCGTGTGAGACGACCCCGCCCCCGACGTCGCCCGGCAGGCGTCCGGGGCGTACCGCGGTCCGCTGGTCGGGACGCGCGGCGAGCTGACCGCGCAGCCCGTCGGTGAGGCACTCCACCGCACTGACCTGCGCGAGGTGGAAGGTGTCAAAGGCGCTGCGGGGCGCCATGACGGTCGCCAGATACACCTGGGCCGGGCGGCCGGTCACCGGGTCCACATCGTCCACGAACCCGTTCAGGGCAACCGAGTCCAGCGTGCCGTAGGTGTCGGCGGCGAAGAGGTCGCGCAGCACCAGCAGCACGCTCTGGGCGAGGACATCGCGGTAGAGCGCGCGGCGCTGCGCGGCCGGCCGGGCGGTCTCCTTCTCCTGGTCGGCGGTGGGCATGTACCGGACGGCTCTGGTCTCCGGGACGACGGCGTAGCCCGGGAGCTCCCAGTCCAGGACGAGCTGGCGGGCCATCGGGTCGTATGCGGCGGCGACCTGCCGGGGAAAGCCCTCCGGCCAGGCGGTGGAGGAGTACAGCGCGGCGGAGAAGTACTCGACGGCCGCGTCCGGGTCGCCGCCGCGCAGGCCGGACAGCAGCTCCGCCATCCCTGCGTTGTGCTGCCGGATCTCGGCGAGTGCGCCCGTGGCCCACTGGTCGTACTGCTGCCGGTAGGCCGCGAGTTGGGCCTGCCGCCGGCTCTCCGCGGCCTGCGCGGCGTACCAGTCCTGCTCGTAGCGGGCACGGGCCTCACCCTGGGCGCGGTCACGGCGGACACCGACCTGCCATCCACCCGGCGGCGCCTGATAGCGCGCCGGGTCGGGCATCGGGACCGGGGTGGCGAGGGCGCCGGGCGCGAACTCCGCGATGCGCTCGGGGCGCAGCAGCGCGGCGGGCGAGAACGCGGGGGCGCGGCAGCCTTCGGCGAGGAGGCCGGTCAGTGCGGCGACCCGGCTGTCCAGCTCCTCGGTCCGGCGGCGGGCGTCGGCCTCACGTTGCTGCCGGTAGGCCGCCTGCCGCTCGCGGTGCATCCGCGCCATGGCGCGTTCGGCGTCCCGGGCCTGCCGTTCCTGGTCGCGCTGCTGCTGTGCTCGCGCGCGGCGCTGGGCTTCCTGCTGGCGCTGCTGCTGCCGCTGCGCCTCGGCCCAGATGGCCATTAACCCATGGGAACGGCGGCTCATATCGCTCTGTGTCCTCCCCCCGGGGCGGCTGCCCCCGGAACCCTGTGGAAGCGGTTTCACCTGCGCTATTGGTGAGACCTTAGCGGGGGAGCGAGGGGTCGGTCACGGTCGGGTACGAAGATTCGGCCCACTTCGCGGGGCGCCTTCACGGGGGACCTTCGCGGGGCGCGGGCCGGCCGGCGTTCCGGGCGGTTGCGGGCGCGGGCCGGCCGCCGATCCGGGCGGTTCCGGGCGCGGGCCGGGCGCCGATCCGGGCGGTTCCGGGCGCGGACCAGCCACCGTTCGGGGCGCTTGCACGCGTGGCCAGGCCACCATTCCGCGCGCTTGCGGGCGTCGCCCGGCCACCATTCCACGCACTTGCAGACGCCGCCCGGCCACCATTCCACGCACTTGCAGACGCCGCCCGGCCACCGCTCCACGCACTTGGAGGTCGCCCGGCCACCGTTCCGGGCCCCGGGACCGTGGGCGGCCGGAAGCCGTCTGGTGTGCCGGGCCGTGCGTCCGGTACCTCTCGCAGCGGGGCCTCGCCGTCATGCCCGTCCCACCGCCCGTGCCGTTCGTCCGGCCCCCGGCACGCCCCCGCCCTCCCGTCCGTCACGAAGGGAACCCACCATGGACGACCTCCTGCACTTCCGGGCCGCCGGCACCAGCCTGGTGCTGGACACATCCGGTACCGGTCTGCCGCGCCTCGTGCACTGGGGCGCCGACCTCGGTGCGTCCACGCCCGGCCGGCTCGCCGGGCTGCTCGCCGCCGATGTTCCCCAGACCGTCTCCAACGCACTGGACGAGCCGGTTCCGCTGAGCGTGCTGCCGCAGCAGTCCGCGGGCTGGCTCGGCACCCCGGGGCTGAGCGGCCATCGTGCGGGCCGTGGCGAAGCGCCCGCGTTCACCGTGTGCGGCAAGTCCGTAGAGGACGAGAGCCGGCGGCTGACCGTCGAGGCGGTGGACCCGGACGGCGGTCTGGCGCTCACGCTGGAGCTCGGACTGACGGATGCCGGACTGGTGCGGCTGCGCGCGGCAGTCACCAACACCGGCGAGGAGCCATACCACCTCACCGAGCTGACGCCCGCCCTGCCGGTCCCCGCGCAGGCCACCGAGCTTCTCGATCTCACCGGCCGGCATCTGCGGGAACGCGCCCCGCAGCGGCATGCGTTCACCCTGGGCACGCATCTGCGGGAGAGCCGGCGCGGGCGCCCCGGCAGTGATGCGACGCTGCTGCTGACCGCCGGGGAGGCGGGCTTCGGCTTCCGGTCCGGTGAGGTGTGGGGGCTGCACGTGGCCTGGAGCGGCAACCATCGCTCGCTCGCCGAGCGCACCCCGGCCGGGCAGGCGGTGCTGGCCGGCGGCGAACTGCTGCTGCCCGGCGAGATCCAGCTGGCCCCGGGCGCCACCTACCGCTCCCCCTGGCTCTACGGCTCCTACGGACGCAACGGTCTGGACGAGCTGGCCGGCCGCTTCCACCGCGAGCTGCGGGCCCGCGACGGACACCCCGGCTCCCCCCGGCCGGTCACCCTCAACACCTGGGAGGCGGTGTACTTCGACCAAGACCTGGCCACGCTGGAACGGCTGGCGCGGGCGGCGGCCGAGGTCGGCGCGGAACGGTTCGTGCTGGACGACGGGTGGTTCCGGGGACGGCGGGACGATCGCGCCGGGCTCGGCGACTGGTATGTGGACGCCGAGGTCTGGCCGGAGGGGCTGCGGCCACTGATCGGCACCGTGCAGGGGCTGGGGATGCAGTTCGGGCTGTGGGTCGAACCGGAGATGGTCAACCCGGACTCCGATCTGGCCCGCGCGCATCCGGACTGGATGCTGGCCGCCTCCCCGTCGCGGCTGCCGCCGGCCGCCCGCCATCAGCAGGTCCTCGATCTGGCACGCCCCGAGGCGTATGCATATGTCCTCGAACGGCTGGACACCCTGCTGCGCGAGCACCGTATCGACTGTCTGAAATGGGACCACAACCGCGATCTCGTGGATGCCGCCGCGCACCACCAGACGACGGCCGTCTACCGACTGATGGACGAACTGCGCACACGGTACCCGCAGTTGGAGATCGAATCCTGTGCGTCCGGTGGCGCCCGGGTGGATCTGGGAGTGCTGGAGCGAACCGACCGGGTGTGGACCAGCGACTGCATCGATGCGCTGGAGCGGCAGCGGATCCAGCGCTGGACCGGACTGCTGCTGCCGCCGGAGCTGCTCGGCGCGCATGTGGGGGCGCCGCTCGCGCAGACGACGGGGCGGAGGCACTCCCTCGACTTCCGGGCGGGGACCGCGCTGTTCTGCCACTTCGGGATCGAGTGGGACCTGACGGCGGCGAGTGCGGCGGAGCGGGCGCGGCTGGCCGAGTGGGTGGCGCTCTATCGGACCCTGCGGCCGCTGCTGCACAGCGGGACGGTGGTGCGCGGTGACCATCCCGACCCGGCCCTGTGGGTGCACGGTGTGGTGGCCGGGGACGCCGGACGGGCGGTGTTCGCGCTGGTGCAGCTGGCGACGAGTGTGCAGTCCCCGGCCGGGCGGGTGCGGCTGCCGGGGCTGGACCCGGACGCGGACTACCGGCTGTCGCCGCTGGCGCCGGGCGACCGCCCGGAAGGGCCGGTCACCTCGGCGCTGCCCTGGTGGGAGCAGGGTGTGACGCTGCCGGGCCGGGTGCTGGCCGAGGTGGGGGTACAGGCGCCGACACTGTTCCCGGAGCGGCTGGTGCTGCTGGAGGCCGTACGGCTCTGAGTCGGTGCTGGTGCCGGAGCCGGAGTCAGTGCCGGAGTCGGTGCCGGGTGCCGCTGGTCTCCGGTCCCGGCAGGTGTGCGGGACCGGCGAGGTTCACCTTCCAGAACCCGTCGGGCCGCTGGACGGCGAGGAATTGCCGGCGTTCCCTGAACACACCCCTCCGGACGGCAGTTCAGGCAGGCAGGCGTACAGCGGGCGGATCAGGAACACGGACTCCTGGCCGAATTTCGCTCTGCCGTTGCCTTCGCCCCTTTGCGGCATTACCTTTGTCACCGTGACTACCGGGTCGGCCATGTGCCATGAGCGAGTGAGGTTCCCGGTCACCACGTGACCGCCAGGCGGGCGCCCAGAGGCCCGCCCCTCCGCTCTTTGAGTTCTCGCGCGTTTCGCGCCCATCTTCTGCCTGCGGATTGTGATCCGCGCACGGGTTCCACCCTGCCTGCGCACCTCTTCCGCACGCACCTTCCGCGTAACCGCGACCTTCCGCGCGTCCGCGACCTTTCCGTTTCCGCCTTTCCGTTTCCGCCTTTCCGTTTCCGCCTTTCCGTTGCCGCCTTAGCGGCGCTCCGCACCACGCCGAATTCCTTTCGCCCGTGGTCAATTCGCCCTGCCCGACGAGCGGTTCTCCGCCTCGTCCGCAGGGCTTCCTCGCCCTGCCTCCGCGGGCGCACCCGCACTCCCCCATCCTGGAGAAACACCGAATATGCCGATCGATTTCAACCGACAGATCATCGAGGAGTTCCGCGCCAACGGCGGACGCGTCGGCGGCCCCTTCGAGGGCGGCCGACTGCTTCTGCTGACCACCACGGGCGCCCGGTCCGGCGCCCCGCACACCACCCCGCTCGGCTACCTTCCCGACGGCGACGGACGCGTCCTGGTCATCGCCTCGGCAGGCGGCGCACCGAAGCACCCGGCCTGGTACCACAATCTGCTGGCCCATCCCCGCGTCACCGTCGAGGCAGGCGTCTTCACCTACGAGGCGCAGGCCACTGTCCTGGAAGGCGCCGACCGCGACCGCGCCTTCGCCCGCGCGGCCGAGACCGATCCCGGATGGTCCGATTACCAGGAGAAGACGGAGCGCATCCTTCCCGTGGTGGTCCTGGAGGAAATCCCTGCCGGGCCGCCGAATATCAGGGCTTCCTCGGTGGGCGCGGCACTCAAGGCGGTGCACGACGGATTCCGCCGGGAACTCGCCCTGATCCGCGAGGAAATCGCCGCATCGGGACCCGGTCTCGGCGCCCAGCTACGGGTGAACTGTCTGACCCTCTGCCAGGGGCTGCGCAATCACCACACCGGTGAGGACGCCGGAATGTTTCCGATGCTCGGCCGGTATCACCCCGAACTCACACCGGCCCTGGAGCGAATGCACCAGGAACACGAGAAACTCGCGGTCCTCCTCGCCGCCCTGCAGAAAGTCATCTCCGCCGAGGATGCGGATCCGCAGCAGGTGCTCTCCGAAGTTGAGCGCCTCACGGAGGAGGTGGAAAACCATCTCACCTATGAGGAGGAGCAGTTGATCCCGATCCTCGACGGAGGGAGCTGCTGAACCGGGACGGCCGCCGGGCGGGGCACATTCAGATCGCGCCGTCGTGACCCGCCCAGTACGGATCCCGCAGCTGCCGCCTGAAGAGCTTTCCCGACTCATCACGCGGCAGCCGCTCCTCGAAGACCACGGCCCGGGGGACCTTGTATCCGGCGAGCCGCGCACCGACATGGGCCCGTACCGTCTCGGCGCTGAGCAGCACGCCGGCTTCGGTCTCCAGATGCACGGCGAGGACCTCACCGAACTCCTCGTCGGGGATGCCGAAGACCGCCACGTCACGGACCCCGTCGAGGGCGAGCAGACAGCCCTCGATCTCCGCGGGGTAGATGTTGACGCCGCCGGAGATGACCATGTCGTTGCGGCGGTCGCTGAGGTAGAGATAGCCGTCGGCGTCGAGATGGCCGATGTCCCCGATGGTGACGTACCCGGGCAGGCCCGGCGCTTCCATGGCGGCGCGCTTGTCCGGGTCACCGAGGTAGGTGAACCGGGGCCAGTCGTCGGCCGGTTTGAGGTAGATGTCGCCGGTGGTGCCGGTCGGCAGCGGCGCTCCGCCGGGGCCGAGGACCGCGACCCCGCAGGTTCCGGTGGCCCGTCCAACGGTGCCGGGGTGGGCCAGCCACTCCGGGCTGTCGCACCATGTCACGGCACCGGTCTCGCTGCCGCCGTAGTACTCCCGCAGTACCGGTCCCAGCCAGTCGATCATGGCGTGTTTGATGTGCGGCGGGCAGGGCGCCGCGGCGTGGACGACGGAGGTGAGCGAGGACAGGTCGTAGCGCTCGCGGACGTCCTTGGGCAGGCGCAGCAGCCGGACGAACATCGTGGGCACGACCTGGACCTGCTCGATGCGGTGGTGTGCGATCAGCCGGAGGAACTCCTCGGCGTCGAAGCGCGGCATCAGGGTGATGTCCAGGCCCGCCGCGAGGGCGAGGACGGCGTGCTGGCTGGGCGAGGCGTGGTAGAGCGGGGCCGGGATGAGCGTACGGCCGCCGGGGGCGACGGCGAAGTACTCCAGGAACCGCAGCACTGCTTCTTCCAGCCGGTCCGCGGCGACGGGTTCGCGCAGAACTCCCTTGGGACGTCCGGTGGTTCCGGAGCTGTAGATCACGGTGGCCGGGCGTTCCACGGCGGCCTTCCGCAGCGGTTCGCAGCCGTCCAGCCAGTCGTCGAGCAGCGGGTGTGCACCGGTGGACGGCGACAGGGCGATCCCACAGGCGGCCGCGACACCGGCCGGGACGGCCACCTCGACGATCCGTACGCCGTCGGGAAGCGCGGCGGACACCCCGGCCAGCAGGTCGGTGTGCACAAAGACGACCTTGCTGCGGCTGTCGGTGAGCACATGGCGCAGCTCGTGGTGCCGGAAGTGCCAGTTGACGGGGACCGCCGAGGCCCCGAGCAGCGCGGCCCCGGCGGTGATCTCCAGATGGGCGGGCTCGTTGCGCAGCACGACGGCGATCCGGTCGCCGGGCTCAACTCCCCATTCCGCCAGGCCGGTGGCGATCCGTGCCGCACGTTCGAGGAAGGCCGGATAGTCGCGTTCATGGCCCGCGCAGCGGATGACCGGGGCGCCGGCGGCGGATCGGGCGACGGCTTCCATGGTGCCTCCAGTGAGTGCGACCGGAAGGCCAATTGAACCGGCAAGTGGCGGTGCCCGCCAGGGCACTGACTTTGCGTCAGCCTTGTGCCGGGCCATCGGATGCCCCCTTCTCGGCCATTCCCCCCGCCCCTCTTAGGTCCGAGGTCTCCTGGCCCTCCACCCGCCAACTTCCCCAACTCACCGCTCCACACCCCAAGATGCTCCGATGTTTGTCGCGTCCGGGGTCTTCCGGTCCGGGTGCCGGGGCTGCACCATGCGGGATGGCACAGGAGGCACGTACGTGACCAACTGACCCGAGGAGCGAGCGATGCACAGCCGCACAAGACCGTTCGGGCTGCTGGGACTGGCGGGGGTGTTGAGCGCCCTGCTGCTGGCCGTCGGCGGCCCCGTGGCCGCCGCGAAGCCCCCGCCCCGGCCCGCCGCCGGTCCCGGCACCAACCACGCGACCGACGATCCCTTCACCTCGCCGCGCACCTCGTGGTGGCGTCAGAGCCGCTTCGGGATGTTCATCCACTTCGGCGCGTACTCGAACCTGGAGGGCGAGTACACCCGGCCCGACGGCACGGTCTGCCGCAACGCGGAGTGGATCAAACGCGAGTGCCGGATCCCGGACGAGGAGTACGAGCGGCAGGCCGCCACCTTCAACCCGTCCGCCTTCGACGCCCGGGCGATCGTCCGGGCGGCCAAGGACGCCGGTCAGCGCTATATCGTCATCACCTCCAAGCACCACGACGGCTATGCGATGTGGCCGACGCGGCAGAACACCTGGAATCTGCGTGACCACTCCTCCTTCGACCCGCACCGCGACATCCTCGCCGAGCTGAAGAAGGCCGCCGACGCCGCCGGGATCAAGCTGGGTTTCTACTACTCGATCTGGGACTGGCACGACCCGGACTTCGCCGGCCCGGCCACCTTCCCGCGCTACAAGAAGCGGATGTACGGCCAGCTCAAGGAGCTGATCGACACCTACGACCCGGCGCTGCTGTGGTTCGACGGCGAGTGGGACACGGACAACCCCACCAACCCCTGGTCACGCCGGGACGGTGCCGATCTCCAGGCGTATCTGCACGCCCTGAACCCCCGTCTGATCGTCAACAACCGTGTCGGAAAGCGCGAGGTGGTCGACGGCGACTTCGGCACACCGGAGCAGGAGATCCCCGCGGAGCCGGTCGACGGGCAGCTGTGGGAGAGCTGTATGACGCTCAACGACCACTGGGGCTTCGCCAAGTACGACACCCACTGGAAGTCCTCGGCGACCGTGGTGCGCAACCTGCTGGACGTGGCGAGCCGCGGCGGCAACTATCTGCTCAACGTAGGCCCGGACCGACTCGGGCGCATCCCGCAGCCGTCCGTCGACCGGCTGCGCGAGACCGGCCGGTGGCTGGCCGCGCACGGCCAGGGCGACGCGGTGTACGGGGCCGGGCACACCGGGCTGGTGGCGGACCCGCCGTGGGGTGCGGTCTCCCGCCGGGGCGACGAGCTGTATGCCGCCGTCACCTCCTGGCCGGCCGCCGGCGCTCCCCTCCACCTCACGGCCAGGGCACCGTTCGACATCACCGCGGCCCGGGTGCTGGGCAGCTCCCAGCAGGTGAAGGTCGCCCGGTCCGGGGACGGCTTCGATCTCACGCCGTCCGGCGCGGCCACCGATCCACGCGCAAGCGTCATCCGGCTCACCGTCCGCCCGCCAGCCGCGGCGCCCGCCGGCACCGGCACCGGGCTGACGGCGCGGAGCTGGGCCAATGACTCCTTCACCGGCCCGCCCGCGGTGACCACGGTCGATCCGACGGTGAACAAGTCCTACCGCTTCGACGGCTCACCGGACCCGAAGATCCCCGCCGGTCGCTTCAGCACCCGGTGGACCGGCAGCATCCAGCCGCGCTACGACGAGACGTACACCTTCACCACCGTCTCGGACGACACCGTGCGGCTGTGGATCGACGGCAAGCCGGTGATCGACAGCACCACCCCGCACGGCCCGAAGGCCGACAAGGGGACGATCACCCTGAAGGCCGGTCACCGGCACCGCATCCGGATCGACTACACGGAGCAGACCGGCGAGGCCCATATGAAGCTGCTGTGGTCCAGCCCGAGCCAGGACCGGCAGATCGTGCCGCGGCGTCAGCTCTACGCCGACTGACCGCGGGCGGGAATCGCCCGCGCCCGGTTGGGCCGTTCGGGTCGGCTGCTCTACGGCTCACCCGGCGGCGCGGCCGCGGTGCCCGCTCGGGCGCCGGCCCTGACCCGGAGGAGGAGGCCCACGGGTCAGGGCCGGCGCCACACCTGCGATCAGCCGATCAGTCGATACCGCGGAAGATGTTCGGCTCGGCGGGATCGTCCTCGCAGCCGGCCAGGCGCACCGGGGCGCAGCGGTCCCAGGCTTCCAGGTTGCGGACTTCCTTGATCCGGCCGGGCCGCTCGCCCTGCTTCAAACGGGGCTGCTTGTGTTGAGCCTTGTGCAATGCCACCACGCACTCCTTCATCGAGGTATTGGTTCCGACGCGGTGGCGCCTTGTTCACAAACCGGGAGGTCAGCCAAGGTTTGTGGCGTTCCCGCGACGGGCCAATGGTGTTGGCGTCTCCCAGAAAGGTCGTCCGTCGCCCCTCAGAGTAACGACGCCGCACGCGGCGCGCTCGACGTTTTCCGGCGAGAAAGTCAAGTCCTCGAAAAGCGCGAATACCGCCCCCCGTGATTGACGGGGAATGGGGTGGAATTTGTGATGCACATCACTCACTCCAATGGCCCTGCGGTTGCTGCATTCGCCCGGGTCCCTACGCTGGAGAGTGAGCGGGGGATCCAGCCTCCGGGGCCGCGCGCCATGCCGCAGAGCGCGCGGCCACGGTGCTACCCATGGGCGGGTGGCATGGTTCTCGGATTCCGGATACTGGCTGGGGCGGCTGGTTTTCCAGCGCATGCTGGCCGTTCTCTATGTGGTCGCGTTCCTCGCGGCGGTGCGGCAGTTCCGGGCGCTGATCGGTGCGCGCGGCATGCTGCCGGTGCCGGCATACGTGGCGATGGTGCCGTTCCGCGCGGCCCCCTCGGTCTTTCACTGGCACTACTCGGACCGCTTCTTCGCGCTGTGGTCATGGGGTGGGGTCCTGCTCGCCGCGGCCGTGGCGGCGGGGGCCGCGGACGCCGTGCCGCTGTGGGCGTCGATGGTGCTGTGGGCCGTGCTGTGGGTGATGTATCTGTCCATCGTGAACGTCGGGCAGACCTGGTACGGCTTCGGCTGGGAGTCGCTGCTGCTGGAGGCGGGCTCGCTGGCGGTGTTCCTCGGCAATGCCGAGACCGCTCCCCCGGTGACGGTCATGTGGCTGCTGCGATGGGTACTGTTCCGGGTGGAGTTCGGCGCCGGGCTGATCAAGATGCGCGGCGACAGCTGCTGGCGGGATCTGACCTGCCTCTACTACCACCATGAGACCCAGCCGATGCCGGGCCCGCTGAGCTGGTTCTTCCACCATCTGCCGGGGCCCCTCCACCGGGTCGAGGTGGCCGCCAACCATGTCGCCCAACTCGTCGTGCCGGTCCTGCTGTTCACCCCGCAGCCGATCGCCGGATGGGCGGCGGTCGCGATGGTCGTCACCCAGCTGTGGCTGGTGGTGTCCGGCAACTTCGCCTGGCTGAACTGGGTGACCATCGCGCTCGCCATGTCGGCCGCCGCACCGCTGTGGGCGCAGCCCTCCGCGCCGCTCCCGGCGCCGCCCGTGTGGTTCGAGGTCCTGGTCCTCCTCGCCACCGCCGGGGTCCTCGCGCTCAGCTACCGCCCGGCCCGCAATCTGCTGGCCCGGCAGCAGCTGATGAACACGTCCTACGAGTCGCTGCATCTGGTCAACTCGTACGGCGCGTTCGGCAGTATCACGCGGGTGCGCCGGGAGATCGTGGTGGAGGGGACGGCGGACGCGGTGACCGGGCCGGACACGACCTGGCGCGCGTACGAGTTCCACGGCAAGCCGGGCGAGGTGCGCCGGTTACCGCGTCAGTTCGCGCCGTATCACCTGCGGCTGGACTGGCTGATGTGGTTCGCCGCCCTGTCGCCGGCCTACGCACGGGCGTGGTTCGTGCCGTTCGTGGCGCGGCTGCTGGAGAACGACCGGGACACGCTGCGGCTGCTGCGTGTCAATCCGTTCCCCGATCTGCCGCCGGCCCGGATCAGGGCCCGGGTCTTCCGCTACCGCTTCACGACCTGGCGGGAACTGCGGGATACCGGGGCGTGGTGGCATCGCACCGAGGAGCGGGAGTTTCTGCCGCCGGTGACTCGGTCAGCTCTGCACGGAAGGCGATGACCATATCCCGCGCATGGCGGAGTCCGATGCGCGCGAAGTCCTTTTCCAGGGAGGCCAGTTCGGCCAGTGCCTCGTCCCGGTCGCGGCCGAGGCGGGTGCGGGACTTGACGAGGCCGAGCCGGGAGAGGGCCACGCCACGGGGCTCCTGCATGTCGCTGAACTCCTGCAGCGAGAGCGTGTAGGTCTCCCGCGCGGACTCGTAACGGCCCGCCCGGTACAGGACGTTGGCGCGCATCTTGTGGTTGTACGCGAGCGCGCTCGCCAGGTCCATGGTGCGGCAGATGGTCTCCGCCTCGGACAGCAGCGCCAGCGCCCGGTCCGTCTCGCCCTGTACGGACAGGACATCGGCGACGCCGCGCAGCGACCAGGCGCGCCCGCGGGCGTCGTCGGCCTCGGCGGCGATCCGGGCGGACTCCTCGAACAGCTCCAGGGCCTTGTCGTAGCCGCCCGTGTTGCGGTGCATCTGGGCTATGCCGGACATCGCCCAGACCATGTGCCGGGCCTCGCCGTGCGCCCGGCCCTGTTCGAGCAGCTGCTCGTGGAGCTCGGCGACCGCGGCGTAGTCGCCCTGTATGCGGCCGGTCTCGGCGAGGCCGGCGAGCGAGTAGCCGTGGGCGAGGCGGTCGCCGCTGCCGTCGGCCAGCGCCACGGCATGGGTGAGCAGCCGGCGGGCGAGCGGCAGGGTCCCGCACTGGCGGGCCAGGGTGCCGCCGCTCCACAGGGCCCAGGCCATGGCGCCCTGGTCACCGGCCGTGCGGGCGCTGCGGTAGCTCTCCCGCCAGGCGTCGCCCGCCTCCGCCACCCGGCCGAGCCGGCGGTTGGCCTCGGCGACCGCGAGTGCGGCCCGCGACCGCTCCAGTGGCGTGCCCGCGTCGGCGTGCGCCCGGCTCGCCGTCGCCAGCACCTCCTCGTAGGAGGAGTTCACGCCCAGCGCCGAGCCCAACTCGCCCTGGTATTCCGGGGCGAATGCCTTGCCGTACATATATCCGTGGCCTCTCGATCATCTCCGTGCCTTGATCACCAAACCTACGAGTGGTGCAGGGTGCAGCGAATCCGTCCGCGTATGGGTTGTGCTGTACGACTCGAGTGCTACGGAGGAGGTTCATGGTCATCATGGGGATGTAGGGGCACGTCAGGGGCCTCCCTCCGATGGGGGACCGCGCGCGCTCCGTGCACCGCGCTCCGCGGGATGCTCTGCTTGCCGGAGCCGGGCAGGACGGGACACCCTGCTGACAACCACCCGAGCACGGACCACCTACCGCGAGCACCGAGGTGTGGCATGCGAGCAGAAGGCACGGGAAAGCAGACCGGGAACGGCGCGGGCCGCCGGCGGTTCCTCGGCACCGTCGCGGGCCTGGGACTGGCCGCGGCGGCCGGGACGGGACTGCGGTCGGCGCAGGACACCGAGCCCGCAGAGGACACCCGCCGCCCGGGGCCCCGTCCGCCCCGCATCCGGCCGCTCTTCCTGGGGACCTACACCTCGGTCGCGGGCGGCGGCACCGGCGTCGGCTACGGGACGTACGACTCCGTCACCGGGCGGATCACCGCCGGCGGGGTGGTGACCGGCGTCGCCGATCCCTCGTACCTCGCCCTGGCGCCCTCCGGCCGGACGCTCTACGCGGTCGATGAGCAGGAGCAGGGCGGGGTGACCGCGATGGCGCTGCGGCCGGACGGCCGGCCGGCGGTGCTGGGCACCCGGTCCACCGGCGGCGCGGGCCCCTGCCATCTGTCGGTGCATCCCGGCGGGCGCTGGCTGCTCAGCGCCAACTACCTCTCCGGCAGCGTCGCCGTGCATCCGGTCGACCCGGCCACCGGCGCCCTGGGCGAGCGCACGGATCTGGTCACCCACTCCAGCCCGCCGCCCGGCCCCGGGCAGGACGGGCCGCACGCCCACCAGATCCTCACCGCCCCGGACGGCCGCCATGTGCTGGCGGTGGACCTCGGCAACGACACCGTCTACACCTACCGGCTGGACGCCCCGGCCGGGAAACTCACCCAGGTGTCGTATGCGGCGCTGCGGCCCGGGGCCGGTCCCCGGCATCTGACCTTTCATCCCTCGGGCGGCTTCGCGTACCTCGCGAACGAGGTCGACAACACGGTCGTGGTCTGCCGCTACGACCGCCGGAGCGGACGGCTCACACCCGGCGCGCCGCAGTCCACGGGTACCGGTCCGGGCACCAGCTATCCCGCACAGATCCTGGTCACCCGGGGCGGCGGTTTCGCCTATCTCGCCAATCGCGGGCACAACAGCCTGACCCGCTATGCCGTGGAGGCGGGCGGGGCCCGGCTGCGGCTGCTGGACACCGTGCCCGTGGGCGGGGACTTTCCCCGGCAGATCGCCTTCTCGCCGGATCAGCGGTGGCTGTTCGCGGCGAACCAGAAGTCGGGTTCGGTGACGGTGTTCGCGGTGGACGCCCGGACCGGGGCGCTGGAGCGCGCGGGTGCGCCGTTCACCGCTCCGGTGCCGGTGTGTGTCCTGCCGCGGTGAGCGCCGCGCACGGGCCGCTCCGGCCCCCGCCGCACCCTCCCGTGTGCTGAAACACTGCGGCAACAGCGCCGAAGGACTGGCCCACTAGCGTCGGCCCCATGAGCACGGGAACGGTACGGGACGACAGCACCACACGGGACGGGGCGCCGGCCGCGCCGGGCGGGCTGCAGCAGGGGCTCAGGCGCCGCCATATGCAGTTGATCGCGCTGGGCGGGGTCATCGGGGCCGGGCTGTTCGTCGGCAGCGGGGTGGTCATACGGTCCACCGGTCCGGCCGCTGTGCTGTCGTTCCTGGCGGCCGGCGTGCTCACCGTACTGATCATGCGGATGCTGGCCGAGATGACCGTCGCCCGCCCGGCGCTGGGGTCGTTCTACGCCCATGTCCGCGAGACGCTGGGGCTGCGGGCGGGGTTCACGGTCGGCTGGCTGTACTGGTACTTCTTTGTGATCGTGGTCGCCGTCGAGGCGGTGGCCGGCGGCCGGATCGTCCAACTGTGGCTTCCGGGCGTGCCGTTGTGGGCGGTGAGCCTGGTGCTGATGACCTTGCTGACCGCGACCAATATGGTCTCGGCCCGCTCCTACGGCGAGTTCGAGTACTGGTTCTCGTCGGTCAAGGTCCTGGCGATCGTGGTGTTTCTCTTTCTCGGCGCGCTGTTCGTGCTGGGGCTGTGGCCGGACGCCCCCGGCGGGCTGGGCAATCTGACCGGGCACGGCGGGTTCGCGCCCGAGGGCGTCGGCGCGGTGCTGGCCGCCGTCGTGCCCTGCATCGGGTTCTTCACCGGCGCGGAGATCGTGACGATCGCGGCCGCCGAGTCGGTCGAGCCGGAGCGGGCGGTGGCGGACGCGATCCGCTCGATCGTGCTGCGGGTGGTCGCGTTCTATGTGCTGTCGGTCTTCCTGGTGGTCACGGTGGTGCCCTGGACGTCGAAGGCGATCGAGGTGAGTCCGTACGCGGCGGTGCTGGACCGGCTCGCGGTGCCCGCGGCCGGCACGGTCATGAACGCGCTGGTGCTGATCGCCGTGCTGTCCTGCCTGAACTCCGCGCTCTACACGTCCTCCCGGATGCTGTTCGCGCTCACCCGCAACGGGGACGCGCCGCGCGGTTTCACCAAGGTCAGCGCGAGCGGGGTGCCGCGCCGGGCGCTGCTGGCCGGGACCTCGGCCGGCTATCTGTCGGTGATCGCGGCCTGGATCTCCCCCGATGTCGTCTTCCGCTTCCTCATCAACTCCTACGGCGCGGTCGCCCTGTTCGTCTATCTGGCGATCGCCCTCGCCCAGGTGCGGATGCGGCGGAAGCTGGAGCGTACGGAGCCGGAGCGGCTGACGCTGAAGATGTGGCTGTTCCCGTGGCTGAGCAGGCTGACCATTGCGCTGATGGCGGCGGTGATCGGGGCGATGGCGTACCTGCCGGACAGCCGGTCGCAGTTCTGGCTGAGTCTGCTGACGGTGGCCGTGGTACTGGCCGGCTACGAGCTGCGGCGGCGGAAGGGGCCGGCCGACGCGTCCTGAGCCGCGCCGGCCGACCGGAAGGGCTCTAGCCGGCCTGCTGCTCGTAGCCCACGAGCCGGACGCAGACGGCGAGGCCCTCGATGGCCTGCTCCAGCTCCGCGAGGCCCGGGTAGCTGGGCGCAATCCGGATGGTGGCGTCGCGCGGGTCGTCGCCGTACGGGTGGGTGGCGCCGGCCGGGGTCAGCACGATGCCCGCCTCGGCGGCCCGGCGTACGACCTCCTTGGCGCAGCCGTCCGGCACGTCGAGGGTGACGAAGTAACCGCCCTTGGGGTCGGTCCACCGGGCGAGTCCGGTGCCGCCGAGCTCGGCCTCCAGGATCCGGGCCACCGCCTCGAACTTCGGCTGGAGCAGGGCACGCTGGCGCGCCATGTGGGTCCGCACCCCGTCGGCGTCCCGCAGGAACAGCACGTGCCGCAGCTGGTTGACCTTGTCCGGGCCGATCGACCGCTTGGAGTTGTTGGCCAGCAGCCACTTCACATTCGCGGGCGACGAGCCGAAGAAGGCGACGCCCGCGCCCGCCGCGGTGATCTTCGAGGTGGAGCCGAACACGAAGGCCCGGTCCGGGTTCCCGGCGTCCGCGCAGGCGGCGAGCAGATCGGCGATCTCGGTGGGCTCGTCGGTGAGGTGGTGGGCGGCGTACGCGTTGTCCCAGAAGATCCGGAAATCGGGTGCGGCGGTGCTCATCGCGGCCAGTCGCGCCACGGTCTCGTCGCTGTAGCAGACCCCGTCCGGGTTGCTGTACTTCGGGACGCACCAGATGCCCTTGACGGCCGGGTCCTCGGCGACCAGCCGCTCCACGACCGCCATGTCCGGCCCCTCGGCCGTCATCGGGACCGGAATCATCTCGATCCCGAACCGCTCACAGAGCGCGAAGTGCCGGTCGTAGCCCGGTATCGGGCACAGGAACGCGATCCGCTCCTGCTCCACCCACCGCGACTCGGCCCCCGGCAGCACGCTCAGCAGGGCGTGCACCAGGCAGTCGTGCATCAGCTCAAGGCTGGAGTTGCCCGCCGCGAGGAGCTGCCCGACCGGCACCTGGAGCACCTCGGCGAATATCTCCCGAAGCTCCAGCAGCCCCTGCAGACCACCGTAGTTGCGCACATCCGTGCCGTCGGCGGCGGTGTGCCGCCCGGCCGGCAGGCTCAGCAGATCCTCGGAGAGGTCGAGCTGCTCGGGCGCCGGCTTGCCCCGGGTGAGATTCAGCGAGAGGCCGCGCCCCGCGAGATCCTGATAGTCCTTGCGGGCCCGCTCAAGGAGCCCACTCAGGGCGTCGGCGCTCAGCTCGGTGGTCATGGTGTTTCCTCTCAGGCCGGTGGCGCCGCGGGGTCGGCACCCAGGGCTTCGGTACTGCCTGCCGAGGATACAAACCGGCGCCCGGCCGCCCCGGTCAGGCCCGGATGGATCTTGCTCGGGCCCGAAATGCCCCGACTTGCCACCTCGCCACCGCCCCTTTCATGGCAATACACCCGCTATGGTGAGGAATGAGTGTCTTGTGAAGTACGCCCCGGCGGCCGCGAGCCACCGGCCAAGATCCACCGGACGCGGTCCGCCCGGACGGCCAGGAACCCCGCGTGGGCACCGCGTCGTCCTCCTGAGCATGATCGACACTCCTGCCGCTCGGACACAGCGGCTCATCGAGACCTGGGGGCACGTCTCGGCGGCCTCGGATCGCGCCGAAGCGGACCTGCTCGTACAGGACTGCGCCCGCCGCCTGCTCGCCGACCCCAGCGGCGAGCAGGCGCATCTGTGGACCTTCGGACTGGTGCGGATGGCGGGATACCTCGCCTGGCAGCCGGGACAGGAAGCCGCCCGAAGCGCTCTGACGGCTCTGCTCGCCGTCGACCGGGCGCTGGGGGACCCGCCCTGCGCCCACCCCTCCCACCCGTACAAGGACACGCTGAAGGGGCTCGTGGCGGACGAGGTGTGGCTGGCCGGGCCCGACCTGACGAGCCTGGCCGGCCAGGCATCCGAGGACGACGCCTGGCGGTGCCCGGCCAACGTGGCCGGCTTTGCGCGGCTCACCGCCGACGTCCTCGCCCCGTTCACGGTGAGCGGCATACCCGGGTTGATTCCCGACGCCCATACGAGCAGCCTGGGTAGCCTGTCCTCGGTCCTCAACGACCACCCCTACGGCGACCCCGGCGAGGAGCTGTCCTTCCAGGCCGGCGCCCTCCCCCGCCATCCGACGAAGGGCGTGCTCGCCGGCCACGTCGTCACCCTGCACGCGAGCCAGTGGTACGCGGCGTCCGGCCGGATCACCGAGCGGCACGTGCTGGACGACATGATCGCGGGCCTGGAGGCGGTGCTGCCCCTGCTCGCCGACGCTTCCTGCGCGCGGACCACCGCCGAGCACCCCGATCTGTCCGGCGACCCGAGCGCCAACGCCATGACCGGCTACTACCTGCGCAGTCCCGGCGGACGGGCCGAGCTCAGGTCGTGGCACACGGACGCGCCTCCGGAGCGGTGGCTGTGCCACGACTTCCTGCGCGATCTCGCCGACGAGGCGCTGAGCAATCTGCGCTACGCGCGGGACTCGCTCTTCGGCACCCGGGACGACCACCTCCTGGACGACGAGTACACCCACCCCGACGGGCGGCTCGACATCGGCACGCTCACGCACTGCTTCGACGAGGCGGAGTACGACAAGTCATGGCAGGCCGAAAACGCCGTGCGCTGGGCCGCCCGCCGGTACACGGCCACGGGGGACGGCAACCCGCGGGAGCGTCTGGTGCTGCTGCTCCTCGTCCTGTGGTGCGCGGAGGCGGTCGAACTGGCTCCTGACGTGGGCGAGGAGATCCGGGACGTACTCGTCGGCGTCCGGACGGTCCCGTTCGGCACGGCGTGTGCGCACGGCGATGCCCATCCTCCCGAATACCCGGACTTCCAGGCCCACCTCAACCACCTCTACGCACCGGGTGAGTTCGATGCCCCGGCGGACGTCCGGGGTGCCGATGCGTGGGGCTGCCCCCGGTATCTGGCCGGGCTGGCCGAGGAGGCGCTCGCGGCCCTGGCATGACCATGGGACACGGCAAACGCGCGGAGGTCTGCCAGCACGGAGGCACCGTCACGCTCGCAGCGGTTTGACGGGAAACGCGCGGAGGTCTGCCACCACGCAGCCACCGTCACGCTCGCAGCGGTTTGCCCGGCCCGGCCCCTACTCCTAGCCGGCCAGGTACTGCCGTAGCAGATCGCGCAGCTCGGTTTCGAACTCGGCGTAGGTACGGCGGAGTTGTTCGCCCGGCCACTTCTCCGGCAGGAGCTCGGCGGGCAGCAGCGGGTCGGCGAGGAGATGGCGGAGTGCGGCCGCCGCGACCGTGAAGCGGTCGGCGTGGGTGCCGGCGCGGTCCAGTGCGGCCGACAGGGCGCGGGCCCGTCCGGCCCAGCCGGTCAGGTCCCACAGCCGGCCGGCGAGCGTGGCCGGGTCGCCGTCCGGGGTGCCGCTGAACCAGGTGCACTGGTCGGTGACGACGGCGGGGCGGGGCCGGTCGAGGTTGGCGGGGCGCAGCCAGCTGCCCTCGCGGAGCTCGGCCAGCCGCAGCGTCGCCATGGCCTGGCGCAGCGCGGTGCGCTCGGCCGCCGGGCGGCCTTCCGCGGTGGTGACGACGGCGATCTCCCAGTCCCCGTTCCAGGGGCGGGTCCGCGGTGAGCGGCTCTCGTCCTGCCGGGTCTGGCGCGCCAGCAGCCGGGCGGTGAGGGCGTACGCGCCCTCGGCCTGCCGCAGGTCACCGGCGGCCACCATCCGGGAGAGCGCGACCCGGACGGTGCCCTCGGCGATACCGAAGAGCTCGCCGACCCGCACCAGGGCACGCGCGGGCAGCCGCGGCGGGTGATGCCCGAGGAGGGTGCTCAGCACGATGGAGCGGGCGGTGAGCGGCCGTAGCGCGAGCGCGGCGGCCCCGGTGTCGTCGATCGTGCGGGTGTGGTCGTCGTTCATATGTGCCCGAGATTCTAGCGAGGGCGGCCCGGACGGCATTACAGCCTTCCCACGACTGTCGGTGTTCTGTAACGTCAACGGTATGACCGTCACCCATGAAGTCGTGAATCAGGCCCCGCCGCTGACCGGGTTCAGCACGGCGGACGAGCCGGCCCTGCTGGAGGCGCTGCGCCGGGACGGCGCCGAGTGGGGCGTGCGGGAAGTGGCCGAGCTCGGCGCGCTGGCCGGTTCCGCGGCGGTGCAGGAGCAGGCCCGCTGGGCGGAGGAGCAGCCGCCTCGGCTGCACACCCACGACCGGTTCGGCCACCGCATCGACGAGGTCGCCTTCCATCCGGCCTGGCATCAGCTGATGACCGTCGCGGTGGAGCACGGGCTGCACGGCGCGCCCTGGACCGACGGCCGCTCCGGGGCGCATCTGGTGCGCGCCGCGAAGTTCTATGTCTGGTCGCAGGCCGAGGCGGGACACGGCTGTCCGGTCTCGATGACCTACGCCGCCGTGCCCGCGCTGCGCGCCGCTCCCGATCTCGCCGCGCAGTACGAGCCGCTGCTCGCCGCCCGCAGCTACGACTTCGGGCTGCGGGCGCCGCTGACCAAGTCGGGTCTGATCGCCGGTATGTCGATGACGGAGAAGCAGGGCGGCTCCGACGTACGGGCCAACACCACCCGCGCGGTGCCGGCCGGCGACGGCACATACCGCCTCACCGGCCACAAGTGGTTCACTTCGGCGCCGATGAGCGATGTGTTTCTGGCGCTGGCGCAGACCGCGGAGGGGCTCGGCTGCTTCCTGGTGCCGCGGGTGCTGCCGGACGGCACGCTCAACGGGATGCGGCTGGTGCGGCTCAAGGACAAGCTCGGCAACCGCTCCAACGCGTCCTCCGAGATCGAATACGACGAGGCGGTGGCCTGGCCGGTCGGCGAGCCGGGCCGTGGGGTGCGGACCATCGTCGAGATGGTGAACATGACGCGGCTGGACTGTGTGCTGGGGTCGGCGGCCGGGATGCGGGCCGGGCTGCGGCAGGCGCTGCACCACACCGCGCACCGCCGGGCGTTCGGGCGGGAGCTGGACCGCCAGCCGCTGATGCGTTCGGTGCTCGCCGATCTGGCGGTCGAGTCGGAGGCGGCGACCCTGCTGGGGATGCGGCTGGCGGCGGCGGTGGACCGCTCGCAGGCCGGGGACACCGGGGAGGCGGCGCTGCGCCGGCTGGCGCTGGCGGCCGGCAAGTACTGGGTGTGCAAGCGGGGCAGCACCCATGCGGCGGAGGCACTGGAGTGTCTGGGCGGCAACGGCTACGTCGAGGATTCCGGCATGCCGCGGATCTACCGGGAGGCGCCGCTGCTGTCCATCTGGGAGGGCTCGGGGAATGTCGCCGCGCTCGACGTACTGCGGGCGCTGGGCAAGGAGCCGGCCGCGCTGGACGCGTTCTTCGCCGAGGTGGAGACCGCGGCGGGCGCCGACCGGCGGCTGGACGCGGCGGTGGCCGGGGTCCGCAAGATGCTCGGCGGGCTCACCGATCCGGAGCAGGCGCAGCTGAGGGCGCGGTCGCTGGCGGAGCGGATGGCGCTGGTGCTGCAGGGTTCGCTGCTGGTGCGGTACAGCCACCCGGCGGTCGCCGATGCGTTCTGCGCCTCGCGGCTCGACGGGGAGTGGGGCAATGCCTTCGGCACCCTGCCGGCCGGCGCCGATCTGACCTCGATCCTGGAGCGGGCCCGGCCGGATGCGGCGGGCATGGCCGGGAACGCGTCCTGATGTCCGTACGGGTGGAGCGCGCCGGGCCGGTGACGACGGTGGTGCTGTCCCGGCCCGCTTCCCGCAATGCCGTGGACGGGGCGACGGCCCGTCAACTCGCCGATGCTTTCCGGGAGTTCGACGCCGATGAGGAGGCCCGGGTCGCGGTGTTGTGGGGCGAGGGCGGGACGTTCTGCTCCGGTGCCGATCTGAAGGCGATCGGCACCGGGCGCGGTAATCGTGTGGCCCCGGACGGGGACGGGCCGATGGGGCCGACCCGGATGCGGCTCGGCAAGCCGGTGATCGCGGCGGTCTCGGGGCATGCGGTGGCCGGCGGTCTGGAGCTGGCGCTCTGGTGCGATCTCCGGGTGGCGGAGGAGGACGCGGTGTTCGGGGTGTTCTGCCGGCGCTGGGGCGTGCCGCTGATCGACGGCGGTACGGTGCGGCTGCCGCGGCTGATCGGTGCGAGCCGGGCGATGGACCTGGTGCTGACGGGGCGTCCGGTCCCGGCCGCCGAGGCGCTGGACATCGGTCTCGTCCACCGTGTGGTGCCGGCCGGGACGGCACGCGCGGAGGCGGAGCTGCTGGCGGCGGAGATCGCCCGTTTCCCGCAGGCGTGTCTGCGCAGCGACCGGGCCTCCCTGCTGGACCAGGAGGGCCGGGACGAGGAGTCGGCGATGGCCGCGGAACTCCGTTACGGGCAGTCGGTGCTGCCCGAGGCGACGGCGGGTGCGGCGCGGTTCACCGCGGGGGCGGGGCGGCACGGTGCGCCGGACGGGAGCCGGGAACCGGGAGCCATGGCCCCCACGGAGCCGCTCCGTCCCGGGTCCGCTCCGGATTCCTCCCGCTCCGGCCCTGGTCACGGCGGCTGACATCAGCTGACATCGGCTGACGGCGACCGACGTCGGCGGGCCACAGCCGCCGGACCCGCCACCCCACCGATGGCCGACGTCGTTGAACGCCTGCGGCCCGCCGCGTACCGTCGCTCTGCCCCGCCGTCGCCGCCCGTCCCCGAGGAGCACAGCATGCGCGAGCTGAACTACCCCGAGGAGGGCGGCACTCGGCGCACCCCGCTGCCGCCCGGCTACCGCCACCTCCACGAGGAGCTGCCGCTCGGGCACGGCCGCGCAGTGCTGACCGCGGCGGGCGAGGCGATCACCACCTTCCGGATGCATCGCGCGGCCGGCACCGGTATCCGCTCCGACGCCCCACGGGCCGCGCCGGGCGTGCACGTCGAGGTCTCCCTGGGGTTCGGCCCGCTGCGGCTGCGGGCGCCGTGCACCGTGGTGTGGACGGTGGCCGAGGAGCACCGCATCGGGTTCGGATACGGGGCCCGGAAGGGGCATCCCCAGTGCGGCGAGGAGGCGTTCGTCGCGGAGCTGCGCGCGGACGGCTCGGTCTGGTTCACGGTGACCGCCTTCAGCCGGCCCGCCCGGACGATCACCCGTCTCGCCGGCCCGCTGGTCCCCGTCTTCCAGCGCCAGTACGTCCGCCATCTCGGCCGGACCCTGCGCCGCCTCGCGAACCGTCCGTGAATCGCGAACCGTCCGTGAATTCCGCGCGACAGGAACCGGACATCACCGCCCGCCATGCCACTCGTCCGGCCGGACGTCTGCGGGAGCATCTCACCCTGCCTTCCAGCCCCCTGACGCGGGGATCGCTCACCCCCTGATGGCCCCCCGGATACGCGTGGTTACCGACGCGTAGCAAAGGGGCTTCCGATCGCCATACGTCCACCTCCGCTTCATCATTTCGTCACCATCACCTCTGGCGACCGTGAAAGAAAACCAGACATGTGTGATGACGAACTGATCCCGCCGCAGGCGGACATGACCGAGCGGGAGTGGCTGCGGGCCGGGTCGGAGACGACGGCCGGGGGGCCGTCGATGCGGACGACGGGGCGCGTTCCGCAGTGGGTGAACCGGCGGACCCTGCTGGGCGGCGCGATGGCCGGCGCGGCGCTCGCGGTACTGCCTTCGCCGGGCCAGTCGCCCGCGTCCGCCGCGCCCCGCCTCGGGGGCCCGGAAGCCTTCCCGTTCCCCGAACACCCCAATGGGAAGGGCGAGTTCGCCATCCTGGTCACCGGTGACGCGGGGACGGGGGACGAGGCGCAGTACGCGGTGGCGGCCGCCGCACGGGACCTCTGCCGGACCGAGGGGATAGGTCTTGCGGTGGGGCTCGGCGACAACATTTACGAGAACGGGCCGGAATCCGACGACGACTCGGAGTTCCAGGACAAGTTCGAGAAGCCGAACAGCGGTATCGATGTGCCGTGGCTGATGGTGCTGGGCAATCACGACTGTTCCGGGCTGATCCCCGGCAGCGGCGGCGACCCGTCCCGCGGTGACCGCGAGGTCGCCTATGCCGCCACGTCACGGCGCTGGTACATGCCGAGCCGCTACTACAGCGTGCCGCTGCCGGCCGCCGACCCGCTGGTGGAGTTCTTCGCCATCGACACCATTCCCTGGTCGTCGTATGTGGCCCAGCTCGACCCGCACTACCGCTGGGACGGGCCGTACATGCGCGAGCAGCGGAGCTGGCTGGACGGTGCGCTGCGCGCCTCGCGGGCCCGCTGGAAAGTGGTGATCGGCCATCACCCGTACCTCAACAACGGCAAGCACGGCAGCGCCGGTTCCTATGACGGTTTCGAGATCGGGAACTACACCAGCGGTGTCCACCTCAAGGACATGTACGAGAACGTGGTCTGCGGACGGGCCGATCTGATCCTGTCCGGTCACGACCACACGCTGCAGATCCTGGAACCGACCGCCCGTACGGGCGGCACCCGCCAGGTGGTGTGCGGTGCGTCGGCCAAGACGGAGGACGGCACGGCGCACTTCGGGCACCCGGCGGCCTGGCAGAACTTCTCCGACCACGGGTTCATGGTGCTGAAGGTGTCCGGCGCGCGGCTGACCATCGATGCGTACACCGTCGATGTGGCGACCCGGAAGGCCACTCTGGCCCACCGGACCCGCCAGACCCGTCCGGTGGCGGCACCGGCGGGGACGCCCGCCTGAGGCCGGCAGCCGTCCCGGGGCCGCACTCCCCCGGGACGGCTCCTCTCGTACGCGAGGGGACAGGAGGCCGGCGGGGGCTCCCCCAGGAGGGGCACGAGGAGCTCTCGGGCCTACCAGGTGAAGGTGGCCGCGGCACCGGCCGGCAGATCGTATGTGACGTGCTGGCCGCCCCAGTTGATACGTGCCCGCCGGGTGCGTCCGGTGTCGTTGTACATGATCAGGGCCTTGGAACCGTCCGGGTTGCGCCATGCGACGTTGGGGAGGGCGGCCGAGGCGGTGGAGCCGATGCGGCGGGCACCGGGCCGCACGAACTTGGTGAGATGGCCCATCGTGTAGTACTCGACGGTGTAGTCGACCGCGCCGTGCCGTCCGTCGCCGCGGTGCACGGTGACCAGTCCGGTGCAGGAGCCGCAACCGCCGTGGTGCGGGCCGCCGTTCTGGTCCACGGCGAGGGACCACTTGACCCAGCTGCGGCCCCAATTGCGGGTGTAGTCGATGAGGTTGTGCATGTCTTCCCGCTGCTGGTTGCCGACCCACGGGCCACCGGAGTGCTCGGTGTCGTACGCGGCCAGCCCCGGGTACCGGTGGTGCACCCTGGTCTGCCGGGTGACCTCACCGCTGTAGCCGTGCCAGGAGATGCCGCCGAAGTTGGGGTGGCGGCGGATGGCGGGGTCGTCGACGGTGGGCGCGGCGAAGTCGCGGTAGGTGTCCCAGTTCCAGTCATGCGCCAGGACCTTGGTGGACAGCCCTGCACTGCGCAGGGCGGGGAGCAGGTCGTGCTTGGTGAAGTAGGCGAGTCCGGAGCCGTTCCACTGCATGGACGGATAGCCCGAGCAGCAGGTGGGCTCGTTCTGGACGGAGACAAGGTCGACCGGCACCCCGCGGTCCCGGTACGCCTGGAGGTACTTCACGAAGTACCGGGCGTAGACGCCGTAGTACCTCGCCCGGAGCCGCCCCTGGTCGAGCTTCCTGTTGTCCTTCATCCAGGCAGGCGCGCTCCAGGGCGAGGCCATCACCGTGACGGCCGGGTTGAGCCGGCGGGCCCAGGCGGTCAGCGGAAGCACCCCGGCGAGATCGTGCGCGACGGAGAAGTGCTTCAGGTCCGGGTCGGTCCGTCCGGCGGGCAGGTCGTCGTAGGTGTAGCCGAAGCGGGCGAGGTCGGAGGCGCCCATGGGGTTCCGGACGAAGCTGAGGCCGATGCCGTCGGCGGGGTCGAAGAGCTTCCTCATCATGGCGGCGCGGGCACTGTCACTGACCGCGCCGCTGCTGTTCATCAGCCATGCGGCGGTATCAGTGAAGGAGGCGCCACCGCCCGCGAACCGCTGGTAGGTCTTCGCCTCGTCGACGGCGATACCGCCCGCGCCGCCCGGCGCGAAGGTGAGCGGGGCCTGCTTCGCCAGCCCCTGCACGACCTGCCGGCCCCCGGGGCCGGAGGTGGTGGTGAGGTAGACCTGCACCTGCTGCGGGACACCGGCCGGCGGGCCGGCCGCCCACAGCGCCACGAGGACGGCCACCACCGCCCCGGACACACCGGTCAGAACCCGCCGGACGCTGCTGGATCTCATGTGGGGTGTCTTCCTCCGGCGAAGGCAGTCGTGCTGCCTCAAGGGTAGTGCGCGACAAGGGAGTTGACGGGGGCAAGTGTCGGAGCGAGCGTCGGGGCAGATGTCGGGGGCGGATGCCGGGCAGGAGGCAGGCGACGCAGTGGGAAGGCAGGCGCGGCTGCGTGCCCCGGCCGCCGGTTCTAAAGTGTGCCCATGACCGACTCAGCTGGCCTGCTTGCCCGCATCATGGAACGGGTACCGCCGCCCGTTGAAGCGGTGAACGGATCAGGCAACTGGACTGCTGCCGAGCGGATGCTGGGCACCCCGCTGCCGGACGACTTCAAGCAGGTCGTGGAGACGTACGGACGCGGCGACTTCTGGGACGCGCTGTGCCTGTGCACACCCTTCGGTGACGACAACCCCGTCCGGCTCACGGCGGACCTCCTGGAGGACTTCGGTCCGTTGCGGGATAGCTGGCCCGAGCGGTATCCCTACCCGCTTTTCCCGGAACCGGGCGGGCTGCTTGCCTGGGCAGTGACCGACATCGGAACGCATGTGTGCTGGCTGACCGTTGGTCCGCCCGACTCATGGCCGGTGGTCATCTGGTCACGCGACGACGAGTACGAACGTTTCGACTGCGGGGTCGCCGCATTTCTCGACGGGTGGCTCAGCAGCCGCATCACCTCTGAACTCCTGCACCCCGAGCCGGACCTCGCCCCCTGGTTCGATGCGGCGGTCGAGCGCGACCACCTCTACCTCCGGCTGGACGGCGGGACTCTCCCCTACACCGAACGGCTGCGGATCCTGCGCGATGCGCTCGGCCCCACCGCGGACCGCGGCTCGTACGAACACGACGGCAAGCGCCAGGACCACTTCGTCGTCACCGAGGCCGACTGGCACCTGACCTATGAGACGTCCTACGGGCACCAGCTCCGCGTCGCCTTCCCGCCTGCCGACAGCGCACAGGCCCGCCACGCCGTCCTCACCGCCATCGACCGCATGGGATGCGTCGTCCAGTCCATCGACACCGTCCACGGCACCTCGTCCTGGGCCCTCTGCGACCGCGAGTAGGCCCGCGTGAGCGTGAGCTGCTGGAACGCAGACACTCGCCCGGGGTTGTCGGCCGTGGCTATCGTCTGCTGAGGCCGGACGGGGAACTACAGCGCGTCCGGCCCCTGCTGGCGGTATTCCTCGGGCATCTGCTGCTCGAACCAGACGACCTTGCCGGTGCTCAGCATCGTCGCTCCCCAGCGCTGGGCGAGCTGGTCGACCAGGAACAGGCCACGTCCCCCCTCGTCACCGGCCTGAGCGCGCCGCATCCGGGGCAGCTGCGGCGAATCGTCGCCCACCTCGCACCGGAGCACCTCGGTGCGCAGCAGTCGCAAGGCGATCGGCCGGGAGGCGTAGCGCACCGCGTTCGTCACCACCTCGCTGACCATGAGTTCGGTCGCATCGAGCATCGAGCCCAGGCCCCAGCGGTGCAGCGCCCTGCGGGTCAGCTGCCGCGCCCGGCCGGCCGTTTGCGGCTGAGGGCTGAGGAACCAGTACGCGACATTGCGCGGCGGAAAACCGTCGAACCGGGCGGCTATCAGCGCAACGTCGTCACCCCGGGCGTCCAGATCCCGGAGGGTCAGCACCGCGTCGCAGAGTATGTCCAGCGGCGGGGAGGCGAGCGTGGCGGCAGCAGCTTCGAGGCGGGCGCGCAGCAGCTCCACTCCGGTCCAGACATCCATGTTCCGCGTCTCGACCAGGCCGTCGGTATACAGGAGCAGTGTCGCTCCGGTGGGCGCGGGCATTTCCACGGTTTCGAAGGGAATGCCGCCCACTCCGATCGGCGCGCCGGGCGGGACCGGAAGTACCTCTGCCGAGCCGTCCGCGTGCAGCAGTACCGGGGGCGGATGGCCCGCGTCGGCCACCTGCAGTCGCTGCGATATCGGGTCGTAGATGGCGTAGAGGCAGGTCGCCATGTGCTCGCTGCCGAGACGCTGGGCCTGCTCGTCGAGGTGATACAGGACCTCTTCCGGCGGCAGGTCGAGCCTGGCGAGGGTCTGCACGGTGGTGCGCAGCTGTCCCATGATGGCGGCGGAGGTGATGGAGTGCCCCATCACGTCGCCGACGACCAGCGCGACGCGGTTGCCGGGCAGCGGGATCGCGTCGTACCAGTCCCCGCCCACCTGGGTGGTCCCGGCAGCCGGCAGGTACCGGCTCGCCAGCCGGACGCCCGTGGTCTCGGGGAGCGACGCCGGCAGCATCGTGAGCTGGAGCGCGTCCGCGACCGAGGCTTCATGCCCGTACCGCATCGTCTCGTCGATGCCGAACGCGGCGTGCGTGGCGAGCTGGGAGGCGACGAGCAGGTCGTCGCTCGTGAAGGCGAGCCGGTCGGGCCCGCGCACCAGGGCAACGGTTCCCATGAGGTGACGGCGGCCGTACAGCGGGGCGATGATCAGCCGTCGGCCCGGTGCCGGTGTCGTCGGCAGGCTCGCCGCCGGCTCCAGCAGCTCGGCCACCGCGGGCGCGATCTCCGGGGCGTCACCGAGCACGGGCTGCCGGGCCAGCAGAAGCTCGACGAACCGGCCGGTGACCGTCAGTTGCCTCGGCTCGGCGGCCCCCGGAGGCGCCGCGGTGGCTGAATCCTCCGGCCCCTCGGCGAGGCTGTGCAGTCGCAGGACAAGAGGCTCGGCCGCTTGCCCTTCGCCGGTCGACAGCGGGTGACGCAGATGGACGAGAATCGCGTCGGCGAACGCGGGAATCGCTGCCTGGCGCAGTTCTCGCAGCGTTTCGTCCGGGTCGACGCCGCGGGCGATCCGCCGCGTCGCGATGTCGAGGAACCGAAGCCGATCGTTCTGCGCCCCGGGGGCACGCTCGGACTGGTCGCGGGCCGCCTCCGCGGGACGCGCGACGGTCGGTACGGGGCAGGTGGTGCCCCAGCCCGGGAGGGGCAGGCTCTCCTGCGGTTCATCGGACACGTCGTCGCGACGGCAGCCTCCGGGAGTCGGCGGCCGGGACGGCGGTGTCCGTGGTGGTGCGTCGTCCGGCTGCGGGGGCGGCGGGGGCCGCTCCTGGTCGAGCGGTGGGTGCTGCGGCCGCGTCGGCCGGGGCGGCGCGTTGGCGTGTGCGTCCGCGGGGGCGGCCGTCGCTGTCAGGTCCTGGGGAGCGTGGCGCCCCCCGGCCCCGGCACGGAACCTGCCGGGGCCTTGGTCGGGGGTGCGGGGATCCATCACTCGTCTCGCCCGTCCGCTGGGTGCCGGGGGCCTCGCGGGGCGGCCTCAGCCGCGTCGCGTGCAGTTGAGAAACAGCTGTTCCTCGGGCGGCACGTCCGAGATCTCCGGGGCGTAGGTGTACGAGAATTCCTCGACGACCTCGAAGTCCGCCTCCTCGATGACCTTGCGCAAGTCCTCCCGCAGGTAGCCGGACACCCGGATGGCGTTGCCGAGAAACGGGATCTTGAAGTAGTCCACGTCGGCCTCCACCATCGAGAGGCTGAACAGGCCACCGGGAACCAGCAGGTCATGGACCGTCCGCAGCGCGCCGGGGATCTCGGCGCGCGGCAGCATCAGCAGGGAGAAAAAGGCCACGACCGCATCGAAACGCCCCAGGTCGTGGGGGCCGTCGGGCCCCAGGTCGGCGATGTCCAGCCGGTGGAACGTGGCACCGGGCACATACTCCCGGGCGAGCTCCACCATCCCGCGGGACAGGTCGACGCCGACCACCTCGAACCCCGCCTCCACCATCTGCCGGGCGGTCGGGAGGCCGGTTCCACAGCCCAGGTCCAGCACAGGGGATCCGGCGGGCAGCGACCTGATCACCCACTCGGCGGCGGCGAGCTGCCCCTTCTTGTAGGGGAACGCCTCGTCATAGCGGTCGCCGATCGCGTCGAACGCCTCGGCCTGTTCCACGCGGTCAACCCTTATGCCCTCGGGGCCGGTCTCGTCGCTCGCGTAATCGGCCTCGATGAATCCTCTGCTCACGAATTGCACCTCTTTACGTGCAGTTATTCGATTGTATCTACTGTGTGCACCTTTATGTGCGCCTTTGCCTGGCCCTTCATCTGCCACATCTGCCACATCTGCCACGGACGCGGAGGAATCCGTCCGCGGTGGGACGAGCCGACCAGCGCCACGGCCACCGAGGCCAGGCCGACGGCGACGGGCCAGGTCAGGCCGACGGCAACGGCGACGGCGACGGAGAGGCCAGGCCGACGGCGACGTGCCGGACAGCCCACCGCCGGTGGGGCTGCCTGCCGTCCCGGGCCGCCGTCCCCCTCATCCCCGGCTTGCCGCGCGCGCAGGACTTCTGCCGAGGCACTGCCGACGAGCCATAGCCCGTTACAGAGCCTGCTCCGCTACCTACTCCCCGGACACCGTCACCACCTGCTTGCCCACCACACCGCCGCGCTCGAAGGCCTGATGCGCCGCGGCGATGTCCGCCAGCGGATACACGCTGTCGATGACGGGCCACAGTCCACCAGAGGTCACGTGATCGGCCAGGGCACGCAGCAGGACGGTGTCGGGGTTGGCGCTCAAGGTGCGGATGCGGCGGGCGCCGTGCACGCTCGACGCGGCGATCGCGGCCATGGAGGAGGCCGACAGCGCGATGGTGGCCATCCTGCCTGCGCGGGTCAGGCGGCGCCGGTAGCCATTCAGTTCCGTGCCGACGGTGTCCAGGATGACATCGAAGGGCCCGATCTGATCCGGCGTTGTGGTGCCGTAGTCGAAGACCTCGTCAGCTCCCAGCTCACGCAGCGCCCCGGCATGGCCGCCGCGGGACAGCGCGGTGACGTGCCCGCCCATCGCGTGGGCGAGTTGCACGGCGGCCGTCCCGACTCCGCCGGCTGCGCCACGCACCAGGAGGCGTTCACCGCTCGTGAGCTGCAACGTGTCCCGCAGCGCGATCAGCGCTGTCGTTCCGGCGACGACCAGGGAGGCTGCCTCCACCGGCGAGATGCCTGCCGGTGCGGGCCCGATGCGGTCCGCGGGGACCACGACATATTCGGCAGCTGCACCGGCGGTGAGCCGCTTGAGCGGTTTCACCGAGCCCCACACCCGGTCTCCCACCTGGTACTGCTGGACGTCGGGGCCGGTTGCGGCGACGACACCGGCGAAGTCCAGTCCCACACCTATCGGGAACCGGCCTCCGGTCACGATGCGCAGGCCCCCTGCGCGAACGATCGTGTCGAGTCCGTTCACGCTCGACGCCTCGACCGACACCAGGACCTCACCCGCACCGGGGTCGGGGCGGTCAACGTCATTGACCTGCAGGACATCTGGTGCGCCGAAGCCGGTGATCTGAGCGGCCTTCATGTCATTTCCTCTCGGTGGTTTGCTGTCAGGCGGTAGCGGTCGTGGGTTGCCTCAGGCGACTGCTTCCAGCAGCGCCTGTGGGTGTGGAACGCGCCCGGAAGGAGGCCCTTGTCCCGATCGAGTGCGCACGCCTCGGGCCGCCCGCCGGATGGCATGTGGCCGGCCCGGTGTGCGGGACTCCGGGCACGCAGCGCGGGTGCGGAGCCCCGGGGCAGCGGGGTTCGACCGGGCGGCGGGCGCCTGTGGGGGGCGTGGGGACTGGGGGACGGCGTGGGGGCCGTGATGGGCGTGGGGCGGCGTGGTGACCGTGACGGCCCTGGCGACCGCGGTGGCCCTGGCGACCGTGACGGCACTGGCGGCCGCGGTGGCCCTGGCGGCCGCCTCGCCGCCGACGCCTCACCCGATGGGCTCGGGTCAGGGCAGGAGGACGACCTTGCCCTGGTTGCGGCGGGCTTCGAGGTCGGTGTGGGCCTGGGCGGCCTCGGCGAGCGGGTAGGCGCGCCACACCGGAACGTCGAGCTGGCCGGCGGCGATCAGGCCGGCCAGCTGCGGCAGAGCTTCGGGGAAGCGGTCGGCCGGGTCCATGCCGGTGAACCGCACGCCGTGCCGGGCGAAGGACGGGTCGGCGATGGTGACGACCTTGCCCGCATCGCCGACGAGGGCTACGGAGTCGGCGAGTACACCCGCACCTGAGGTGTCGAACACGGAGTCCACACCGTCCGGGGCGGCGGCCTTGACCCGCTCCGCCCAGCCCTCGCCGTACAGCACGGCGTGAGCACCGATGCCGTTGACGCGCTCGATGTCCTGCTCGGCGGCAGTGCCGAGCACGGTGATGCCGCGGGCGGCGGCCACCTGCACGGCGATACCGCCCACGCTGCCGCCGGCGCCGTGGACGAGCAGCGTCTGCCCCGGCTGCACACCGAGGTGCTCGATCGCCCGGCAGGCGGCCTCGCCGACCGTGACCATCGCGGCCGCGGTCTCGAACGACACCTCCGCGGGCTTGGCGACGGGCCGGTCGAGCAAGGCGTACTGGCTGTAGCCGCCGGCCGTGGCGACGCCGAAGACCTCGTCGCCCAGCGAGGCGGTGGCGCCGTCGCCGGCCTTGTCGACGACACCGGCCACGTCCCAGCCCGGGACCATCGGGAAGGCGACCGGGAAGACGCCCTGCATCAACCCGGCGCGAATCCGCAGGTCGATGGGGTTGACGGCGGTCGCCCGCACGCGGATGCGGACCTGGCCCGGGCCCGGTTCGGGGGTGGCGACCTGGGACAGGGCGAGGACCTCGGGCCCGCCGTACTCGGAGAAGGTGATTGCAGTGGACATCGAGCACTTCCTGGGGAGAGAGAACCGCACACACCACGAATCATCCAGTGCGTGTGATTTCTTTGTATCACACGCACTGGATGATTCAAGTGGTGGCCAAAATCACACGAACCGTATGATTCATGGGTAGGATGGGTCCATGCAGCAGCCCCTCCATCGCCGCCGGCCGACTCCGAGCAACCCACGCGTCCAGCGCACCCGCAATCGCGTCCTGACCGTCGCACGTGAACTGCTGCCCCAGGTCGGACCGACCGGGCTGACGTACGCACTGCTGGCCGAGCGCGCCGAGGTCACCCGCCAGACCCTCTACCGCCACTGGCCCAACCGGGCCGCGCTGCTCTTCGACCTGATCCTGGAAGGCCCCGACCTCGGCAACTACCCCAAGCCGGGCGGCGATGTACGCACCGTCGCCACCGACTGGCTCAAGAGCCTGCGCGACGGCATCAGCGAACCGGCCATCCGCACCGCAGTACTGGCCGTCACCGCCCAAGCCGACCACGACCCCGACAGCGCCCAGGCCCTGGAGCGCATCGGCCAGGACCGCCGGGCGGCCCTGAACAAACTGCTGGAACCCTCAGGCGTCCAGATCGACGCCCCCGAGTACACCCTGCTCTACGGGCCGGTCCTCGCCCGGCTCTTCCTCGACCGCAGCCATGTGACCGACGAGTTCATCGACACCGTTGTCGCTCAGTGGCTCACCACGCTCGAAAGCCTGCGGCGGCCGGGAGCTCCGAACGCTTCCTGAGGGCGGGCGCCCTCTGCGGTCAGCCGGCCGGCCACGGCCTCCAGGAGGGAGGACGGCGCGGCCTCCGTGAGCGGGGTGACCGTGGTGGGAGTCACGCCCGCGCGATGCACACGTCCTCGAAGTCCTTCAGGGACACCCGGACTTCGAGACACCCGGACTTCGTGCAAGAACTCCAGGACATCCTCGCCGCGTGCCGCGTGCCGTGTGCCGGGAGCAGGAGCAGGAGCAGGAGCAGACACACGATCAAGTGCGGGAGCACGGGCGCGCCGAGGCGCCGCCCGGCCGCACCCAAGAAGGAGACGCACCACAGTGCCCGACGACATCGCTCGCTGGCTGACCGAGCACGCCAGACCGCTCGGCACGCTGACACCGGGCGCTCCCCCTCAGGACCTCGAACCGCTCAGCGACGCCCTGCGGGATGTGCGGATCGTCGGTCTGGGCGAATCCCCCCATGGCACCCGGGAGTTCTTCCGGCTGAAGCACCGGATCGTGGAGTTCCTGGTGCGCGAGGCGGGCTTCACCACCTTCGCCCTGGAGGCCAGCGCTTCCGCCGCCCGCGCCCTCGACGCGTACGTACGGCACGGCACCGGGGACCCCGCGCGCCTCATCACCCGCCTGGGGTTCTGGACCTGGCGCACTGAGGAGATGCTCGACCTCGTCGAGTGGCTGCGCGCCCACAACCGCGGCCTCCCCGAAGGCCGGCGGGTGCGCTTCGTCGGCACGGATCCCCAGCGCTGCGCCGACTCGGTCGAAGCGGTCGCCGCCTTCCTGCGCCAAGTGGCGCCCGAGCAGGCGGAGAACGTGCGAGAACTGGAGGTGCTGGCGCAGGCCCGCCCCGCTTCTCAGCCCGACCCGGAACAGGCCCTCCTGCGCCGCGCCGAGGCACTCGCCGGCTTCCTGGAGGACCACCGGGAGGAGTTCGCCCGGCACACCACGGTGGATACCGCGGACGAGGCCCTGGAACATGCGCGCATCCTCACCCGCGCCGCCGATCTGGTGACCCGCTCCCCCGGCCTGCGCTCCGGCGAGAGCAGCGTGTTCGCCGCCCGTGACCGCTACATGGCCGACGCCGTGGCGCGGCTGGTCGACGACAACCCCCAGGCGCGCGTCATCGTCTGGGCCCACAACGGACACATCGCGAAGGGCACGTACGGCGACGGCGTGCCCGCGCTCGGCAGCAGACTCCGGGAGCGCTACGGCGACGGCTACTACGCGCTGGCCCTGCTCTTCGGCAAGGGCTCCTTCCTCGCCCGCCGCGGCGCCGACCTGCAGGGCCCGCCGCGCCGGCACCGGATCGGCACGGGAATCCGGTCCGTCGAAGCACGGCTCGCGGGCGCCGTCCCCGGCGACTACTACGCCGACCTGCGCGCCGCCGGCCCGCCATCAGAATCCGCGCAGTGGCTGCGCGCCCCGCACCTGCAGCGCAGCTTCGGTGCCCACGTGCCACGGTTCGTCTACCGCTTCCACGTGGCGCCGCTCGTGCCGGCCGAGGACTACGACGGCATCGCCTTCGTCGCCCGCTCCACCTGCTCCCGCCTCCTGCCGCCCGCCAAGACCTGAGCACCACGGACCGGTGGACGCGCTTGTGGAGGTGTCGCGTATGCGGCTGACGGACCGGTCCGGCGGCTGACTACCGGCTGTCGCAGAACACGGTGGTCCACCGCGGATCGACCCGGCCCAGCCAGGCCATGTGGTCGAACACCAGGCCGTCGGTGGTGCTCAGGGGTGCATGCGGGCGCCCTTGAGCACCTTGTCGACCGCGTTGCGCGGCCCGTACACGGCGAGACCCACCAGATCCAACTGGTCCTTCGGCACCGCCCGCACCGCCGCGCGGTTGTCCTGGTCGTTGCCGGTGGCGAAGAGGTCGGAGGTGAACACCGACCGGGGAAGCGAGCGGGACAAGGCGCGGCCGTGCGCGGCGGTCAGTGTCTCCTTCGTCCCTTCGAGGACCAGGACGGGCTGGCGGAACATGGGCAGATACGGGGTGCCGTCGGCGTCGGCGTACGGTTCGCCGATGACTTCGGGGAGCGTTGAGCCAAGACCGCTGACCAGGAACGCGGTCACATTCAGCCGCTGCCAGGGCGCCAGATCCTCGCGCAGCAGAACGGCGATCTTGGTGTCGAATCGTACGGAGGTGTTGTCGGTCGTCATGCGCTGAGACTGCCAACCGCCCCGTCACGCCTTCTTGTACGTTCCTGGCGTGGTGGCACGTCACCTGAGCTGAACCGGCGCCTGGAAGCCCTGGCCACGGGTACGGACGGTGTCCCCACCGCCGTGGTCATCCGGCGGCACCGGACATGCGGGGCCTGCGACCCACGCCTAGGGTGTTCGCATGGCCGCGTTCCGGTGGATATCGGCCCCGGTCAACGGCCCGCGACCGAGGGCGCGAGGTGTGCTCGGCGTGGCGTCGCCGGCCGCCGTCCCGATGCGCCGCTACCCGCGAGGAGCGGGTCCGCACCTCCCGCGCGGCCGGGGCACGAGGCGCGGCACCCCATGACCGGCCCGTCCCTGGAACCGTCCGGCAAGGACTACGACCCGCGGGCCGACCGGGAGTGGCGCCTCGTCGCGGAGGACACCCCCGGGGTGTCGCACCATGAGCCCATCGGACTGCGCGAGCGGCTCTCGCTCAACCGGATGGGCACCTTCGACTGGGATCTGGACCGCGGCTCCATGGACCTGGACCCCGGTGCCATGGAGGTCTTCGACCTCCGCCCGGACGAATACGACGGCGCGCCGATGTCCCTGGTCACGCGGGTGCCGCCGGAGGAGGGCCTGCGGCTGGACGAGGCGCTGTCCCAGGCCCTGCAGGACGGCCACTCGTCCTACGGCGCGTACTTCCGGGTCCAGTGCCGCGACGGGACCCAGCGCTGGACGCACTCCCAGGGGCGGATTCTGCACAACGCGGACGGGAAGCCGTACCGGATCATCGGCATCGTCCGGGAGGCGACCAGCGAGCTGGCGGACTCCGCGCTGCTGCGCTCGCTCCAGCAGGAGCGGCAGCGGCAGACCGTGATGGTGCAGCAGACCACCGCCGCACTGGCCCGCGCACTGTCCGTCAAGGACGTGACCCGGGTGCTCACCGGGGCCGGCGGCGCGCGGCGGTTCGGTGCGGACGGCCTGGTCCTGGGGCTGGTGGAGAACGATCAGTTCGAGGTCATCGCCACCGCCGGGATGGGGGGCGAGGTGCCCGACGACATGATGACCTCCCGGCTGGACGACACCCTGCCGCTGGCCGACGCGGCGCGCTCGCGGCGGCCCATCTTCCTCGGCAGCCGCGGCGAACTCATCGCGCGCTATCCGCGGCTGCGCCCGTACACCGAGGTGCTGCCGACGGGCAGCGCGGCATTTCTGCCGCTGGTCGCCCAGGACACCGTCATCGGTGCGCTGGGGCTGTTCAACGCCGAGCCGGCGGTGCAGTCACCGGAGGCCAGGAACCTGGCGCTGGCGCTGGCCGGTGTCGTCGCGCAGTCGGTGCAGCGGGCGACCCTCTTCGACCAGGAGCGGGAGTTCGCGACGGGGCTGCAGGCGACGATGCTGCCGCGCCGGCTCCCGCCCCTCACCGGTGGCGCGGTCACCGTCCGCTATCACCCGGCGAGCGTCGGGCGGGACATCGGCGGCGACTGGTACGACGTGATCGCGCTGCCCCAGGGGCGGACCGGGCTGGTGGTGGGCGATGTGCAGGGGCACGACACCCATGCAGCCGCCGTGATGGGCCAGCTGCGCATCGCCCTGCGCGCCTACGCCAGCGAGGGGCACTCCCCGGAGACCGTGCTGGTGCGGGCCTCGCGCTTTCTGGCCGAGCTGGACACCGAGCGCTTCGCGACGTGTACGTACATCCAGGCCGACCTGGAATCCGGGGCGCTGCACCTCGCGCGGGCCGGCCATCTCGGCCCGCTGATCAGCAACAGCTCCCGGCACATCGACTGGCCCGAGATCCGCGGCGGGCTGCCGCTGGGCCTGGCCACACACTTCGGGCACGACCACTTCCCGGAGACCCAGCTGTTCCTGGAGCCGGGGTCGACGCTGCTGCTGTGCACCGACGGCCTGGTGGAACAGCCCGGACAGGACATCTCCACAGGCATCGACGCGCTGTCCGCTGCGGTCCGCGCCGGGCCCACGGACCTGGAGGCGCTCGCCGACCGGCTCTCGGACCATCTGTGGGCCGATCCCGGCTCCGAGGACGATATGGCCCTTCTGCTGCTGCACCGGCTGCCCGGCTCCGGGGGCGTCACCACCCCGCGGATGCGGCTGCATGTCCATCAGGCCGATCCGTCGGGCACCGCGGAGGTCCGCTCCGCGCTGCGCCGCACCCTGGACCAGTGGCGGGCGGGCGCCGTCATGCACAACATCGAGGTCGCCGCCTCCGAGCTGATCGCCAACGCGCTGACGCACACCGAGAGCGGCGCCCTGGTCTCCGTGGAGCTGCTGCCCGGCACCCCGCGCCGGATCCGGCTGGAGGTGGAGGACCGCTCCAGCCGGTGGCCGCGGCGGCGCAGCCCCGGCGAGACCGCCACGTCGGGCCGGGGGCTGATGCTGGTCGAGGCCCTCGCCGACGCATGGGGTGCGGAGCCGCGGGGCGCGGGCAAGGCCCTGTGGTGTGAGTTCGCGGTGCCGGACACGACGGACATCACGCACTGAATTCCCTGCCGGGCAGGGACATTGACGGTGCGTCAGTGGTGCGGAAGGCCCGGATGCCATGGGCCGGCGACGTCATCCTGCACCCGGTCCACAAGGGGCCGAGCCGACCAACCTGGCCGTTGGCCGACTCGGCCTGACCGGAACGTACACCCTCACGTCCCCCGACGAAAACCCGCTCCGGCATGCGCGTCCGTCGGGCCAACTCCCGTACCGGGCTGCGGTTCTCAGTCCTCCGGCCCGTACCACAGCGTCGTCATGTTGCAGAACTCCCGCATGCCGTGCCCGGAGAGCTCCCGTCCGTAGCCGGAGCGCTTGGCGCCGCCGAACGGGAGGCCCGGGTGGGAGGCGGTCATCCCGTTGAAGAAGACCCCGCCGGCCTGCAGGTCGCGGGCGAGGCGCTCCTGTTCGTCGGGGTCCCGGGTCCAGGCGTTGGAACTGAGCCCGAACGGCGTGTCGTTGGCGACCCGCACCGCCTCGTCCAGGTCGGCGACGCGGTAGAGCGTGGCGACCGGCCCGAACGCCTCCTCCTGGTCGATGCGCATCTCGGGGGTGATGCCGGACAGCACCGTCGGCTCATAGAACCAGCCCGCGTGGTGCTGCGGCGGGCGCCGTCCGCCGCACAGCGCAACAGCGCCCTTGTGGACCGCGTCATCGACGAGTTCTTCCAGGTCGGAGCGGCCCTGTTCGCTGGAGAGCGGTCCGACATCGGTGTCCTCGTCCATCGGGTCGCCGACGGTCAGTGCGGCCATCCGGCCGGTGAACCGCTCGACGAAGGCGTCGTAGACGTCCTCGTGCACGATGAACCGCTTGGCCGCGATGCACGACTGCCCGTTGTTCTGGACGCGCGCGGTCACCCCGACGCGGGCCGCCTTGTCGAGGTCGGCGGAGGGGAGCACGACGAACGGGTCGCTGCCGCCGAGTTCGAGGACGGTCTTCTTGACCTCGTCGCCGGCGATGGCGGCCACCGAGCGGCCGGCCGGTTCACTGCCGGTCAGGGTCGCGGCGGCGACCCGCGGGTCGCGCAGGATGCCCTCGACGGCCCCGGACCCGATCAGCAGGGTCTGGAAGCAGCCCTCGGGGTAGCCGGCGCGGCGGAAGAGTTCCTCGATGTAGAGCGCGGTCTGCGGGACGTTCGAGGCGTGCTTGAGCAGCCCGGTGTTGCCCGCCATCAGGGCGGGTGCGGCGAACCGTACGACCTGCCAGAGCGGGAAGTTCCAGGGCATCACCGCGAGCACGGTGCCGAGGGGGCGGTAGCGCACCACGGCGCGCCGCGCGCCGGAGTCGCTGGCGTCGGCGGGGTCGGGGTGCTCGTCGGCGAGCAGCGCCTCGGCGTGGGTGGCGTACCAGCGCATGGTCTTGGCGCACTTCGCGGCCTCCGCGCGCGCCTGGGGCAGCGGTTTGCCCATCTCGGTGGTCATGGTGCGGGCGATGCCGTCCTGGTCGGCGTCGAGCAGGTCGGCGGCCGCGAGCAGCAGTTCCCTGCGGCGGGCGAAGCTCGTGGTGCGGTGCTCCTGGAAGGCCTGCTCCGCCCGGACCAGATGATCTTCGATCTCGCCCGCGTTGAGCGCGTCGAAGGTCTTCAGGGTCTCGCCGGTGGCCGGGTTGACCGTGGCGATGGCCATGATCAGCACCTCCTTGGTGGTGCGGGGACGTGGTACCCGCGGTATACGGGGCGAAAGTCCGGGCGGCTCCTAGGAGAGCGGCGAAGGAGCCGGGGACGGCTCCGGGACCGGGTCGGGGTCGGGTCCGGGCGGACGGGGAATCGGCGACGGTTCCGGCGGTATGGGTTCAGGTGGCGCGGGCGGGACCGGCGGGCCGGGGAGCGGGTCCGGGACGGGGTTCGGCGGTGGGCCCCCCGGCTCCGGGTCGCGGTCGAGCGTGCGCTCACTGCACGTATGCGGTTGCCGCTGCACTGCGGGCCTCCAGAATGAGACGGCTAGTGGCATATGAGCCCCCGTACCCGAGTTTCGCCCGTCCATGGCCCCGGCGCACGGCGGATTGCCGCGGACGGGTTGCGCGGGGGCCGGGCCCGGCGTATGTGACCCGATCGGGCGGCGCCGGGCACGCCGGTCACGCTCTACCGTGCGGTCATGCCCATGCCCCGGACCAGGACGACGACGCACCCGGCGACGGCCCGCACCCGGCTCGGAGCCAGGGCCGTGGCACTGCTGTCAGCGGCCGCGGTGGCGCTGGGCGCGTCTGCCGCCCCCGGCCGGGCAGCCACACCGCCCGCCGTCTCCCCCGCCCCGCACGTCCCCCTCCCCGCCACCATGGCCGACACCGGGGGCGGCACCCAGCTCATCACCGCCCGTGCGCACACCACCGGCGCCACCACCGGGACCGTGCGGTGGTGGCAGCGGCACAACGGCCGCTGGCGACAAGTGGGTTCGGCGCCTGCCCGGTTCGGGTCCGGCGGCCTGGCCGAGGGCCGCAGCCGGGTACAGGGCACCGCGACCACCCCGACCGGGCTGTACGACCTGCCGTTCGGCTTCGGTACCGCACCGGCACCGCCCGGCACCGCAACTCCCTACCGCAGGGTCGGCACGCACTCCTGGTGGTGCGAGGACAACGCCTCCGCCTCGTACAACCGCTGGGTGGACCCCCGGCCCCCGGACTGCGCGGCCGCTGAGTCCGAGCACCTGGCCGCCTATCCGACGCAGTACAGCCGGGCCCTGGTCATCGGCTTCAACTACCACCGTCCGGTGCGCGGCCGCGGCGCCGGGATCTTCCTCCATGTCCACGGGAGGGGCGCCACGGCCGGCTGTGTGTCCGTACCGGCCGGGGCAATGGCGCGGATCCTGTCCTGGGTGCGGCCGTCCGCACATCCGCATATCGCCCTCGGCACCGCGTCCGGGCCGACCGCGCTCACCCGCTACTGAGCGGCGCCGCGGTGAGCGGGAAGTGGCAGGTCACCCGGTGGCCCGCCGTCTCCGGCCCGGCCGGCGGCGGCTCGGTGGTCGCGCACCGTCCCGTCGCGAGCGGGCAGCGGGTGCGGAAGCGGCAGCCAGAGGGCGGGTCGGCCGCCGAGGGGGCTTCGCCGCCGAGGGCGCTTTGCCGCCGAGCGGGGTGCCGGACCGGGCGGCGTCCGGGTCGGGCCACCGGAGGCGCGGGAACAGCCCCCGCCCTCACACCCGTGAGCCACCGGAGGCACGGGAATAGCCCCCACCCTCACGGCTGTGGATCGCGGGCGTCGTAGCGGGCGAAGGCGCGGCGGCCGAGGCCGAGGGCGGTCACGGCCAGGACGCAGGCCAGGCCGCCGCCGATCACCGCGGTGGCCGGGGAGGTCAGATCGGCCGCCGAGCCGGCGAGGAAGTCGCCGAGCCGCGGGCCGCCGGCGACCACGACGATGAAGACGCCCTGGAGCCGGCCGCGCATCTCGTCCGGCGTCGCGGCCTGCAGCATGGTGCTGCGGAACACCATCGAGACGGTGTCCGCGCAGCCGGCCACGGCCAGGAAGAACAGCCCCAGCCACAACTGCCGGGAGAACCCGAAGCAGGCAATGGCCGCGCCCCAGGAGGCCACCGCGATGAGGATGGCGAGGCCGTGCCGGCGGATCCCGCCGAGCCAGCCGGAGAACAGTCCGCCCAGTACGGCGCCCACCGCGGGCGCCGCGACCAGCAGGCCGACGGTCTTGGCGTCCCCGCCGAACCAGAGCACCGCCACCGCCGGGAACAGTGCGCGCGGCTGGGCGAGCACCATCGCCGCCAGGTCGGAGAAGAACGTCATCCGCAGATTCGGACGGGTGGCGAGGAAGCGCAGGCCGTCCAGTACGGAGGCCCGGCGCCGCGGCCCCTCCCCCTGGTCGGGCCGCATGGACGGCAGCCGCCACATCGCGTACAGCGAGCCGCTGAAGGCCGCCACATCGATCAGATACGCGGTCTGATAGCCCCACAGGCCCACGATGACCCCGCCCAGCATCGGCCCGCCCATCAGACCGAGGTTGCTGGTCAGGGAGTTGAGGGCATTGGCGGCCGGCAACTGCTCGGTGGGCAGCAGCCGCGGGATCATCGAGCTGCGGGCCGGTGAGTTCATCGCGAAGCAGACGGCCTGGCAGGCGACGACGGTGTAGAGCAGCCAGACCCGGTGGTATCCGGCCAGCGCGGCGGTGGCCAGGGCCAGGGACATCGCCGTCGCACCCAGAGCGCTGTAGAGGCCCAGTTTGCGGCGGTCGACGGTGTCGGCGATGGCACCGCCGTAGAGCCCGAAGACGACCAGCGGGGCCAGTGAGCACAGGCCCACCAGGCCGACCGAGAAGGTGGAGTGGGTGAGGTCGTAGACCTGCAGGGAGACCGCGAGCGCGGTCATCTGCTGGCCCATCCAGGAGATGGTGTTGCCACACCAGAGGCGGCGGTAGTCCAGGGAGGTGCGCAGCGGCGTCAGATCGGCGAATATCCGGGAGCGCAGGGGTATTTCGCCCTTTTCGGAGGTCGTTGTAGAGGGCACGCGGCAGTAAAGCATGCGATGGGGGCACCGTGGGGACCCGGAACCGGAACCGGAAGAGGCACTCCGGCCGCCCGACCAGCCGTCGTCGTCGTGCGACCCGGCCGTCCCGGCGGGTCCGTCGGATCGTCGGATCGTCGGGCAGTCCGGTGTCCAGGAAGTGGCCGCCGCCCCCGGGACGTCCGCCGGCCTCACCAGCGCCAGCGGGTGGCGGCGGCGATCTCTTCGGCCTCACTGTCGGCGAACCGGGCCTCCTCCGCGCGCCGGACCGCGAGCACCGCGCCGTGCAGCACCTCGCCCATCGCCTCGTACAGCGGGGCGGACTTCTCCAGCTGGTCGGCCGCCTCGGTGAGGGTGGCGGGCAGCCGTACGATGCCGCGCCGGGCGCGTTCGCGGACGCCGAGGATGCCCGGGTCGCCGGTCTGCGGTGCCGGCAGCTGCGCCGCGGACTCGATGCCGTGCAGTCCCGCGGCGAGCACCGCGCCGACCGCGAGATACGGGTTGGCCGCGGCGTCGAAGGACTTGACCTCGGCGTGGCCGCCGTCCGGGTCGTCGGGGGCGCCGGTGATCAGGCGCAGCGCCGCCTCCCGGTTCTCCACGCCCCAGCACTGGTAGATACCGGCCCAGCGGGAGGGCTGCAGCCGCAGATAGCTGGCGGGTGAGGGGCAGCCGATGGCGAGCAGGGCGGGCAGGGTGTTGAGGATGCCGCCGAGGAAGGCCACGGCGTCCGGCGCCAGGCCCCAGCGGGCGTCGGGGGTGCGGTGCAGGCTCACCCCGTCGCGGTAGAGGCCGACGTGGAGGTGGCAGCCGTTGCCGACCTGTCCGGCGACGACCGACGGGGCGAAGGAGGCACGCAGTCCGTGCCGGGCGGAGACGGCGCGGACGGTCTCGCGGACCAGCACCACATCGTCGGCGGCGCGGACGGGGTCGCCCGCGGCGGTGGTGACCTCGAACTGGCCCGGGGCGTACTCGGGGTGGAGCTGGAGGACGTCGATGCCCTGGACGGACAGCGCCTCGGTGACATCGCGGAGGTAGTCGGAGAGTTCGACGACCCGGGTCATGCCGTACGCGGGGCCCGCGCAGGGGTAGTCGAGCGCCTCGTCCGGGCCGGTTCCGGCCGGTTGGTGTGCGTCGGGGGCGCGGGTGACCACCCATTCGGTTTCGAAGCCCATCCGCAGCTCCAGCCCGGCCGCGCCGGCCCGCTCCACCATCCGCCGGGCGAACTGCCGCTGGCAGGCGGGGTGCGGCCGGCCGAGCTGGTCGTAGCGGTCCACCGGCGCCCAGGCCCAGCCGGGCTGTGCGGCGAGTACGGTGACGCGGTCCAGGTCGGGGAAGAGCCGCAGGTCCCCGTCGGGCCCGCCGAGGTGCTCGGATTCGGTGATGCTGTCGTCGGAGGTGAAGACGTCGAAGACGGGCGACATTCCGACGCCGCGCTCCGCGGCAGCCGTGAGCCGCTGGGCCGGAATGGTCTTGACGCGGGTGACGCCGGCGTTGTCCACCCAGGTCAGCGCCACGTTGCGGACGCCTTCCGCCTCCAGCCGCGCCGCCGACCGGCGGGCTTCCTCGCGCTGTTCCGCAGCCCGCGTTCCCATAGAGCCGTCCTCACTCGACCGTGCCGATGCCCCGGCACCCGTGCCCGCTGATCGCCCGTGCCGGCACGGCTCGGCGCCGTCCGGTCAGGAGCAGTTGAACTCGCACCATACGCACTTTCCGCTGCCGCGCGGTTCCACACCCCAGACATCCGCCAGGCGGTCCACGAGGAGCAGGCCGCGGCCGGAGACGCCGGCCTCACCGGGCTCGCGGCGTCGCGGCAGGCTGCTGGAGTGGTCCTCGACCTCCAGCCGCAGCAGCCGCCCGACGCTGTGCGGCATACGGATGTTGACCACGGCCTCGCCGTCGGTGTGCAGCAGCGCATTGGTGATCAGCTCGTCGGCGACCAGTTCGATCTCCTCGGCGCGGTCCGCCGCGCCCCAGGCGCGTACCGCGGCCCGGATCATGTGCCGGGCGGCGGAGAGGCCTTCGGGGTCGGCGGGCGCGATGTGCTGGCGGAACCGTCCCACGATGTCGTGCTCCGGGACGCCCAGCCGGCGCAGCAGCAGCAGCGCCATATCGTCCTCGCCGGTCCGGTCGCCCGCCAACTCACAGAGGCGGTCGGCGAGTTGCTGGACGTCCTGGGGACCGTCGCGGACCTCGCGGGCCAGCTCCCGCATCCCTACGTCGAGGTCGGTGCCGGGCTGTTCGACGATGCCGTCGGTGCACAGCAGCAGGGTGTCGCCGGGGGCGAGCTGGACGGTGGTGACCGGGTAGTCGAGCCGCCGGAATTCGGAGGAGATCCCGAGCGGCAGCCCGCCGGCCACCGGCAGCCGGCGGCAGATGCCCTCGGCGTGCCGCAGCAGCGGGTCGATATGGCCGGCCCGGACGATCCGGGCCGAGCCGGTGCTCAGATCGGCGTCGACGTAGGTGCAGGTGGCGAAGCGGTCGGTGTCCAGCTCGTTGAGGAAGGCGGAGGCGCGGCCCATGACGGTGGCGGGGGCATGCCCTTCGGCGGCGTAGGCGCGCAGCACGATCCGCAGCTGGCCCATCAGCGCCGCTGCCTGGGTGTCATGGCCCTGGACGTCGCCGATGACGGCGGCGACCCGGCCGTCGGGCAGCGGGATCACGTCGTACCAGTCGCCGCCGATGTCCCGGCCCATCCGGGCGGAGCGATAGCGGACGGCGATCTGGGCGCCGGGGATGCCGGGGATCCGGCGCGGCAGCATGGCCTGCTGGAGGCCGGCGGCGAGATCGTGCTCCTGGTCGTAGAGCATGGCGCGGGCCAGGCTCTGCGCGATGCTGCTGCCGAGCGCGACCAGGACGTTGCGCTCCTGGTCGCGGAAGTCGCTCTCCCGCTCGAAGAACAGACCGATCACACCGATCGGGCGGCCCTGCGCGATCAGTGGCAGATATGCGGCGGAGTTGACGTTCAGCGGCTCGATGGCCGGCCACAGCCGGGGGTATTTGTGCCGGAATTCCGCGCGGCTGCACACATAGCGCGGGGTGAGGGTGCGGACGACTTCACTCATCGGGAATTCGTCCCCCACCCGCGTGTATTCGAGGTCGGGTACAAAGCTGCCCGCCTTGCCCTCGGAGATCAGCCGGATGCGTCCCGCCTCGACGAGGCCCAGAATCACGTTCTCCGCGCCCAGCCGGCTCAGCCCCTGCTCATCGGCGAGCACCGCGATCACTTCACCGACCGTTCTGGCGTGCGCCAGGGCGGCGGTGGTGCGCTCGACGACGCTTGTGTGCCGCCGGCGCTCCTCATCGACGGCGAGCCGCTCCGCCGCGTGGGTGTATTCGTGGCTGGCGTCGCGGACCACCCCGATGATGCGGCGGGGCCTGCCGGTGCCGTCGCGGCGGATGCTGCCCTGGGAGTGGGTCCAGCGCAGCTCACCGTTGCGCAGCCGTACCCGGAAGTAGGCGCCGTAGGAATGACTGCCGTCCTTGAGCGCACGGGCGACCAGGGCGTCCAGGCGGGCCGCCTCATGGGGCGGGACGCGGCAGTTGAGCGTGGCCGGACGGTCGTCGTACTCCGCCGGGAGCATGTCGAACACCTCGAGGGCGGGCGGGTCCATGTGCATCAGCCCGCTGTCGAGGTCCCAGTCGAAGCCGCCCATGCCGTTGAGGGCCAGGGTCAGGTCCGGGTGGGCGGGCCAGTCGTCCGGCACCGACACGGTGGGCCGCTTCGCTCCCCGGTCAGCCATGTCGTCACTTTGCCACATGCACCCGGATTGCGGCGTCTCCAGCCCCTTTGCCCGGTCCCGCCGCGGCCACCGCCGCCACTTCACTGACTCCTCTCTCAGATTCCCCTCATCACCGCGTCCTGAACCCAGCGATATCAGGCCCATGCACCTCCATCCCCTCCCCCGACCGTTGCGATGTTCTCAACACGCTGTTACGGTCCCGGACCATGAAGGACACCCCCGGAGACCGGGTCGCCGACGACGCCGGAGAGGTCACCGACCGGGTCCGGCAGGTGATCGGCCGGCTCGGCTGCAGCCATCGCGAGTTCGCCCGCCGGATCGTGATGGATCCCTCGAAACTGTCCAGGTCACTGGGGGGCACCCGGCGCTTCACACTGGCCGAGATCGTGCGTATCGCCGATATCGGCACGGTGGACACCGGCTGGCTGCTCGGCGCCCCGGAGCGGCCCGCTGCGCCGCCCGGCCGTGAGCCGGCCGCCGTGCCCGAGGGCGGCCGGCCGCTGCAGATCGTGCGCGAGACCGTCCGGCTGATCGCCGAGCACGGTTTCCACGGTGTACGGGTCGCCGATATCGCCGCCGCCTGCGGTACCAGCCCGGCCGCCGTCCACTACCACTTCCCCGGCCGCGACGAACTGCTGGAAGCGGCCGTGCGCTGGTGCATGGACGAGGACACCGAGCGCCGCGCCGCGGGGCTGGCCGCGGCCCCCGACGCCCGTGCCGAGCTGCTGCATCTGATCGCGCTGCAGACCCCGCGCACCGATCAGCAGCGCCGCCAGTGGCTGGTCTGGCTCGATCTGTGGGCCCAGGCCGCCCGCTCCACCGCCGTGGGGCGCCTGCACGAGCACTACTACCGGCAGTGGCGCACCACCGTCGCCGAGGTCGTGCGCCGCGGCGTCGACCAGGGCGTCTTCCGCACGGTCGATCCGGAGTTCACCGCGCTACGGCTGACCGCGCTGATCGACGGCCTGGCCACGCAGGTGCTCGCCACCGCTCCGGACAGCACCGGCCCCGACACCATGCACGCCGCACTGCTGGCCTTTGTGGAGAGCGAGCTCACCCCCGCCTCCGCCGTCTGACGCCGCCGTTCCCCGCCGAGCCCGAGGCACCCACCCCCGTCGAAGGGATCCCCGTGAACCACGAGGTCATCATCACCTGCGCGCTCACCGGCGCCGGCGACACCGTCCGCCGCTCCCCGCACGTCCCCGTGACGCCCGAGCAGATCGCCGCGTCGGCCGTCGAGGCGGCGGCCGCGGGCGCCGCGGTGGTGCACATTCATGTCCGCGATCCCGAGACCGGCGATCCGTCGCGCGACCCGCGCCTGTACGCGGAGGTGGTCGAGCGGATCAAGGAGACCGGCACCGACGTCGTCATCAACCTCACCGCCGGCATGGGCGGCGACCTGGTGATCGACCCCGACGCCCCGCTCCGGCAGCTGCCCGGTACGGACCTGGTGAGCGGTCTGGAGCGGCTGCCGCACGTCGAGGAACTGCTGCCCGACATCTGCACCCTGGACTGCGGCTCCCTCAACTTCGGCGACGGCTCCAGCCTCTATGTCTCCACCCCCGACATGCTGCGGGCGGGCGCGCAGCGCATCCAGGAGCTCGGTGTGCGGCCCGAGTTGGAGATCTTCGACACCGGTCAGCTGTGGTTCGCCAAGCAGCTGCTGGCCGAGGGGCTACTGGACGACCCGACCGTCTTCCAGCTGTGCATGGGCATCCCGTGGGGCGCGCCGGCCGACCCGGGGGTACTGCAGTCGATGGTGCACATGCTGCCCGAGGGCGCCCAGTGGGCGAGCTTTGCGCTCGGCCGGATGCAGATGCCGTGGGTCGCCCAGTCGATCCTCCTCGGCGGGCATGTGCGGGTGGGCCTGGAGGACAACCTGTACCTCAGCAAGGGCGTCAAGGCCACCAACGGACAGCTCGTCGAACGCGCCGTCCAGATCACCGAGTTGCTCGGTGCCACGGTCGCCACCCCCGACCGGGCGCGCGCCCGGCTGGGCCTGAAGCCCCGCGCCTGACCCGCGGCCGCCCTCGCCTCCCCGTTCCCCTTCCCCGCCACCTGGAGCCGCTCCCCCATGCCTGAAACCACCCCTGCCCCCTGCGCCCCCGAGGACGTACGCCACATCGCCTGTATCGGCGCCGGAGTGATCGGCGGCGGCTGGGTCGCCCATTTCCTCGCCCGCGGCTATGACGTCACCGCCTGGGACCCGGCCGCGGACGCCGAGGACAAACTCCGCCGCCTGGTGGCCGCCGCCTGGCCCGCGCTGGAACAGATAGGCCTGGCCGACGGTGCCTCGCAGGACCGGCTGACGATCGCCCCCACCCTCGCCGAGGCGGTCGCCGACGCCGACTTCGTCCAGGAAAGCGCCCCCGAGCAGCTGGAGTTGAAGCGCTCCCTGCTCGCCGAGCTCGCCGCCGCGACCCGGCCGGGTGTGGTCATCGCCTCCTCCACCTCGGGCTATCCGATGAGCGATATGCAGACGGCGGCCGAGGACGCCGGCCGCCTCGTCGTCGGCCACCCCTTCAACCCGCCCTACCTCATCCCGCTGGTCGAGGTCGTCGGCGGCGGGAAGACGGACCACGAGGCCGTCGCCTGGGCCTCCCGCTTCTATGACGCGGCGGGCAAGTCCGTGATCACCATGGACCGCGAACTGCCCGGCTTCATCGCCAACCGCCTCCAGGAGGCGCTCTGGCGCGAGGCACTGCACATGGTCGCCAACGGCGAAGCCTCGGTCGAGGACATCGACGCCTCGATCACCGAAGGACCGGGCCTGCGCTGGGCGTTCATGGGCCCCTGCCTGACCTTCGCACTGGCCGGCGGCGAGGGCGGAATGGCCCATATGCTCGACCACTTCGGCCCGTCCCTGAAGTCGCCGTGGACCCGTCTGGAGGCGCCCGAGCTGGACCGTGAGCTGCGCGACGCGATGGTCGACGGCTGCCGGGAGGCCGCGGGCGACCGTACGTACGCGGAGCTGGTCGCCGCCCGCGACCAGGGCGTCATCGACGTCCTCCGCGCCACGGGCCGGCTGGGGAGCACCCGCCGATGACCGACGCCACACCGGGCGGCCCGCCGCTCTTTCGCCAGACCGTCCGGGACGAGTGGACCGACTACAACGGCCACCTCAGCGAGGCCTACTACGTCCTGATCTTCGGCTTCGCGACCGACGCCCTCATGGACGCGGCCGGCCTCGACGCCGCCTACCGCAAGCGCACCGGCTGCTCTCTCTACACGGTCGAGGCCCATGTCCGCTATCTCCACGAGGTCGCCCGCGACAGCGAACTCACCGTCCACACCACCGTGTTGGGCGTGGACGGCAAGAAACTCCGCATACTGCACGAGATGTTCACCGGGGAACCCTCCGGCGAACCGGTGGCCACTGAGGAGCTGTTCACCCTGCACATCGACCAGGCCGCCGGACGCTCGGCGCCACTGCCCGGCGCGCCCCGCGCGTACCTCACCGGCCTCGTCACTGCTGCGCCGGAGTGGGCGGGGCGCGGTATCCGCGAGGTGTGAGGGGTGAGGGGCGAGGGAGTGAGGGAGTGAGGGGTTCCGAGCGGTGTGCGGGTGGTGAGGTTTGCGGGATGCGGCGCGGCTACGGCGTACGGGCTGCCGGTGGGCCCCACGCCCGCATCCCCCGCACACACCGTTGCCCCGACTGCCCCTGCTCCCTCCCGGTGCGATGCTGGACCGGGAGGGAGCTGTGCCCCTCGCCCACCGAAGGGAAGTGACCATGAGCACCACCCAAGGCCACCACATCGACGTCACAGAAGGCACCGACCACGTCCGCGTCGAGATCGGCGGACAGCTGATCGCCGAGAGCCGCCGCCCGCTGCTCCTCTCCGAGACCGGCTATCCGGTGCGGTACTACCTCCCTCCCGAGGACGTCCGCACCGAGCTGCTCACCCCGTCCGGAACGCACACCGTCTGCCCCTTCAAGGGCACCGCCTCGTACTGGTCGCTCGCCGGCGGTCCGGAGGACGTCGTGTGGGCCTACCCCGAGCCGCGCCCCGAGGTCGCCCGGATCAAGGATCATTTCTGCTTCTACGAGGTCGAGTTGGCCTGAGCCGGAACAGCCCGGACGCCCGCCCGACAGCCCGGCTGTCCGCCCGACAGCCCGGCTGTCCGCCCGACGAGGATAGGAAAGGTTCCTAACAATGCCCCGGGGGGGGGGCCGACTGCCCGGCAGGGCGCCCGCCCCCGGCGACGCCGGTCGGCCGCACGGCGCACAATCGAAGCGTGAACAACGCGGACAGCCCCCAGGACCAGCCCCTCCCGTCCCGCCCGTCCGTCCCGCACCGGGCGGTCGACGAAGGCGGCGATCCGGCCTGCTGGCTGGACCAGGTGTGTGACGCCTGCGGCCGGATCAGGGAACGGCCCGGCAGCGCGGTCTGCGAGCACTGCGGCGCCGGTGCGGCGGACAGCGACGGCAACGGCGGCAGCGGCAGCGGCAGCGGCGGGGAGAACGGCGGTGACAGGGCGGACGGGGAACGGACCGGAGCCCCGAGCCCGGCCCCGGCCCCGCCCCCGGCAAACACCCCGACCAACACCCCGGCCAGGACTCGTGGCGGGCCCGACCCCGCGGGGCCGCGCCGCCGGGACCGTGACGAGGAGGGGCGGGCCCGCAGCGCCCGCCCCCGTGACGGGCTCGGCCGGCCGCTGCCGTACGGCTCCCCGGGCGTGGCCCGGCAGCCCGAGGGCGTGCCCCGGACACCCGCACACTCGCTGACCGAGGCACAGCGGCTGCTCGACGGCGGGATGCCGTTCCACGCCCATGAGGTGCTGGAGGACGCCTGGAAGGCGGCGCCGGAGCCGGAGCGTGAGCTGTGGCGGGGGCTCGCCCAGCTCGCGGTGGGACTCACCCATGCGGCGCGGGGCAATGCCGTGGGCGGTACGGCGCTGCTCGACCGGGGTACGGCTGCCATCGCGCCGTACGCGGACGCCGCCCCCTACGGGATCGATGTCGCGGGACTCATGACCTGGGCCCGGGAGCTGACCGGGCGTCTGACCGGCCCCGGGGCCGTGCCGGCGGCGGAGACCGCACCCCGGCTGCGGACGACGGGAGAAGCGACCGAAATCCGCCCCACCGTGGGCGAGGTCCGGGACCGCCCCACAGGGGACGAGGTCTGAGACCGCCCCACCGTGGGCGAGGTCTGAGACCGCCCCACCGGGGATGAGGTCTGAGACCGCCCCACAGGCGACCGATGGCACCGGGCTCCGCCGGGACGCGCCGAGCCGACGCCACTGCCGTACGGGCCACAGGCGACGCGCACGCACCACGGGCCACGCCCCACGGGCCACGCACCACCGGCCACAGGCCACCGTCCCGTGCCTACGCCGCCCCTCCGTTCCGACCACCGCCGTCGCGTGCCTGCCTCCGGCGGGCGAGCAGGGTGCCCAGCCCGAATGCCGCGATGCCGGCGCCGCCCGCCGCCAGGGCGAGGGTGGCGCACCGGGGGGAACCGTCGCGGGTTTGGCCTTCGGTGACCTCGGCAGCCACTGGGCGGATTGGGCCGCCGCCGTCGGTGGCGCGTACGGCGTGCAGGGTGCCCACCGGCTGAGCCGTGCCGGCGGTCCGGAAGCCCCAGTCGAGGAGGGCACCGGCTTCCTTGTAGACGGCGTTGTACGCGTTCGACTGGGGGTTCAGCACGGTGACCAGGAGGGTGCGGCCGTTCCGGCGCGCGGCGGCGATCAGGGTGTTGCCGGCCTTGGTGGTGTAGCCGTTCTTGACGCCGATGATGCCGGGGTAGCGGGTCATCCCGTGCGAGCCCGCCAGCAGGCGGTTGGTGTTCTCGATCTGCGTGGTGCCGCCGGCAGCGGGGAACGTGGCGCGGGTGGTGGCGCAGTAGCGGGCGAAGTCCTCGTTGGCGAGCCCGGCGCGGGCGAAGACGGTCAGGTCGTGGGCGGAGGACACCTGACCGGGCGCGTCATAGCCGTCCGGGGACTTGACGGTGGTGTCGCGCGTGCCGAGCTTCCGGGCGGTCTCCTGCATCTCCTGTGCCGTGGTCCGCCAGCCGCCGTTCATCGCGGCCAGCACATGCACCGCGTCGTTGCCGGAGCGGAGGAAGACCCCGCGCCACAGGTCGCCGACGGTGTAGCTGCGGCCCTGCCGGACGCCGACGACGCTGCTGCCGGCCCCGATACCCGCGAGGTCGGCGGAGCTGACCCGGCGTACCGTGCCGGCCGAGAACTTCGGCAGAACGGTGACCGCGAACAGTGTCTTGAGGGTGCTGGCCGGGGCGAGCCTGCGGTGCGGGCTCTTCGCCGCCAGCACGCTGCCGGTGTCCGCGTCGGCCACCATCCAGGACAGGGCGGACAGGCCGCTGGGCAGCCTGGGGGTGCCGGGGGCGGTGGGTGCCTGTACCCCGGCTGCGGCGACGGCGGGCTGACGGGCCGTCGGTCCGTTGGCTGCGGCCGGTATGGACGTCAGCGACATACCGGCGACAGCGACCAGCGCCACCGCACCGGCCTTCCTGGACACACGCGCGTCAATTGCCATGCCGTCACGCTAAGAAGTGGTGCCGCGGTCCGCAGCGCAGTTGAGCCAGACGGACCAGGGCCGCGCCGCATCTCCGGGCGTGTCGCAACTGCAACCGGTGCAAAGAAGGACCCGCCCGGTGCGACGGGGGATGCACACCGGGCGGGTCTCAGGAACCTTTTTACCGCATGAGCGAACGGTTATGCCTCAAAAACTTGTTCGTTTGCCGATTACCAGGTGACGGGCAGCGAAATCAGGCCACGTGCCCGCAGCGACCGTCGATGCCGCAATTCACCACGCGGGACGCCCAGTCGCAGCTCCGGGAAGCGGCTGAGGAGCGCGTCGAGCGCGGTGACGGCCTCCAGCCGGGCGAGTGGAGCGGCGAGGCAGTAATGGATGCCGTGCCCCATCGCGAGATGCCCGGAGAGGTCCCGGCCGCGGTCCAGCACGTCCGGTTCGGGGAAGCGCGCGGGGTCCCGGTTCGCGGACGCGATCGACAGCAGCACGCTCTCCCCGGCCGGGATCCGCACGCCGCCGATCTCCACGTCCTCCTTGGGGAAGCGACGGATCGCCACCGGATAGGGGCCGTCGAAGCGGAGGAACTCCTCCACGGCCGCCGGCAGTTCGGCCGGATTGTGCTGCAACTGCCGTAGCTGGTCCGGGTGGTCGAGCAGGGCGAGCACGGCATTGCCGATGAGGTGGACGGTGTTCTCGTATCCGGCGAAGAGAAGGAGGAAGGCGAGCGAGGTCAGCTCGTCCTCGGTGAGCCGGTCGTCGCCCGCACCGGCGGCCTCGTCATCACGCGCCGCGATCAGATCCGAGAGCAGATCGTCGCCCGGCTCCGCGCGCTTGGCCGCGATCAGACCGGTGTAGAACTCCAGCATCGCCCCGATCGCCTCCTTCATCAGCTCCGGCCGGCTCGGGTCCGGTGTGATGAGGGCGTCCGACCAGGCCAGGAAGTCGCGGCGGTCACGCTGCGGGATGCCCAGCAGATCGCAGATCACGGCGATCGGCAGCGGCCCCGCGTAGTCCGCGATCAGATCCGCGCGGCCGCGCTCCGCCATCGCGTCCAGCAGCTCGTCGGCCGTCCGCCGTGCGGGGGCGCGCAGCGCCTCGACCCGGCCCGGGGTGAAGGCCTTCACCACCAGACGGCGCACCCGTGTGTGGTCCGGTGGATCCATGTTCAGCAGATTCGCGTCCAGCGCGGGCGGCAGCGCGAAGCCGCGGTAACCGCCGGGCGCGGCATGCCGCTTGTCCAGGGAGAGCCGGGGGTCGGCGAGGGCGCGGCGGACGTCGTCGTAGCGGGTCACCAGCCAGGCGGGGTGGCCGTCCGTACCGGTGATCCGGTGCACCGGTCCGGCGTCGCGCAGCGCGGCGTAGGCGGCGTACGGATCGTCGAGGAGGGGCGTCACATCGATGGGGGCGTCGGGGCCGGTCTCAGCGGTCTTCTGCATGAGCCCGACCCTAAGGGCTGTCTCCCTGAGCCCTGTCGGCAAACTCCCGGTCCTTGGCCCGCCGTTCGGCGACGGCCGCGAGGGCGGCACCGGTCTCATGGGCCGGTGCCGCCCGGGTGGTTCGGGCGGCCCGGACCCCCGTGCCGGGCCACCCCGTCTGTGGTACTTCCTCAGCCGTGCGCCACCGAGCTTCGCTGGCGCAGTTCGGTGAGCACGGTCTCGATCAGCGGTGAGTGGTAGACATCCGCGACCAGCGCCAAGTGCTCGTACTCCGCGGCGAGTTCGGCCGGTTCGGCACCCGTGGCGACCACCACGCTGTCGGCACCGTGGTCGGGGACATGGCCCACCGCACGGTTCTCCAGGCCACGGCGGAGCGCGGCGGCCTCCGCGACGGCCGCCAGCTGCCGGTCGTCGAGGGCGACCGCGCGGGCCCGCTCACGGGCGATGTCGACGGCGTCGGACTCCACATGGCGCCGGATGCCGCGCTGTACGTCCCGGATCTCGGCCATCTGCCGGTTGGCCCGCCACTCCAGGTCGGCGAACGGCCACCGTACGGACCACGCCGAGGAGCCCATCGTGACCTCGGGGGTCTGCGCGGTGACGGTCCGCCAGAGCGGGGAGAGGCGGCGCAGCCGGCGCCAGGCGGCGACCCGGGGGCCGGCCGCCGGCAGCGCGAATCCGGCGAGGACCATCAGCGCCGCGACCGAGGCGCTCAACGGGGCCACGCCGTTGGAGAGCCACAGCGCCGGGTGCCCCGTCCAGGACAGGACGAAGCCGATGACCTTGCAGGCGCAGTAGACCAGGCCGAGCCAGCAGCCCGCGGCAAGCACCCGCAGACCGCGTGCCAGGTGCGTGCCGCCGAGTTGTGCGGCGTAACGCGGGCAGAGCGTCCCCAGAGCCGCCGAACTCAATCCGAATATGGCCAAATACAGCACCAGGAACAGCATGACTCCCGGGGAGTCGGTGTAGGCGGTGCTGAAGTCGCGGGGGTGCTCGACGGCGTCCGGCCGCCCGACCGCGAATCCGGTGACCGCCACCGCCCACAGCGCGGCCACGCTCCCCACGGCCACGCGCGCCCTGACCCGGGCCCGGGCCCGCGCGAGCGCGCCCTCCCCCGCCGTCCAGCGCAGCATCAACACCAGCGCCCCCGCGGCGAACACCACGACGGAGGAGTAGAGGAAGACCATGGCGAGGTTGGCCACGCCGGCCAGCCGGTCGAAGGCGCGGTAGAGGCTGGGCGCGGAGAAGAGGAAGACCGTCGCCACCCCGCCGGTCATCACACAGGCCAGCCCCAGGTCGGCGTTGCTGCGGTCCCGGAACCAGGCGACGGACTTGTATCCGACGATCGCCCAGGCGGCGACGCCGAAGGACAGATAGATGACGTCAAACACGCGGGCCCCCGTCTCCGGCCGCGCCCGCTCCGACGCCGTCGGCCCCCTCGTCCCCGGCCGGGGTCCCCTGCCGGCGCCGGATGTGCTGCAGCGCGGGCCCGAGCGCCGCCGCCAGCTCGGCCGCCTGTCCCTCCAGGGGGAGTTCACGCTCGGCCGCGGACGGCGCCACCCGCTCCATCAGCAGGGTGCCGAGCACTTCGGTTTCCCGCTCGGCGGGGTTGTCATAGCCGTGATGCCGGGCGAAGCCCATGGTCAGGCCCATCCGCCGCATGGCGGTGGCGACATCGACCGACGGGGTCCACAGCTTCAGTGCGTCCTCGGTGACCGCCGGATCCTGGCCGTGTCCCAGCAGGAGATGGCTCAGTTCGTGCAGCACGATGTGCGCCTGGTGCCACGGTGAGGTCTTGAGCTCGTAGAAGACCCAGTAGCCGTCGTCGGTGACGGCCGTCATCCCCGAGACCACCCCGCCCAGGCTCATCGGCACCAGGTGGACGGGCCGCGCCACCCGGGCGGCGACGATGTCACACATGCCGCGCAGATCGGTGGTGGCCGGCAGCGCCAGCTCCTTGATGAGCCGCTTGCACCGCCTGCGTATCTGCCCCACTCGCATGCTCGTCCCGTCCTCGTGTCCGACCCGCTGCCAGGAAGAGAAGATCTGGCCGCGCTCAGCGGTCCGCATCGGTTCACTCACCGCGTCGGTCACCGCCCTGCTCCGGCGGATCGGCCGGCAGATTCATCTGCTGCCGGAACTGGGAGATGATCGTCGTCAGACTGTCCTGCACCTCTGGCGGCAGCCCGACGGAGCGCAGCGCGATCGCGCGCACCCGCTGGTCCCGCATCGCGGCCAGGAAGCGGACCTCTTCCTCCACCCGCGCGGCCTGCGGCTGTGAGAGGTCCCCCAGCAGATAACCGACAGGTACGGCGAAGAACTTGGCCAGCGCGCGCAGCAGTTCCGGGCTCGGGTTCGCACGCCTGCCGTTGCGCAGCATCGACAGATACTGCTCGGTGACCTTGACCCCGCCGTACTCCTCCGCTCCCCCGCTGATCTCCTCGGCCACAAAGGCGTTGGTATACGGGGGCCCCGGCGGATGCATGTTGGCGAAGAGATGGTTGAGCCGCTCCGCGAGCACGCTGCCCGCCCCCTTGGACCGGCCGTCTCCCCCCACGTTCATGCCTACCGTCCCCCGTCGATCGAGCCCAACGAACAGTTAAGGCTCCGCCACCTCTCACTCATCCTGTCACGCCATGAACGCGGTGCACCAGTCCACTTACGGACAGTAGGGATCGTCGGACTTAACGGGGAGTTGAGTGGCGAAGGGCGCAGGTCACACAGAGCGTCACACGGAGCATGCCGACCGGGGCGCTCCACGGAGGGTGGACGCCGGCGGGCGCCCGGACGCCGGCACCACCACGCGCCGGAGACCCGCCGGACACGGCCTTCGGGTCACGGGCATTTCTGCGGGGTGCCCAGAGCGATTTCCCGGAGCGGCACCTCCGGACGGCGATGGAGCGGTACGCGGCCATCGGCGCGGAGGCGGAAGTGGCCCGGGTGCGGGTGAGCTTGCTGGCGTCACGCGGTACCGACGGCGGCAGCGGCCGGACCGCCGGGCACCGGTCGCCGGCGCCCGCCGCCTCCTCCGTGGCACAGCCCGCGCCCCCGTCGCCCCTCGCGGAGCCGGGTCCGGCGGCAGCGGAGCCCCTCGCCGCCGCGCTCACCGAGGCGGAGCAGAGAGTGGCGCTGCTGGTGGCGGAAGGCATGACGAACCAACAGGTGGCCCGCCTGATCTCCCGCTCCCCCCACACGGTCAACTATCACCTGCGCCAGATCTTCCGAAAACTGGACGTGGGCTCGCGGGTGGAACTGGCTCGCCGCTTCCGGGACGAACTGACCTGAGGCACCCCCACCGGACCAGGAATCAGCCTCTGACCAGCGGCTTTCTCGATTGACCAGCGGCTTTCTCGATCCGTGCGGCCAAGCGGCCCAGGAGCTGCCCCTGACCGGCCCCCGCGCATCCGGCGGCGCGCCCGGTGACGGAGCACGGCCGCGGCATCGCAAAAGGCCCGCTGACACGGGATTTCTCCCGGCCAACGGGCCTTTTCGCACCGTCGGGACGACAGGATTTGAACCTGCGACCCCTTGACCCCCAGTCAAGTGCGCTACCAAGCTGCGCCACGTCCCGGTGCCCGATCCGGCCGGGATGTCCCGGCTGACCGCGCACGAGAACAATACCGCATGTCAGAGGGTGGGCGCTGCCACTTTCCCGTCGTGCGGCGGGGCGGGAGGGGCGAGATGAGTACCTGTACTCATGTGCCGGTGTCACCGCGCCGCCACGCTACGCGCATGACTACTCCATCGATTCAGCGGCCGACGACCACGGCCTTCTTCGCGCAGGCCGCGATCTCCTTCGGGCTGTCGCTGGTGGCGTTGGTGATCGGGATCATCAAGCTGCCGGTGGGACCGTGGGAGCGCGGGTTTCTCGCCCTTGGTCTGATCTTCGTGGTGTCCTCGGCGTTCACGCTGGCGAAGTGCATTCGCGACCGCCAGGAGGTCGAGGAGGTGACGAACCGGGTGGACAAGGCCCGGATCGACAAGCTCCTCATCGAGCAGGATGTCTTCAAGCCGGGGCAGGTCTGATCCCGGCGGCCGCGGGCCGTGGGTCTTCCGGCCCGCGGCCCCAGGCTTGACCTCAAGCGTGGGGCTCACGCTTGACCGCAAGCGCGCTTGAGGTTGCAGGCTCGGTCGTATGACGCAGCTGACAACGGAATCGACGACGGACCCGACGACCGCCCCGGCGGCGGGGACCCCGGCGGAGCCCACCCCGCACGGTGAGAGCATCACTTTCGCCCAACTGCCCGCCCTGATGAGCCTGATGACGGGCGATGAGAAGCACGGCCCGGCCGCCACCTCCACACTCGACGCCCTCTGGGTCCTCTACGACCGGGTGCTACGGGTCTCCCCCGGCACCGCCGCGGACCCGGACCGGGACCGCTTTCTGCTCTCCAAGGGGCACGGCCCGATGGCCTACTACGCGGTACTGGCCGCCAAGGGCTTCTTCCCCACCGCATGGCTGCCGGGCTTCGGCTCGTACGACTCCCCGCTCGGCCACCACCCCGACCGGCTGCTGGTGCCCGGCGCCGAGATCGGCAGCGGATCGCTCGGCCACGGGCTGCCGCTGGCCGTCGGCACCGCCCTCGGTCTGCGGGCGCAGGACCGGCCGGGACCGGCCGTATGGGTGCTGATCGGCGACGCCGAACTGGACGAGGGCAGCAATCACGAGGCCCTGGCCTACGCGGCCGCCGCGGGGCTGGACCGGCTGCACACCCTGGTCATCGACAACTCCTCCGCCACTCATGGATGGCGCGGCGGGATCGCCTCCCGCTTCGAGGCCGCGGGATGGTCCGCGGCGACTGTGGACGGCCGCGATCACGAGGCGCTGTACGCGGCCTTCCGCGCGCCGCACCCGGGCCGTCCGCATGCGGTGATCGCCCGTGTCGAGCCCAAGGGCGCCTGAGCGGCCCGCCCTGTCTCCCCGTATACGACCAGGACTTCGAGAGGGTTTCAGTGATGGACACCATGCGTGAGCGCTTCGCCTCGGTCACCTCGCAGCTGCTGGCCAAGGACCCGCGGCTGGCGCTCGTACTCGCCGACATCGGCGCGGCCGGCTTCGCCGAAGCGGAAAAGCAGCATCCGGACCGGGTGGTGAACGTCGGCATCCGGGAGCAGTTGCTGATCGGTGTGGGCGGCGGGCTGGCGCTCACCGGGCTCCGCCCGATCATGCACACCTTCGCCAGCTTTCTGGTGGAGCGCCCCTTCGAACAGGTGAAGCTGGACCTCGGCCACCAGGGCGTGGGCGGGGTACTGGTGAGCGCCGGGGCCTCCTACGACTGGCCGAGCGGTGGCTTCACCCATATGGCACCCGGCGATGTCGCGCTGCTGGACACCCTCGACGGCTGGACCGTGCATGTTCCCGGGCACCCGGACGAGGCCGAGACCCTGCTGCGGCACGCCGCGGCGGCCGGTGACGACAAGGTGTACGTCCGGCTGTCCGTGCAGGCCAACTCCGCGGCCCGGGCGGTGGACGGGGCCCGCTTCCGGACCGTGCGGGAGGGTCACGGCGGGGTGGTGATCGCCGTCGGCCCGATGCTGGACCATGTGCTCGCCGCGACCGAGGGGCTGCCGGTGACCGTGCTCTACGCGACGACCGTACGGCCCTTCGACGCCGCCGGGCTGCGCGCCGCGGCCCGGGCCGCCGGCACCACGGATGTGGTGATCGTGGAGCCGTATCTCGCGGGGACCTCGACGCGCCCGGCGGCCGAGGCGCTGGAGGACCGGCCGCACCGGCTGCTGGGGCTCGGCGTCGGCCGCCAGGAGCTGCGCCGCTACGGGCAGCTCGACGAGCACCTGGCGGCGCACGGCCTCGATCCGCACGGCCTGCGCGAGCGGATCGCCGGATTTGTGACGGCACGGTCCTGACCGGGGCGCGGGGTGCGGGGTGCGGGGCGCCGACCGCGGGCTCGGAGGGGGCGACCGGCTCAGATGTGCTTGTCGAGCCAGGCCAGCAGGTCGTCCTGGACCTCGTCGCGGTTGGTCTCGTTGAGGATCTCGTGGCGGGCGTCCGGATAGGCCTGCCACGTCAGATCGCGGGTGCCCACGTAGCGGAAGTCCTCCAGGAGTTCATGGACCAGGGTCATCCGCTGGTGGCAGGGGTCCAGGGCGCCGACGGCGACATGGACGGGCAGTCCGCGCGGCATACGGGCGAGGTTCCCCGGGTCGTTGATCTTGCGGATGGCGCGTACCCAGTCGGCAGCGAGACCGGCGCAGAAGGGGAAGCCGCAGTCCTCGTCGGCGACGTAGGCATCCACCTCGGCGGCGTCGCGGGAGAGCCATTCGAAGCCGGTGCGGTGGGTGCAGGCGTCGTTGAAGGAGCTGAAGATGCGCGGGATGAAGGCGGAGAGCGCGCTGCGGCCGCGCTCGGCGATCTCCTCCTCCAGTTCGGCGACGGCCCCGTTGATATCCAGGCCGGGCAGGGTGCGGAAGGTGCCGGTGAGGATCAGCCCGGCGAGGTCGGCGCCGTACTCCTGGGCGTAGTCGCGGGCCAGCATCGCGCCCATGCTGTGGCCGAGCAGCACCAGCGGGATGCCGGGGTGGGCGGCGGCCGCGTGGTTGCCGATGCCCTTGAGGTCGCTCACGATCGCCCGCCAGGAGTCCTCGCCGACCACCCCGCGGCCGCCGGTGGAGACGGCGGTGGCGCCGTGGCCACGGTGGTCAGAGGCGATGACGCCATAGCCGTGGCCGGACAGAAAGCGCGCGAAGCGGTCGTAGCGCCGGCCGTGTTCCGCGGCGCCATGGGCGATCTGGACGAGGGCACGCGGGTGGCCGGACTCCGGGAGCCAGGTATAGGTGGCGATGCGGGCGCCGTCCGGAGCCTGGTGGAAGTCCTGCTGCATGGCCTGCATGGCGTCGTCTCCTGACTGCCGGGGCGGTGGCTGACGAGTCGTCGCCACCCACTCTTCCGCGCCGGGCGGCGGTGCGCCATGGGGCGCGCGTGGCGGAGGTGGCCCGGTGTCCGCGCGGCGTGGCACGATCGGGCGGTTCTTGCCCGGCAACTGTGCGGCAACCCCCTTTCGCAGGAGGATCGTTGGACACCACGGACCGTTCCGAGAATGCCCCCGTCGCCCCTTACCGCTGTCCCGCCGCAGATTTCTCCAGGGCACCGCCTCGGCCGCCGCCGCGGCCGGGCTGACCGGCGTCACCGCTTCCCCCGCCGGGGCACGGGCGTCCGGTACCACCCTGTCCTTCACCGCCGCCACCAATGGCGCGGCCTCCCTCGCACCGGCCGGTGACCGGCTGGTCGCCGAGGTCCAGAACGTCCTGTGGTCGATGCCGCGCACGGGTGGCGACGCGGTGGCGCTGACCCCGCCCGACCTGGAGCCCACCCGACCGGTCCACTCCCCCGACGGCCGCCGGATCGCCGTCTGCGCCTACCGCGGCGGCAGCTTCCACCTGTGGATACTCGACACCGACAGCTCCGGTCTCCAGCAGCTGACCGACGGCCCGTGGGACGACCGGGGCCCCGCCTGGTCCCCCCACGGAACCCGGATCGCCTTCGCCTCGGAGCGGGGCGGCGATGCGGTGACCGGCAGCCCGTACCGGATCTGGGTTCTGGAGGTGGAGTCCTGGCGGCTGACCGTGGGTGCTGCCGGTGCGGCCCGACGGTACGCCGGACGGGGCGCCACGGCAGCTGACCGACGAGAGCGCGGACCATGCGTCGTGGTCCGGGGACTCCGGCACGCTGTTGTACCTGTCAGCCGGGAAGCTGCGGCTGATCAGCGTGTCCGGCGGCGCGGCACGGACCGTTCCGCTGTCCCTGGAACAGCGCCCCGCGCGCGCCGGGACACCGTCGTCCACGCGGGCCGGTTCTGGGACGGCACCGGTGACCAGGTGCGGGAGGACGTCGATGTGGTGGTGCGGGACGGGCGGATCACCGCCGTGGAACCGCACCGCCCGGCCCGGTCCGGCGCGGCCCGGCGGATCGACGCCTCCGGGCGGACCGTGCTGCCCGGCCTGTGGGACGCACACACCCACCCGTGGCAGACGACCTACGGCGGCCGGCAGACGGCCCTGCAGCTCTCCTACGGCATCACCACCGCGGTCTCCTGCGGCGGCTTCTCCTATGAACAGGCCCGCATCCGGGAGGCCGTGGCGGCCGGAGTGCTCGCCGGGCCGCGGCTGCTGACCTGCGGGGAGCTGCTGGACGGCGGCCGGCTCTTCGAGCAGCGGGAGCTGACGGACTCCTTCCCGGCGCCCGCCGCCCCCGCGCTGCGGTCGGCCGGCACCGACTGGCTGGAGGTGGGCCGGCAGCAGCGCCGCGAGTCCTGCTGCGGCGACGCACACTGACGTGACACACCCGTCACGACCCCCGTCACGACGGTCGGGGAGGCGTGGGGTGGCGTGGTTCCAGGCTCCCGGGACCACGCCACAGCCGCTGCGGCGCAGGGGGTGGTGCGCAACTCCTTCGCGCTTCAACTCTTCGCTTAAATGCACCCAGTTGATGTTTTATGCGCCCCGCAGTAGGTATGCCAACGGGTATTGCACGGGGTAAACGAAAGATCACTTTCCGGAACGTTCGCTGCAGACGGCACCGCCGGTGCCGGCCCAAGGCGGGGTGCGACCAGCGCGGGGAAGATCGCGAAGGAGGGGCTCGTCTTGCATCGCTATTTCACGGACCAGAGACATGAGGCACTCCGGCACCAGGTGCGGGACTTCGCCGAGCGCGAGGTCCGCCCCCGGATTGCCGAGATGGAGGCGAGCCGTTCCGTTTGCCATGACCTGTCTCGTCTGATCGCCCGGCAGGGATGGATAGGCGCGACCGTGCACCGCGCCTACGGCGGCATGGGCGCCGGGCATGTCGCCAAGACCCTCATCATCGAGGAGCTCTCGCGGGTGAGTGCCGCGATGGGCGCCATGGTGCAGGCGTCCCAGCTGGGCGTCGCGAAGATCGTCCACTTCGGCAACGAGGAGCAGAAGAAGACCTGGCTGCCGGCCATAGCCTCCGGCGACTGCCTGCCGACCATCGCCGTCACCGAACCACAGTCCGGCGGCCACGTGCTGGGCATGTCCTCCACCGCGGTGCGCGACGGCGACGACTATGTCCTCAACGGCCGGAAGATCTACGTCGGCAACAGTCATGTCGGCGATCTGCACGGCGTCGTGGTCCGCACCGGTGAGGGTTCCAAGGGCCTCTCGGCGTTCCTCGTGGAGTCCGGCACCCCCGGCTTCCGGGTCGGGGAGCAGCGGCCCGCGATGGGCCTGCACGGCTTCAGCTTCGGCGAGCTGTTCTTCGACAACTGCCGCGTTCCGGCGGCGAATCTGCTGGGCCGCGAGGGCGACGGGCTGTCGGTCGCGTACTCCTCCAGCGTGCTGTACGGACGGCCCAATCTGACCGCCGTATCGCTGGGCATCCATCAGGCGGTGCTGGACGAGACGACGCGGTTCTGTACGGAACGGCAGCGCTACGGCAATCCGCTGGCCGACCTGGGCAACATCAAGCTGAAGCTCGGACGCATCCAGTCGCGGCTGCTGCTGGCCCGGCTGTCCGCGTACCACGCGGTGCATCTGCTGGACCAGGGACTGCCGTGCGACGCGGAGCTGATGAACGCCAAGCTGGTCAATGTGGAATCGGCGCTGGAGTCGGCGCGCGACGCGATGGACATCCATGCCGCGTGCGGGCTGTTCACGGACCGGCCGGTGGAACGTTTCCTGCGCGATGCCCACCACATCTTTGCGCCGGCCGGCACCTCCGACATCCAGCTGCTGCGCCTGGGCGAGCTGGCCCTGGGCCGGGCACAGGGCGACTGGTCCAGCCGGCTCGCGGATCTGCTGCGGCTGGAGCCCTCGGAGTGGCCCGAGGAGGACGAGGCCCCCGACGAGGCCCCCGCGGAGACGCCCGCCACGACGGTGCGGGCCGAGGACACCACGCCCACGGTGCCGGGCCAGCGCACCGGACCGGTGCAGCGGCACGCCTGGTTCGCCCGGCCGAGGTGAGCGGCCGGCCCTGCCCCGGGCCCAGTGGCCCGGGGCAGGGCCGATGCCGCGGCCCCGGGCCGGCGTCCGGCGCACAGGCCGTCCGCCGGGCACCGGGGCCGGGGGTGGGAGTCGGGGCAGGCGTCAGGGCGCGTCGCTCTGCTGCTTCTCCATATGGTGGATCTGGTCGACGAGTTCGGCGGCCATCGCCTTGATGGTCTCCAGCCCCTCGCGCCCCCAGGGCCGCGGTTCGAGGTCCACGACACAGACGGTGCCGAGCGCCGTCCCCGTACGGTCGATCAGCGGCGCACCCAAGTAGGAGCGGATGCCGATCTCATCGACGACGGGGTTGCCGGCGAACCGCGGATAGTCGCAGACGTCCTCCAGCACCAGGGCCTTGCGGCGGACGATGACATGCGGGCAGTAGCCGTGGTCACGGTCCATCACCCGGCCCGGCTGGGCACTGGCGGGCGCCGGGCCCAGTTCGACGGCCTGGTCCTGGGAGGGCGTGTAGAGACCGGCGAAGTACTGCCGCCGCTCGTCGATGAAGTTGACCATCGAGTAGGGCGCCCGGGTGGTCCGGGCGAGCTTGCGCGCGAACTCGTCGAACGCGGGCAGCGGGGAGTCGCCGATCCCCAGGGCGCGCAGCCGGGCGACGCGCGCCGGGGCCTCGTCGTCCTGCGGGGTGAGCAGCAGATGGCGCGTCGGGTCGTAGGAGATGTACGGGACGCGGGAGGCGGGGTGGTTCATGGCAGCTCCGGAGTCGCGGCGAGGGCGGGGGTGAGCAGATGCTGGACGAGCGATACCAGGACTTGGGTGGCCGAGCCGCCCCGGCGGGCGTCGCAGAGCACGACGGGAATGTCCGGGGAGACGTCCATGGCGCTGCGGACCTCGTCCGGGTCATAGCGGTAGGAGCCCTCGAACTCGTTGACGGCGACGATGAATTGGATACCGCGCCGCTCGAAGAAGTCGACGGCGGCGAAACACTGGTCCAGGCGCCGGGTGTCGGCGAGGATGACCGCGCCGAGCGCGCCGTTGGACAGCTCGTCCCACATGAACCAGAAGCGCTGCTGCCCCGGCGTCCCGAAGAGATAGAGGATATGCGCGGGGCTGAGGGTGATCCGGCCGAAGTCCATGGCGACGGTGGTGGTGTTCTTGTCCTCGACACCGGCCAGATCGTCCGTCCCCACGCTGATCTGGGTGAGGAGTTCCTCCGTGCTGAGCGGCTCGATCTCGCTCACCGCCCCGACGAATGTCGTCTTGCCGACCCCGAAGCCGCCCGCGACCAGGATCTTGAGCGCGGTGGGGAAGAGGTCGGTCGTGGGCTCCCCCTGGCTGCGGGGGTCACAGTCGTTTGCGAAGTCCATTCAGCACCGCCTCCAGCAGGGCACGGTCGGTACGGGACGCGGGCCCTGCCGAAACGGCTGCGGGGGCCCGCGCGGTGATCGCCCCGCAGTCGACGAGGTCGGCGAGGAGCACTTTGGTGACCACGGCGGGCAGCCGTATGTGGGCGGCGATCTCGGCGACCGACACCGGCCCGCCGCACAGCCCCAGCACCTGGGCGTAATCGGGGCCCTGGCAGGAGACGGGCCGCCGGCCGGTGGCCATCACCATGGTCAGCAGGTCGAAGTGCGCCGTCGGACGGGTCCGGCCGTTGCTGATGGTGTACGGACGGACCAGCCGGCCGGCCGCGTCGTCGTACCACGGCTCCCCGCCCTGCCGTCGTAGGCGACGCACGGTCATGGTCAACGACCGCCCGCGGGCGCCTGGTGGCGTGCGGGGGTGGACAGATACGGCCGGACGCTCTTGACCAGCATCGACATTTCGTATCCCAGCACCGCCACATCGGCCTCACGGCCGGCGAGCACGGCCAGACAGGCGCCCGATCCGGCGGTGGAGACGAACAGGAAGGTGGACTCCAGCTCGACGACGACCTGGAGGACGTCGTCACCCTCCCCGAAGCGCACACCGGCGCTGCGGGCCAGGGAGTAGAGGCCGGAGGACAGGGCGGCCATGTGGTCGGCGCTGTCCGGGTCGAACCCATGGGCGGCCTTGACCAGGCCGTCCGAGGACAGCAGAAGCGCGCTCCGGGCGTGCGGCACCCGCTGTACGAGCCCGGTCAGCAGCCAGGACAGGTCGGTGTGCTGGCCTCCCTGCGGCTGCAAATGCGCCTGCGCACGCACATCACTCACCATGGTTACGGTCGTCTCCTCGGGGGCGGGCCATCGGGGCGTCGTGGTCACGGTCGTAGAGCAGGTCGTTGCCGGCCGGGCTGCTGGGGTCGCCGCCCTGGTCCGGGGTGGTGCCGTTGCCGCCTGCGGTGTCATCGGCGTAGCTGTCGTCGGCGAGGCTGAAGCCGCGCCGGAAGGCGGCCATCAGGCCGGGGTCGTGCTCGGGTTCCGGGCCCGTACGGGGCGTCGTGGACGGCAGCACCGGGTCGCCGCGCAGCTCGGGAACGAGATGGGTCTGCTTGCGCCGCCGGGGCAGCCGCGGGCGGGCGCCGTTGTCCACGGCGGGCGGCGCGGGCGGCAGCACGACCGGGCCGGGGGCGGCGGGGCGATCGGCCGGCGCATTGTCGGGGGCGGGGCTCTCCTGGGTGTGCGCGTCGGGCAGGTGGACTTCAGGAGTGTGAGCGCCGGACGCGCGGACCAGCCGGCGCCGGGTGGCGCCGACGTCGGGATCGGTGTCCAGGGCGGGGGCCGGGACCGGGTCCGGGCGGCCGTCGTAGCCACGCGGAGACATGTCGAGCGCGTCGTCGGGGGCGCGACCGGGAGCGGGGATGGCAAGGGTCCGGGTGGCCGCGGGGCCGGGGTCATGGCGGTCGTGACGCGCCGGGCCGGCGTCGTGGTCGCCGGGGTATCCGCCCGCGTACTCCCTGTCGTACGTGCCGTCGTACGTGCCGTCGAGCTCGCGGGCCGGGCCGGGGTCCGGTGATCCGGTGTGCGGCGCACCCGCCCCGTTCGCACCCGCCCCGTTCATGTCCGCGTCGGCCGGTTCCGCGCCGAGCAGCGCCTGGGGCACGATCAGCACGGCCTGCACACCGCCGTAGATGTTGCTCTGCAGCCGGACCACGATGCCGTGCCGCCGGGCGAGCGAGGAGACCACGAAGAGCCCAATCCGGCCGTCGCTCAACAGCTCGGCGACATCGATGTGTTCGGGGTCGGCCAGCAGTCCGTTCATCCGCGACTGCTCGTCCGCGGACATGCCCAGACCGCGGTCCTCGACCTCGACCGCGAGTCCGGCGGTGACGAGCTGGGCGCGCAGCAGGACCGGGGTCTGCGGGGCGGAGTAGATCGTGGCGTTCTCGACGAGTTCGGCGAGCAGGTGGATGACGTCGGCGACGGCATGTCCGCGCAGGGTGCCCTCGATCGGCGGCACCAGCTTGATCCTCGGGTACTGCTCGACCTCGGCGATCGAGGAGCGCAACACCTCGGTCATGGACACCGGGCGGCTCCACTGGCGGCGCGAGATGGCGCCGCCGAGGACGGCGAGGTTCTCGGCGTGCCGGCGGATGCGGGTGGCCAGGTGGTCGACGTGGAACAGGCCCTTGAGCAGGTCCGGGTCCTCGACCTGGTTCTCCAGCTCGTCCAGCAGCTCGATCTCACGGTGCACCAGGGACTGCAGCCGGCGGGCGAGGTTCACAAAGACCTCGACCTTCTGTTCGCTGCCGCTGGCGTTGCTGCGGGCGATGGCGACCGCGTCGATGACGGCGGACTCGGCGGCCCGGCCCGCGGCGGCCACTTCATGGGCGAGCAGGTCGAGGGTGTCGCCGGTGGGCACCGGCCCCGGGTCGGGTTCGCGGCGCTGGATCCATTCGCCCTGCCGTACGCGGTCCAGGAGGCCGTACAGATCGGACTGGCTGCGGGCGCAGACCTGGCGCAGCCGGGCGTAGCGGGCGACGGTGGCGCGGGCCTCGGCGTTGGCGGCGGCGCCCGCGGTGAGCACGATGACACAGACCAGGGCGAGCCCGCCGCACAGCACCACCCACTCACGGCCGGTGATCCGGGCGCCCCCGGCCTGGACGACGAAGGCGGCGACGGCCGTGCAGAGGACGGCGACGAGAAGGCAGGGGACGGCGGCGAGCCTGACCAGACGGGACCGTATCGCCGAGTCGGCGGCCGACTCGGGGAACGAGGCCCGGCCGTGTCGTCCGCCCTCACGGTCCCGCCGCCGGGCGGCGGCAGGTACGGGGGCGGCCCCCGGGGAACCCTGGGACCCTGGGGATCTCTGAGCCTCCTGGGACAGCTGGGTCCCCTGGGGGAATGCGGTAGGCATCGGCGCCCTCCGGATCGGCCGTGGCAGTTCGCGGAGCACGCACGCTAGTTGTTGGCGGGGTGGGGTCCGGAGCCACTTCGGGGTTTCGCTACCCCTCGCCACCTCCCTGAGTGGGCGCCACCCGGACATCAGTGCGACGCAATCCGAACTCCCATTCCTCAAAGGAGAGTTGAGTTCTCCCAGGGTGCCCCTTTCGATGGCTCACGGACGGCGCTCGCGGGTACGACACGCGCCGGGGCTCGGCCGGGCCGGCCACGGGTGCAACCGGGCGCGGAGGGCTCACGCCAGTCGCCCCCAGGGCGCTCAGCGGAAGGTGCGCCGGTAGGTCTGGGGGCTGACGCCGGTGGTGCGTTTGAAGCGGTCGCGGAAGGCCGTCGGTGAACCGAAACCGACCTGAGCGCCGATGCGTTCGACGGGGTGCGTGGTGGTTTCCAGCAGGTGCTGGGCCTGGCGCACCCGGGCGCGGTGCAGCCACTGGAGCGGAGTGGTGCCGGTCTGTTCGCGGAAGCGGCGGATCAGGGTGCGGGTGCTCATATCGGCCCGGGTCGCGATATCGGCCAGCGTGAGCTCGCGGGCCATGTTGTCCTGCAGCCAGGCGAGCAGGGGTTCGAGGGCGGAGCCGCGGGGTGTGGACGGGTAGGGCTGGACGATGAACTGCGCCTGGCCGCCCTCGCGTTCGAGCGGCATGACGGACAGCCGGGCGGCGTCGGCGGCCACCGCGGAGCCGTAGTCGCGGCGGATCATGTGCAGACACAGGTCCAGTCCGGCGGAGGTGAGGATCTGCCCGTTGTCGACGTAGAGGACGTCCGGGTCGACCTCGATGTCCGGGTAGGCGGCGGCCAGCATGCCCGCCACGATCCAGTGGGTGGTGGCGCGCAGCCTGTCGAGCAGCCCGGCGGCGGCCAGCGAGAAGGTGCCCGAGCAGACGGAGGCGATGCGGGTGCCGTGGGCGGCGGCCGCGTGCAGCGCATCGTGGACGGCGGGCGGGAGGGGCGCTGCCGGGTCGGCGGTCCCGGGGACGATCACGGTGTCGGCGTCCGTCAGCCCGTCCAGCCCCCATGGCGCACGCAGCGTGAACGTGCCGGCGTCGACCTCTGGCCGCTCGGCACATATCCGGACCTGGTAGCCGGGACGGCCGTCCGGGAGACGTGTACGGGTGAAGACCTCGATCGGGGTGGAGAGATCGAAGGGGATCACCTTGTCGAGAGCGAGGACGGCGACGGTGTGCATGGCCATAAATTACCCGGCCCTCGGAATCCCGCCATAGGGGGTCACTGGCCCCGCCCCGCGGGCCTTGACCGGTGGCAGCTGGTCAACTGCCCTGCCCGACACCTGGCGTTATTCCGTTGGCAGTTGTCCATCACGCCACTGGGGTGTGCGGGTACGGCGGGCTAGCTTCGCTGGTGATCCCGGCACGGGCCGGGCCGGTCTCCCCGAAGGACTCCCCATGCATGCTCAGTTCGTCCTGTTCGACGGCTTCGATCCGCTCGATGTCATCGCCCCCTATGAGGTGCTGTCCGCCGGGGGTATCGCCTCGGACGGGGCGGTGGACGTGGAGCTGGTGTCCGCCGAGGGGCCGCGCGAAGTGATCAGCGGCACCGGCGGCCTGGCGCTGCGGGCCACGGCCGCCCTCGACCCGGAACGGGCCGGTCTCATCGTGGTGCCCGGTGCAGCGGGCCGCACCGGAGAGCCCGGCGAAGCGCCTGCGGGGGACACCGGTGGCCGGACGCCGGACGAGTTCATCTCCGTCCGGCTGGGCCGCACCGTGCAGACCGGTCTGCCGTCCCTGCTGAAGGCCGCCATGGACCGCCCCGGACTGACGGTCGCCACGGTGTGCGGCGGCTCGCTCGTCCTCGCCCTCGCCGGCCTCCTGGAGGGGCGCCGTGCCACGACCCACCATCTGGGGCTGGACATGCTGGAGGCGACGGGGGCGCACGCGGTGCGGTCCCGGGTGGTCGACGACAGCGACCTGGTCACCTGTGCCGGTGTCACCTCCGGCCTGGACCTGGGCCTTTATCTGCTGGAGCGGGAGGTGGGCCCCAAGGTCGCCGTTGCCGTGGAGGACCTGTTCGCCTATGAGCGGCGTGGTGTGGTCTGGCGCAACCACGGACCGGAACCGTCCGCCGTATGAACCCCGCCCCTCTCCCCCGGCCCCTCCGCACCGCCGCCGACGCAAAGGCTCCCCCACCGTGACCAAGCTCTTTCTCGCCCTGCATGTCCTGGCCGCCGTCCTTGCCGTGGGGCCGGTCACCGTCGCCGCCGGCATGTTTCCCAGGGCGCTGCGCCGTGCCCAGGCCGATCCGCAGGACCTCGCCGCCCGCTCGGTCCTGCGCACCTTGCACCGCATCTGCCGGGTCTACGCCGCCCTCGGTGCCGCCGTACCCGTCCTGGGTTTCGCCACCGCCGGCAGCCTCGGTGTGCTGGGGAGCGGCTGGCTGATCGCTTCCCTCGTCCTCACCACCGCCGCCGCCGCGATTCTGGTGGTGCTGGTACTGCCCGGCCAGGACGACGCCCTGGACGAGGTCGAGGCCGCGGCGGACAGCCCCGGCACCTCGGTGGCCGATCAGGGGGCGGCCAGCCGGCTGATGATGCTCACGGGTGTGTTCAACCTGCTGTGGGCGACCGTCACCGTCCTGATGATCATCAGGCCCGGCTCCACCACGGGAGCATGATCCGGCGGCCACGGCGTCGCTGACCGGCCCGCCCCCACCTCGCGCCCCGGGGCAGGGAGCGGTGTCCGGCCCACGGTCACCGGCCGCGATACGCGGCGGCGCCCTGCCGGTACCGCTCCTTCTCCTTGGCGAAGTCGGGGACGTCGGCGCGGCCACGGTCGCCCGGCCCGAAGACGTCCTCCAGCGCTGCCGCGCCGTCACCGGCCGCGGCAGCCCGCGGCAGCATGGTCCGCTCATAGGCGGCGACGGCCTCGTCGAGAGTGTCATGGCGGGCGAGGGCCAGGGCGAGTTCGCAGCCGTCGAGCATGGCGAAGTTGGCGCCGTGGCCGCCGAAGGGAGACATCAGATGGGCGGCGTCCCCGAGCAGGGTGACGCCCGGGGTGTGGGGCCAGGTGTGCGGGGCCGGGAGGACGAACAGCGGCCGGTTGACGTATGGGCCGTCGTTGTCGGTGATCAGGGCGAGGAGCCGCTCGTCCCAGCCGGCGAAGGCTCTGAGCAGCGCGGCGCGCACGGCTTCGGTGTCGTCTAGGTCGGTGCCGGCGGCGCGGTACCGGTCCGCCTCGTCGCGGAGGGCGATGTAGGCGCGTACCTGCTGGTTGCCGTTGCGCTGCCCGAACAGGCCTTTGTGGTCGCCGGAGGCGAAGACGCTCCCGTCGCCGACGAGTTCGGCGACCGCGGGGTGCGCGGTGTCGACCTCGTCGAAGCGGGCCTCCAGGAAGGTCACGCCGGTGTAGACGGGTGTGGCGTCACTGACCAACGGCCGCACCCGGGACCAGGCGCCGTCCGCGCCGATGACGAGATCGACGTCCTGGGTGACGCCGTTGTCGAAGGTGAGGCGGTGGGTGCCGGCCGGACCTGGGGTGGCGGAGGTGAGGGTGTGGCCCCACTGGATGGTGCCGGGGGTGAGGGAGTGCGCCAGCAGGGTGCGCAGTTGGCCGCGGTCGATCTCGGGGGCGGCGTCCTCCTCACCGCTGGGGCGGTAGTCGGCGAGCACCTCGCCATGGCGGGTGAGCATGCGCTGGGCCTGTCCCTCGGGCCGGGCCAGGTCATGGAAGCCGTCGAGAAGTCCGGCTTCCTGCAGGGCGATCTGTCCGGAGTCCGCGTGCAGGTCCAGGGTGCCGCCCTGGTCGCGGGCGTCGACGGCGGCATCCCGGTCGTGGACGGTGACGTCGATGCCGTGGCGCTGCAGGACGCGGGCGCAGGTCAGACCGCCGGGGCCGGCGCCGATGACAGCGATCTGCGGTGCGGGGGTGGTGGGCATGGGTGATTCCTCTTTCCCGGTCAGGTGGGGCAAGCGGGCCCACGCCGTCCCGTCGGACCGTCCTCGGTCGGCAACGGGCAGGGGGCATCGCTCAGTTCAGCGGTGCGGTGGCACCGGAGCCGGCCGGGGCTGGGCCTCCGCTCCCGGCCCTCCCAGAAGAGCACACCGATTCAAAAAGTGCAACGAGTCAACTTTTCCACTCAGGCAACAAGAGGGTAGGGTGAAGCCGTGAGTGAGACGACACAGCCCATGGGCCGCCGCGAGCGCAAAAAGGCCGCCACCCGCCAGGCGCTGGCCGACGCGGCACTGCAGCTGTTCCTCGAACGCGGCTACGACCAGGTCAGCATCAAGGACATCGCCGAAGCCGCCGATGTCTCCACCACGACCCTCTGCAAGCACTTCCCCGGCAAGGAAGCCCTGGTCTTCGACGCGGACAGCGCCCACGAGGCCGCCCTTGTCGCCGCCGTCCGCGAGCGCCCCGATGGGTGGTCCCTTCCCGCCGCCCTGCGTGACCACCTCCTGCGCAGCCATATCGAGAACGCCACCGACCCCGCGTTCGCCCAGTTCAGACAGCTCGTCACGAGCACCCCGGCGCTCCGCGACTACGGCCACCGCATGTGGATGCGGCACGAAACCGCCCTCACGCAGGCCATCGCCGCCGACACCGGCGCCCCCGCGGACGACCCGGCCTGCGCCGCACTCGCGCACTTCGCCCTCGAAGCACTCGCCCTCGCCCGGGACCAGGACGACCCCCGCGCGGCCCTAGACGCCGCCTTCGACCTCCTGGAACGCGGCTGGCACCCACCCGCCGCCCGGCGCGCTGCCCGGGCACCGGAGCAGGGCGCCGGATGAGCGTCAGACGGCGGGCCCGCCAGGCTCCTGGCCGAGGAACGTGGCGACGGTCCGGGTGAAGCGGCGGGGATCGTCGAGCCAGGGGTAGTGGCCGGCGCCCGGCTGAACGACGAGTTCGGCCCGGGGGATCAGCTTCGCGATGTCCGCGGCGATCCGGGGCAGCGGGCCGCTGTCCACTTCCCCGGCGAGCAGCAGGACCCGTGCGTCCAGGCCCGCAACGGCGGCGCGGGCCGCCTCAGGGGCGAAGGCGCCGGAGGACGCGTAGATCTCCGCGGCCTCGTCGTGGGTCTGGGCCACCTCGGATGCGGCGTGCGCCTGCGCGGCCGCGTCCCAACGGCCGTAGAAGAAGGGGGCGATGGCGTCCCAGTCGGCATCGGCGTCGGAGCCGGCCCGGATTCGTTCACGGGCGTCGTACGCGGCCCCGAACCATGGCTCGGCGGTGCGCAGGGCGGCCGCCTCCCGGCGGTGCGCCTCGGTGAAGTCGACACCGAGGGCGCGGGCCCGCGCCGTGATCAGCGTGTGGGTACGGATGCGCCGCGGGTACCGGGCCGCGTAGAGCAGGGCGAGATCACCGGCCGCCGAGTGCGCGAGGAGGTCGACGCGGTCCAGCCCGAGGTGATCGCGGAGGTCTTCGACATCGGCGACCTGCCGGTCGCAGCGGTAGGTGGCCGGGCCGGCCCCGCGGACGCCTACCTCGCGCACGCCGGCCCCGCAGACGGTCCGGACCGTGCGCTCAGGGCAGCCTCAGGGTGAACCACGGCACGCTGTCGCCCGGCAGCACGTACTCCTCCACTTCGACGAATCCGTGCCGTTGCGCGAACCGCAGCCCGTCCGCGTTGGACGCCCAGACCACCGTCTCGATGACCTCGGGTGCCAGCTCCCGCGCCTGTGCCAGCCCTCGTGCCCAGAGTTCGCCACCGAAGCCCCGCCTCCGGTACTCGGGGAGCACCCGGGCGATCACCGTGGCCGCCGCGGGGTCGCCCATGGGCGGACGTACCGTCGTGCAGCCCACGAGTACGTCGTCCAGATACGCCACCTCCAGGAGATAGCGCCGGGACCGCTCACGCACCTCGTCGAGGGACAGGACGGCGGACGGAATGATCAGGTTGTGGACGAACTGCCAGTCGTGAAGGCCGGCTTCGTTGTCCACCCGTTCGATGCGGAGGAGAGACACCGCCACAGGAAAGCGTGCACACCATGGGGCGTCAACTGCATTTGCCATCCGGCCCGTTGCGCCCTCGGCCGCCAGGGGATCTCTCCCCTGGCCCTCGCCCGCGTCGGCAGTGCCCACACGGGCACGCACCCGGCAGGCGCCGGACGGGGAGTGCGCTCCCGCACGCTCCGGTGCGGGCTCACCGGTCCGCGGCGAGGCCCACATCGGTGGGTGACACCGCAGGCGGCCAGGCGGGCCAGCCATGGACGGGCGGCACCGCAATCGCCCGCCACCACGGATAGACGGCCGCCGGCTCGGCGGGCTCGAAGGGCTCGCCGGGTCTGGGGTGGGCCGTGGTGACCCCGGATCTCCGGCCGGCGGCCAGCGTCCGTTCGGCAGGCTCGGCCCACGGGTGCGGTGCGAGGTTGAACGTGCCCCAGTGGATCGGCAGCAGCACACCGTGCGGCTGCCCGCCCTGGAGGTCGAGGTGGGACCGGACGCCCTCTTCCGGGGTCATGTGGATGTCCGGCCAGAAGTCGCTGTAGGCGCCGAGCTGGATCATCGTGGCATCGAACGGGCCGTGCGCCGCGCCGATCTCCGCGAAGCCGGAGAAGTAGCCGGTGTCGCCGCTGTGGAAGATCCGGTGCTCGGGTCCCGCGACCACCCAGGAGGCCCACAGGGTGTGCTGCGGGCCGCGCAGCCCGCGCCCGCAGAAGTGCTGTGCGGGGGTGGCCGTGAGGGTCAGCCCGCCGACCCGGGTGGACTCGTGCCAGTCGAGCTCGGTGATCCGCTCCGCGGGCACCCCCCAGAATTCCAGGTCAGCGCCGATGCCGAGCGGTACGACGAAGGCCGCGCCGGTGCCGGCCAGGCCCTGGACCGTCGGCATGTCGAGATGGTCGTAGTGGTCGTGCGAGATCACCACGGCATCGACCGGGTCCAGCTCGTCCAGTGCGAGGGGCACCGGGTGCATCCGCTGGGGGCCGGCCCAGCGGAACGGCGAACAGCGCTCGCCCCAGACCGGGTCGAAGAGCACCCGCTGCCCGTCTATCTCGGCCAGCATGCTCGAATGGCCCATCCAGGTGAGCCGCAGCCCGGAGGCGGGCGGCCGGCCCCAGTCCGCGGCGGTCGGACGGTACACCGGAATCGGGCCGACCGGCGCCCGGCGCAGCCGTCCCTCCCGGCTCAGCTGGGTACGCGCCATCGACAGCGCGGAGCCGTTGAGCAGCTGCCTGGTCGGCACCGGATTGCGGAACTGGCCGTCCACGAACTGGGGCGACCTGCGCATCCTGGCCAGCCGCTCCCCGGTGGGTGCGACACCGAAGCTCGCGGGCCGCAGCGCGGAGAGTCGAGTGCGGCGGGGTCGGGAACCGGTCACGGCACCTCCATGGTCGGGACAGTCGCGAAGGGAACGGGCCGCATGAGCGGTGGGTTCCGGCACACCGCGCCACTCGGCGCCGCCGTACGGTTTCCGCACCACGACACCCGGACTCAACACCATCACCCGCAGACACAAACCGCGCGACCGGCCGTCGCATTCCGGACGGGGGTGTGACCTTTCCCGGGCCCTTCCGGGGGTGTCTCCCGGCTCGGCCACCGGGACACGTCCATTGCGGTGACGGGAGCCGGTGGGCCGGTCGTCGGCCGCACGGGCGTCGCGGGGCGGCGGGCCGCCGTTCTCCGGGCGGCCGCACCCCGGCTGCGGGCACGGCCGTGGGTCAGACCGCTTCGATGGCCAGGGGCGGGCTGGGCAGACCGGGGCGGCGGGGCAGGAACACGGTGCGCAGGAAGATCTGCGGGGCGACGAGACGGGTGGGGGGCGCGGTGAGGCAGAAGACGTCCCGGAAGGCCGCGCCGACGACGGGGTCGATGGCGGCGCGGGCGAACAGCCGGTCGATGTACCACGTGGACAGCCGCTCCCCGACGCCCGCCCTGGCGTCGTCGGGGCTCGCGTACGGGCGGTCCGCGCCGACCGCGGCGAGCCAGGCGGGCTCCACGGCGCGGGCCACCGCCCGCTGCGCCTCGGCGGTGCTGCCGGGGCGCAGACCGCCGCCGTCCGCGAGCGTGTTGCGCACGGCCAGCGCGCCGAGGGCGGCGACCGACATGCCCTGTCCGTACACGGGGTTGAAGGTGCACCCGGCGTCCCCCAGGACGAGGAATCCTCCGGGCAGGGCACCGGGGCGTTCAAAGTGCCGGCGGCGGTTGTAGGTGTCGCGGAAGCCGTGCACCGGCGACAACGGCTCGGCCTGGGCGAGCAGTTCATGGATGTACGGGTCGCCGACCGTGGCGCTGAAGGCGGTGAACTCCGCCGCGTCCGTGGGCGGGTGGTGCCCGCGCACACCGGACAGCGTCAGCAGCCACTTGCCGTCCTCGACGGGCACATACGCCGCGCCACGCGGGCACTCGGGCCAGCCCGGGACATTGACGCCCGCGTCCGGCGCCGTGGCCGGGTCCTTGGGGCGGTACATCCGGGTGGCGTAGGCGAGCCCCGCGTCCACGGTCTCCTCCTGCGGCGCGGACCGGCCCAGCTCGGCGAACCACTGCGGGGTGCGGGAGCCGCGGCCCGAGGCGTCCACGACGAGCGCGGCCGGCAGCTCCCGCCCGGTCCGCTCCCCCGGCGCACCGTCCCGTGACCGCACCCGGACCCCGGTCACCCGGCCGGCGTCCCCGGTCAGCCCGGTGACCTCGGTCGCCTGGAGGACCTCGACCCGGGTGGCCGAGCCGGCCGCCGCCTGCAGCACCCGCTCCCGTACGACCGAGTCCAGCACCGGCCGGGTGACGCTCAGGGTGAGATGGCGGCGCTCGTCGAAGCGGCGCTGCCAGCCGGTAGGGGTACGGGTGAGCAGATCGCGCGACAGATACAGGCTGCGGGCGCCCGCTTCGCCGAGCGCGGCGACCGTGCCGGGCAGCAGCTCCTCCAGTGCGCGCCGGCCGCCGCTGAGGAGGATGTGCAGATGGCGGGCCTGCGGGACGCCCTTACGGAAGGCATGCCCCTCCGGATATCGGTCGCGCTCGACCACGGTGACCGTATCGACCTGCCCGATCAGCGCGGTGACGGCCAGCATCCCGGCGAGCCCGCCACCGATCACGATCGCGGTGCGCCCGCCATTGGAGTGCTCTGTCACCGTTGCCTCGCTCCCCCGACGGCGTGGTCCGACCGCCGTACGGCCCACTCGTTTCTGTCCCCGGACGGCTCGCCCTGCCCGGTACCTGCGCGCCGTCCGCGGAAACTGATCACCGTCGGCCACAGACTTCAGTGCACTCGGCAGCCGTGTCAACGGCCCTTTCCGCCAACCGATCCGCGGGTGTCCTCGGCCGTTCGCGCCGTCCTCCGCCTCCGCCGTCGCCCGCTCACCCCCGGCCACTGATCACGGGTCCGGCTTCTTCCGCGTTCGTTCCTCCCTCGTGTCACCGGAATCCCTGACATCCCGTCATGGGACGAGCCTGCGTCTAGACTCCCGGCAGCGGATGCACCTCGTCCGCCAACGGTCCCACCAGCAAGGGATTCGCCTCATCAGCAAGGGATTCAGGGACGCTTGTGACATTCCAGCAGGTTTCTGAGCCGTATGACGCCTATGACGTCCTCGTCGTCGGCGGGTCGGGCGTGGACACTCTCGTGTCGGTCGGCGCGCTGCCCGTACCGCTCGCCGATTCCTACCCGGTCCCACCCCTGCACGAAGGGGCGGGGCACACCGGCACCGGTGTCGCGCTCGGCTGCGCGGCGCTCGGACTCACCACCGGGTTCGTGGATTTCATCGGCGACGATCATCCGGGCACGCTGGTCCGCGAGCGGCTGGCCGGTACCGGCGTCGACTTCCGGCCGCTGATCTCACCACACGGCACCCGGCGTGCGGTCAACCTCGTCGCCCCCGACGGCCGTCGGATGTCGTTCTACGACGCCCGTGACCCGGCCGATCTGCGGATGCCGCCCGAGCACTATCTGCCCCCGCTGCGCCGCACCCGCCACGTCCATCTGTCGATCATGCACTTCGCCCGTTTCCTGTACGACGACATCGAAGCGCTGGGCCTCCCCGTCTCCACGGATCTGCAGGACTGGGACGGGCTGACGGACCATCACCGCGAGTTCGCACTCCGCTCCGACCTGGTGTTCCTCAGCACGGCCGGGGCGGGGGAACGGATCGGGTCGGTGATGCGGGAGATCCTGCGCGAGGGACGCGCCGAAGCGGTGATCGCCACGGCCGGGGCGGGCGGCGCCTACCTCCTCAGCGCCGACGACCGCACCCCGCGCCTGGTACCGGCCGTGGTCCCGCCCGGCCCCGTCGTGGACAGCAATGGCGCGGGCGACGCCTTCACCAGCGGATTCCTCTACGGCCGGCTGGCGGGCCGGGACCTGGAGGAGTGTGCGCGCCTGGGCGCCGTCGCGGGGGCGTACGCCTGTACCTCGCGGGGCACCCACACCGCGCTCGTCGGGCCGCAGGAGCTGCGCGCGGCCCTCGGCGCGCCGGCGCCGGCCCCCCTCACCACGCCGTCGGCCGGTGAGGGGCACCGGCTCCCGGGCCCGCCGGACGCTCAGGTGTCCCGTACGGGCGCGTAGCCCGGCCTACGGAACGCGGACCGGCCGGGAAGCCCCGGCCGGTCAGTTCTTGCGGCCCACTCCCCCGTAGAAAATGGTGTTGTTGAGCTCCTCAGCACCGGGCACCCGGCCGTCCGGCCGCCACAGCGGCACCCGTACAACGCCCGGCTCCAGCAGGGCGAACGGGCCGAACAGCGGCTCGATCTCGGCCTTCGACCGCAGATTGAGGGTGGCGGTGGCGCTCTTGTAGACGTTCACCACGCCGTCGCGCGCCCGCTCATCCGTGCGGCCCCCCTCGTAGGCCTCATAGGGCTCACCGGTCGCATGTGTCAGGACGAGGTGGCTGCCCGCGGGGAGCGCATCGGCGAGGGTGGCGATGAGCGCGGCGGGATCCTCGTCATCCCGGATGAAGTGCAGTACGGCCACCAGCAGCAGCGCCACCGGCCGGTCGAAGTCGATCAGCTCCCGGACGGTGGGATGGTCCAGCAGCGCCTTGGGGTCGCGGGCATCACCGAGCACGAATCCGGTGCGTTCGGTGTTGGTCAGCCGGGCCCCGGCATGGGTGGCGACGATCGGGTCGTTGTCGACGTACACCACGCGGGTGTCGGGAGCGGTCTCCCGGGCCATCTCGTGCGTGTTGGGCGAGGTGGGGATGCCGGTGCCGATGTCGATGATCTGGCGGATGCCGCCGGCGACCAGATCGCGCACCGCCCGCCGCAGGAAGGCGCGGTTGGCGCGGGCGCTCAGCCGTACCTGGGGGTGGACCTCGATGACGCGTTCCGCGGCCACCCGGTCGACCTCGTAGTTGTCCCAGCCGCCGAGGTAGTAGTCGTACATCCGGGCGGGGTGCGGCCGGCTGGTGTCGATCTCCTCGGCGGAAAAGCCCGAGTGCTCCGGCCCCTGGACATACGGTCCGATCTCCGGGACCTCGCCGTCCGGCACCCCCTGGGAAACTTCCTGCTCGCTCATGCCGTCCTCCGTTCGGTGCACCGGCCCGGCGCCGCCGCGAGCAGGAAGTCGGCGTGGCCGGCCTTCGCTCCCTCGATGAAGCTCACCATTTCGCCGTGGGTGTAGATCAGGGCCGGGCCGTCCGGGTCGGTCGACTGCCGTAGCGCTATCCGGCCGTCCCCCAGCCGCATGGCCTCGACGCACTCGCCGCCGTTTCCGCCGCTCCACGGCTTGTGCCAGCCCTCAGTTCCCAGTTCTTTGGCGGGCATGCCGTTGTAGATGCGTATGCGATCCATGGTTCAGATCTCCTTGCGAAAGCCACCCAGAATGGCCTTGGTGGTGTGTGCCGGCGCGGCCTGTGCACACATCCGGTCCAGGGCCTCCAGGAACTGCGAGACGTCGTTGCGCTGGTCGAAGTACACGGCTCCGACGAGGCTCTCCGCGTAAGCGATGTCCGGGAGTTCCGGGATCGGGAAGCGGAAGAGGTGGAAAGGGCCGTACATGGCGGGGTGCGGGCCCGCGGCGAAGGGCATGATCTGCAGCCGGACGTTCGGCAGCGCGGTGGCCTCCATCAGCCGGGTGACCTGGTCGCGCATCACCTTCGGCCCGCCGATCGGGCGCCGCAGCACGGTTTCGTCCATGACCACCCACAGCATCGGTGCGTGGTCACGGGTCAGCAGGGACTGCCGCTCCATGCGCAGCGCGACGATGCGGTCGATATCCATCGTGGAGGCGTGCGGCATCCCGGCCTTGAGGACGGCGGCGGCATAGTCCTCGGTCTGCAACAGCCCGGGGACATAGTGCGGTTGGTAGGCCCGGATGAGATTGGCTTCGCTCTCCAGGCTGACGAAGGCGCTGAACCACTCGGGCAGCACATCGCGGAACCGGTGCCACCAACCGGGCTTGTTGGCCTCGCGGGCGAGGGAGACGAAGCCCTCGATCTCGTCCTCGTCGGTGACGCCATAGGTCGCCAGCAGTTTCTCGACGTAGGGGAGCTTGAGTCCGACCTCGGCCTTTTCCATGCGCCGTATCGTGGCGTGGGTCACATCGAGGGCCGCCGCGGCCTGCTCGAAGGAGAGGCCCGCTTTCTCGCGCAGGTCCTGCAGTCGCTTGCCGAGCACCACCCGCAGGACGGTCGGTGCACCTGCCGACCGTGGGTCCGCCACGTCCGATCGCCTCCAACTGACTTCAATTGTCAGCAGTGTGTCATGCCGTCAACATTAAGGAACAGACTGCACTTACGATTCTGCAAATTACAGACTGATCCTTGCCATCGGTGACCAACATCGCACATAGTTACGGCGTGGCTTCCTCCAACAACGCTCCCTCGTTAGGGCGCTGTGGCGGCTTTGTCGCCCAGTACCCGCAGGACGCGTTCCACTTGCCGGCGCGACGCACGTCCGTACCCGAGGCGCGCAGACGCGTCAGTGCGCTGCTGTGCGAGTGGGGCGCGGATCAACAAGTCCGCGACGACGTGGAGTTGGTGGTTTCCGAGCTGTTCACCAACGCGGTACGGCACACCGACAGCGAGAAGGTCGGCTGCGAGCTCGCCCTCTTCGGCGCGCACATACGCATAGAGATCACGGACCAGGGCGGCCCGGAGGACTCGGCGCCGCACATCCAGCCCGGCAGCGTGGACCAGGAGTGCGGACGAGGGCTGTTCCTCGTCGGCGCACTGTCCGAAAGCTGGGGATCACGGCCCGCCGACAGCGGTCATGGCCGGGTGGTCTGGGCGGACCTGCCGTACTCCTCCCTCGCACGCTGAGGCCCCGCTCCGCATCCGCGGAAACGGGGCCTCCGTCATGCCATGGACCCTGCCCGGCCCGCGGCCGCCCTACAGCGGCAGCAGGTCGGGCCGCTTGGGCTCGACATGGTCGCCGGAGGACTCCCCGCGCAGCCGGCGTCCGATCCACGGGACGAGGTGCTCCCGCGCCCAGTGGATGTTGTCCCGCCGCGCCTCGGCGGCCGAACGCTCCGCCTCCGGGGGCCAGGGCTGGTCCGGATCGGCCGGCACCCGCAGCCCGAGCACCTGCGCCGCGCGCAGCGCCACCCGGGTGTGCCCGTCGGCGGACAGATGCAGCCGGTCGTCGCTCCACGCCCGCCGGTCCTGCACCGACTTGAGCGACCACAGATCCAGGACCGGGCAGTCGTGCCGGTCCGCGATGGCCCGGACATGCGCCGTGTACGTCGCGATCTTGCCGCGCAGATGCTTGAGGACGGGGACGCCGCGGGTGTCGAAGCCGGTGCACAGCAGGACCGTGCCGACCACCTCCCGCAGATCGGCGACCGCCGCCTCATAACGCTCGGCGACCGCGTCCGGGTCCGAGCCCGGCCGCAGGATGTCATTGCCGCCGGCACAGAACGTCACCAGCGCAGGAGCGAGGGCTTTCGCCCGGGGCACCTGCTCCTCCACGATCTTGTCCAGGAGCCGGCCCCGGACCGCGAGATTCGCATAGCGGAAGTCCCCCTCGGCCTGTTGGTCCGAGAGCAGAACCGCGAGCCGGTCCGCCCAACCGATGTACGCCCCGTCAGGGCCGGGATCCCCGACCCCCTCTGTGAAGCTGTCCCCGACGGCTGCGTACGACCCGATGGCGCCCAGGGCGCCGTTGCTGAAGTACTTCGAATCGTCTGCCACGTCAGGACATACTTCACCTCAAGAAGTGACTTACGCCACCGTAACCAGGGGTTGACGAGGGGTGATTAATGCCACCAGGTCAAATTCTGCTCAAGTCGGAATAATGTTCGACCGCACCCTGCTCCCCGGCACTTCGGCGCGCGTCGTGACACCACCATTGCGACCTGATTGTCTATTGCATCAATGTCGTATCGTCGGTGGTGCCCCGCCTCGCCGACGAGCAGCGTCGGCGGCCGAACCCGAGGAGCGCGCCCGTGACGCAGCAGACGCCGCAGGTCCCACAGGCCCAGCCCGAGCTCACGGAGGTCCGCAACTTCCGCGATGTGGGCGGTCTGCCGACCGTGGACGGGCGTCGCGTACGGGAGGGCAGGCTGTTCCGCAGCGGTCACCTCGCCCATGCGACCGAGGCCGACTCCGCCTTTCTGGCCGGCCTCGGGCTGCACACCATCTTCGATTTCCGCAATGCCTCGGACATCAAGATGGAAGGCCCCGATGTCACGCTGCCCGGCGTGCGCAATGTGAACATCCCGCTCACCGACCCGGCCGACGGCGCGGAATTCTGGGCGATGGTGCGCGACGGTGAGCTGGACGAGCTGCGCTCCGCACTCGGCGACGGCAAGGCCGCGGCCCGTATGGCCGCGACGTACCGCCACATCATCACCACCCGCACCGAAGACCACAGCAGGGTGCTGCATGCGCTCGCCGAGGACAGCCTCCCGGCGCTGATGCACTGTGCGGCCGGCAAGGACCGGGCGGGCCTGTCCGTCGCCGTGACCCTGCTCGCGGTCGGGGTGGAACGGGACGCCATCGAGGCGGACTACCTCAAGTCCAACGATCCCCACCGCCGCTACAAGATCCGCCGCTCTGACAACTCCGCGGTCGGGATGTCGCAGGAGGTCATGGAGCTGCTCTCACCGCTGTTCGGGGCACACACCGACTACCTCACGGCCGCCTACGACGCGATCCACCAGACCTGGGGCTCGACGGAGAAGTACCTCACCGACGGTCTGCAGCTGACGCCCGCCACCCGCGAACGGCTGCGTGACCAGCTGCTGACGGACTGACGACGGCAGCTCCGCTCACGGCGTGGCCACCCACCCCGCGACCAGCACCAGCCCCGACGCCCGGTGCACCGCGAGGAAGCCGAAGGGGCGGTCGAAGCGGGCCGAGATCTGCTGGGCCCGGTACGGCGGGGGCGGTGGCACGGAGCCCGCGGCGACCGGCATGACCGTGACCGCGGCCGCCCGGAAACCCAGGGGACCGAAGGTCGCGGTCGCCGTCTGCCGGGCGGCCGACACCGCGAGCGGCTGGTCGCTGATGCCGGGAAAGTGTCCGCGGGAGGTGTCGGTCGCGGTGGCGAGCCCGAAGAGGGCCGCATGCTTCAGCAGATCGTGATCGGCGTCGACGGTGAACTGCGTGGCAGTGAGGTTGAAGCACGGGACGCCGTCGTAGCTCGGTACCGTCGTCACCGTCAGCCCCGGCCCGTCAGCGCCCTCGGACAGCGCCGCGCCGGACACGGCCCGATAGGCGCCGTCCAGCGCGGCGACACCGTGCCGCAGCACCTCGCCGCCCGGCACCTCCGGCCCGCCGAGCAGCAGATGGACGTCCAGTCCGTTGTCGCCCTCGACCCGTACCGCGGTCAGCGGCCCGGCCGGTGTGCCGTGCACCGCCACCCCGTCCACGTCCGGCCCGGAGCGGCTCAGCGCCATCAACTCCCGCCCCGCCCAGGGCCCTTCGAAGGCCCCGCCGGGGAACGCCTGGAACGGTTCCACCCAGGTCGTGCGCACCAGCAGCGCGCTCGCCAGAACGAGCAGCAGGTCGGGAGTCACCTGCACCGGCATCTGCTCGATCAGCCCGTCGGTGTGCCGGCGTGCCCAGGAGTCCATCGCTTCCTGGTCCGCGGCGGGGTCGGCGGTGAGCTCGCCGTGCGCGGCGGGCGGCAGGCTGCCCAGCCACTCGGGGTGCAGGGTCAGCGTGCGGCGGGCCCACAGCCCCACCGCGGCATCGACGCCGTCCGCCGCCGCCAGCGCGGCGAGCAGCTCACGGCCTTCGCGTACGGCGTGCCGCGCGTCGGTGCCGAGCGCTTCGGCCAGCTCCTGGCGGGCCGGGCCGGCGGCCGGGCCGGCGAGCAGGGCCAGCAACGGCCAGACACCGGCCGCGGTCAGCACGCTGTTCCGCTCCCCCACCGTCTCGCGCGCCCAGCGGGCCGTCATATCGTTGACGGCCCGTGCCGTCGCCGCAGCCACCATGGCAATCCCCCCGTGTCGTCGGTCAGCGGTTGGCGACCGCCTGCTTGACCAGCGTCCGCCCGAAGTCCCACATCAGGCCGCCGCCCCCATGGGCGTCGTCCATGACAGCCGTGAACGCCTCGACGAAACGGTCCACTTCCCGCTCGCCGATGATCAGCGGCGGAATCAGCTTAATGACCTCCAGATGGTCACCGGAGACCTGGGTCAGGATGCGGTGCCGCTGCAGCAGCGGCACCACGACCATCTGCGCGAACAGCCCCTTGCGGGCCGTCTGCAGCATCGTCCAGCGGCTCCGCAGGCCGAGGGACTTGGGGCGGCCGAACTCGATGCCGATCATCAGACCGCGGCCCCGTACGTCGTGCAGCAGCTCGTACCGGGGAATCAGCTCCGCCAGCCGGGAGCGCAGCAGCTCGCCGGTGCGCCGGGCACCGGCCACGAGCTGCTCGTCCTCCAGCACCGAGAGCACCGCCAGACCGGCGGCCATCGCCTGCGCGTTGGCACCGAAGCTGGCGGAGTGCACCAGCACCCGGTCCATGGACGAGTAGACCTTCTTGAAGATCCAGTCCTTGCCGAGGGTCGCCCCGACCGGCACATATCCGCCGGACAGTACCTTGGCCACACACACCAGATCCGGCTCGACACCGTCCTCGTGCTGATAGGCGAAGAAGTCGCCGGTGCGGCCCAGGCCGGTCTGCACCTCATCGGCGATCAGCAGGGCCTTGTGCCGGTGCAGCAGTTCCTGAGCGGCGCGCAGAAAACCGGGCGGGGTCGGGTGTACGCCCTTGCCCTGGATGGGCTCGACCACGAATCCGGCCACATCCCCGCGCTTCAACTCCCGTTCCAGCGCGGCCAGATCACCCAGCTCGATGGCGGTGTCCGGCAGCAGCGGGGCGAAGCCGTCCCGGAAGCCGTCCTCACCGTTGACGGAGAGCGAGCCGGTGGTCAGGCCGTGGAAGGCATGGGTGCAGTAGAGGATGCGGGGGCGGCCGGTGGCGTAGCGGGCGAACTTCAGGGCGGTCTCGACGGCTTCGGTGCCGCTGTTGCCGAAGAAGACCCGGTCGAGATGGGGCGCGTGGGTCAGCAGCTTCTCGGCGAGCAGGCCGGGCAGCGGCTGGCAGTCGAAGCGGGTGAGATCGGCCAGTCCGGCGTCCAGGACGTCGTGCAGCGCCTGCCGGACGACGGGGTGGTGCCGGCCGAGGCCCATCACCCCGAACCCGGCGAGCATGTCCAGGTAGTCCTGGCCGTCGTCGTCCCAGAAGTACGCGCCCTCGGCCCGCTCGTAGACCTTGTCGAAGCCGATGGTGTGCAGCATCCGCGGCAGTTGGTGGTTGAGGTGGCGGCTGTGCAGCGCGTAGCGCTCGCCACCGCGTTCGGCGAGCAGCTCGGTCAGGTCGAATCCGGTCACGACTGCCTCTCCTTACGGGCCGGCACACCGCTGATCCGGGCGGCGGTCTCGGCCGGGGTGAGGCCGGGACCGGCCGGCTCACCACGCTCGGCGTGCGTCAGAAACCTCATGTCCGGTCCCCCTCTCCTGATTCAGCGGACGGTGCCCGGTCCGGTCCGGCTCACACGCCGTACGGCGCATGGGCCGGACCGGGCCGACGGCCGGGGAGCCCTGACGACGGGCTCCCCTTGCTCAACGGGTCATCCGCGGTTTCCCGCGACGGTGTCCCTGGCCGCCCTGAGGGACTCCTTCAGCGAGCCCATGGTGGCGAGGACGGCGGTCGGCTCGTAGCCGCAGTGCGCCATGCAGTTGGCGCAGCGCGGGTCCTTGCCGCGGCCGTACTTGTCCCAGTCGGTCTCGTCGATGAGCTCCCGGTACGTCGGGACGTACCCGTCGCTCATGAGGTAGCAGGGGCGCTGCCAGCCGAACAGCGAGTAGTTGGGGATCGCCCAGGCCGTGCACGGGAAGTCCGCCTTGCCCTCCAGGAAGTCCAGGAAGAGCGGACTGTGGTTGAGCCGCCAGCGGCGCCGGTTGCCGCCGGCGAAGGCCTTCTTGAACAGTTCCCGGGTCTGTTCGACGCCGAGGAAGTGCTCCTGGTCGGGGGCCTTCTCGTAGGCGTAGGCGGGCGACAGCATCATTTCGTCGACCTTCAGATCGTCATTGAGGAAATTGAGGACCTCGATGATGGTCTGCGGGGTGTCGGTGTTGAAGAAGGTGGAGTTGGTGGTGACCCGGAAGCCGCACCGCTGGGCTTCCTTGATCGCCGCTACCGCCTCGTCGAAAACGCCTTCCTTGGCGACGGATTCATCGTGGCGTTCCCGCATGCCGTCGATGTGCACCGCGAACGCGAAATACGGCGAGGGGGTGAACTTCTCCAGCTTCTTGCGCAACAACATCGCGTTGGTGCACAGGAAGACATACTTCCGCTTCGCCACCAACTGCCGCACGATCTCGTCGATCTGCGGGTGCATCAAGGGCTCGCCGCCGGCGATGGACACCATCGGAGCGCCCGACTCCAGCACCGCCCCGACCGCCTGCGCCACCGGCATGCGCTGCTTGAGCACGCCCGCCGGGTGCTGGATCTTCCCGCAGCCCTCGCATTTCAGATTGCAGGCGAAGAGTGGTTCCAGCTCGACGATGAGCGGGAACTTCTCCCGCCGCCGGATCACCTTCTGTTCAAAAAGATAGGTACCGACCCGGATGGACTGACGGAGCGGCATGGCCATCTGGCTCACCTCCAGGGGAGCAGCAAAGAACGGTGCCATTCATGGAAAACGGGAAGTACGGAGCGCAGCACCCGGAAGGCCGATATTCCACCGCGGACGGTGCCGATGCGTACGAGTTCATGTTCTGGAGCGTCCACGACCACCCGGACGGCCGCAACCGGACGGCGGCCGGCGCGCTGGGCGGCACGGAGGGTGGCGGCGGACTCCATGTCCACCGCGACCGCGCCCGCAGCATGCAGCTCGGCCCGCTCCGTACCGCGTACGACATGGTCGGAGCCGCACAGCAGTCCGCTGTGCACGGTCAGACCGCGCTCTCGCAGGGCCCGGAGCAGCGGGCCGTTGTCACGGCAGGGCGTCTCCGGCGCGGCGGCCTGGTGGCCGCGGGTGGCCTCGGCGACGACCACGTCCCCGGGGCGCATCCCGGGGGCGAGGCCGGCGCAGAAACCGCTGGCGACAACAGGGGAACGTTCGGTGACCGACCCCTCACTCAGTGCTTCGGTCAGGGCGCGTTCGGCCGCCTGGGGGCCCATGCCGGTGCGGAGCGTGACCACCCGCGGGCCGGCTCCTCCGCCCGCCGCTCCCCCGCGGCCCCCGCCGCGCAGCGCGAACCGCTCGATGCCGAGCGCACAGGCGATCAGCAGCGGTGGTTCCGCGTCCGTCGGGGCCCGTCTCGGCATCAGGCCCCCACCGGGGCGCCGACCGGTCCCCCGTTGACGTAGCGGCCCAGGGCCGTCAGCGGGAAGACCTGGCGGTACAGGTGGTAGTTGATGGAGAAGTCCCAGGGGAAGCCGGTGCCGGTGAAGTACGGCTCGTCCCAGGAACCGTCCTCGCGCTGGGTCGCGGTCAGCCAGCGCACCCCGCGCCGTACCGCCTCGCTGTCCCGCTCCCCGGCCGCGAGCAGCGCCATCAGCGCCCAGGCGGTCTGCGAGGCGGTCGAGGCGCCGCGCCCCGCCCACCGCTCCTTGTCCTGGTAGGACCGCTGGTCCTCGCCCCAGCCGCCGTCGTCGTTCTGCACCCGCTCCAGCCAGCGCACGGCCCGGCGGACCGCGGGGTGCGAGCCGGGGACACCGGCCGCGGCGAGCGCGGGGAGCACCGAGCCGGTGCCGTAGAGGTAGTTGGTGCCCCAGCGGCCGAACCAGGCGCCACTGGACTCCTGTTCGGCCAGCAGCCAGGCGATACCGCGGCGGGTGCGCGGATCATGGGTGCGGCCGACGTCGGCGAGCATCTCGACGACATGGGCGGTGACATCGGCCGACGGCGGGTCGATGACCTCCCCGAAATCGCAGAACGGCAGCCGGTTGGGGAACGGGCTGGTGTTGTCGACGTCGAAGGCGCCCCAGGCCCCGTTCTTGGACTGCATACCGAGGTTCCAGCGCACCGCGCGGCGCACCGCGGCGTCGACCCGCAGCGGATCGGGGTGCTGGACGCGGCGCAGCGCGAGCACCACCTCCGCGGTGTCGTCGATGTCCGGGTAGTTGTCGTTCTCGAACTCGAAACCCCATCCCCCGGACGGGAGTTGGGGCCTTTTCACGCTCCAGTCGCCGGGCCGGTCGATCTGCTCGGCGAGCATCCACTCAGCCGCCTTGACCAGCTGCGGGTGGTCGGCAGGCAGTCCGGCGTCGGCCAGCGCGATGGTCGCCAGACAGGTGTCCCAGACCGGGGACTGGCAGGCCTCGATCATCCGTGCGCCGTCCTCGCGCCATACGGCGAACCGGTCGAGGGAGGCCAGACCGGTCCGCAGCACGGGGTGGTCGAGGTCGTAGCCGCAGAGGTGCAGGGCGATGATGGAGTAGACCGCGGGGGGCTGGATACCGCCCCAGCAGCCGTCGTTCTCCTGCCGCTCGATGATCCAGCGGGCGGCGGAGCGCATCGCGGCGGCGCGCAGCTTACGGAGGGCGACCTTGCGGTAGAGGTGCAGCGCCTTGTCGAGGCGCTGGAACACCCCATCCCAGCTGGTGGCGGGGGCGAGCGGCCGGGGCGGGTTGGGGTGACGCGGATCGGTGTGCAGCTCGTCGAGGGCGAACGGCGCCGGGCGCACCGGGCGCTTGGCCGAGACGATGGTCAGCGGCACGATGGTCTGCCGCGCCCAGCACCCGAAGTCATAGATGTTGAGCGGGAACCACTTGGGGAAGTAGAGGAGTTCCGGCGGCAGTTCGGGCAGGTCGTCCCACTTCCACCAGCCGAAGAGCGCCAGCCAGATGCGGGTGAAGACCCGGGCCGCGGCGACCCCGCCCTGCCCGCGGACCCAGGCGGCGGCCTTGGCCATGTGCGGGGCGTCCGGGGCGTCACCGGCGAGCCGCAGGGCGACATAGGCCTCGATGGTGGCGGAGAGTTCGCCGGGCCCGCCGTAGAAGGTGGCCCAGGTGCCGTCCGCGCCCTGCTCCCCGCGGATGTGGCGGGCGGCGGCCTCGGTGAGCTCGGGGTCCTGGATACCGAGGAACTGACGGAGCAGCAGGTCTTCGGCGTCCATCGTGACGTTGGTCTCGAGGTCGCCCTTCCACCATCCTGCGGGGTCCTGGACGGACAGCAGATAGCCGGTGGCGCGTGCGGTCGCGCGCCGGGCGGCGTCCGCCGTGTCATGCCGTACGGCGGTCCGTGTGGACGCGGGTGGTGCGGTGTTCTCAGCGGTGGCATCGCTGGCCGAGGGGGCCCGGGGCGGCAGTGCCCCGGTGCTTCCGTCGGTCGTCGCTGTCATGGCTTCCCCTTCTGCAGTGAACTGTGAAAAGCGTGCTCAGGGATTCCGTCGGCCGGCGCCCGGCTGGCGCCGGCCGGCGACTGCGAACTATTCGGTTTCGATACTGCTCATCTCTGTCGTACGACGACGAGGTCCGCGAGTCACCTCTGCCGGACGACGACGAAGTCCGCGAGCGCGACGAGCTGGGCGCGGACCTGCTCCGGCATGGCGATCTCGTCCAGTGCGGCGATGGCGGTGGCGTGCTGACGGCGGGCCTCCTGGGAGGTCCACTCGCGGCCCCCGGCCTCCTCGATGAGGGCCGCGCGGGAGGCGAACTCTTCCTCGGTGAAGTCGGCAATCTCGGTCTCGCTCTTCTTCGCGTCGGCCGCCAGGATCTCAGCGAGACGCTCGGAGGCCGGGCCACCGGCCGCCAGCGCGGCGACCACCGGCAGCGACTTCTTGCGCTGACGCAGATCGCTCCAGGTCTTCTTGCCGGTGGCCTCCGGGTCGCCCCAGATGCCGAGCAGGTCGTCGACGGCCTGGAAGGCAAGGCCCAGGTGGTAGCCGTACTTCTCCAGGGTGTCCGCAGTGCGGTCGTCGGCCCCGCCCAGGACCGCGCCGATGGAGACGGCGCAGGCCAGCAGCGCGCCGGTCTTGTTGCCCTCCATCTCCAGGCACTCCTCGACGGTGACCCGCTCGCGGTGCTCGTAGGAGATGTCCTGCGCCTGGCCGTCGATCAGCTTGCGGGTGGCCAGGGTGAGCCGGCGGGTGGCGCGGCCGGCGTCGACCGTGCCGAGCTCCAGCAGTATTTCGTTGGCGAGGGCGAACAGCGCGTCGCCGACGAGGATGGCCTGCGCGGGGCCGTGCACCTTCCAGACGGTGTCGCGGTGCCTGCGCTGCTCATCGCCGTCCATGAGGTCGTCGTGCAGCAGCGAGAAGTTGTGCACCAGCTCGACGGCGACCGCGCCGGGGATACCGACCTCGGGGGCCGCACCGGCGGCCTCGGCCGACAGCAGGGCGAGCGCGGGCCGGACCGCCTTGCCGCTGTCACCCGCGGTGGGGTGGCCCTCGGCGTCGATCCAGCCGAAGTGGTACGCGGCGACGGTGTCCATGGGAGGAGCGAGCCGGTCCACGGCGGCACGCAGCACGGGGGTGGCGAGTGTCCGCCCACGCTCCAGCAGCGCGGTGACGCTCTCGGTGTCGATAGCTGGGGAAGCCGGATTCACGGTTTCTCCTCTGTTTCCGACGCTCGTGCTCGTGCGAGCGCTCGTACTCGTAGTCATGCCGCCTCCTGAGGCAACTGGCCCTGGGGGAAGCCGAGTTCGTTGAGTGCCTCGCGAGCGGCGGCAGTGCCGCTGCGAACAGCGCTTTCCATGGTCGCGGGCCACCCGGTGGCGGTCCACGCACCGGCCAGGAACAGGCCGGGAGCTTGAGTGCGGGCGGCGGGGCGGAGCCTGCCGACGCCCGGGGCGGGCGCAAACGTCGCGGTGCGCTCGCGGGTGACGAAGAAGTCGCGGATCCTGGCGCCCCGGGCGGCGGGCAGCAGCCGCTCCAGCTCGGGCAGATAGCGGGCGCGGAGCTTGGCGACCGGCTGGTCGATCTCCTCCTGCGCGGCCGACTGCGAGACCGCCAGATACTGGCAGCGCTCGTTCCCGGCGATCCGCGTCAGTCCCGAGGCGTCGGTGCGGTCGAAGACCCACTGGACCGGCGAGCCGACCGCGGCGAAGAACGGGCGGCGCAGCACCTTGCGGTCGTAGACGACATGGAGGTTGAGGATCGGGGCGGTGCCGATGTCCAGCAGCCGGTCCTTGCCGTCCAGCGCCCCGTCGGGCAGCAGGCCGTGCGCCTCGCGCTGCGGTACGGCGAGGACGACGGTGTCCGCGGTGAGCTGCTCGGTGCCGTGCGGGCCGTGCTCCACCGACACCTGCCAGCCGTCGTCCCGGCGCACCACCGCCCCGGCGCGGGTGCGCAGGGCGATGCGCACGCCGGCCTTCTCCAGGGCCGTGCGGGCGAGGGTGTCGTGGACGTCGCCGAGCGGGACGCGGGACCAGCCGATGTCGGCGGCGCCGGGGGCGGACAGCAGCCCGGTCTTGAAGACCTTGGCGGCCAGGCCCATCGAGGCGTCACCGGCACGGGCGTTGAGGGTGGCGATGCCGACCAGGTCCCACAGCGCCTCGATCGCGCGGGCCGACTGCCCGTACCGGCGCAGCCAGCTGCCGAAGTCCAGACCGTCCAGCGCGGGGTCGGCCGGGTCGAGGCCCTTGAGCGCGAGGGTGGCCCGCACCACCCCGGCCCGCTCGACGGGGGAGAGATGCGGGTAGCCGGCGAGACTTCGGGCGAGGTGCAGCGGAACGGGCAGCGCGGTGCGGCGCAGCCGGCCGAGCCGCATCCGGTCGGCGTCCAGAACCGGTACGTCCATCCGCTCCTGGAGGGGCACCAGATGTGCGGCGCCGATCCGCTCCAGCAGTCGGCTGTAGGCGGTGCAGCAGCGCAGAAAGACATGCTGGCCGTTGTCGACGGTCAGTTCGCCGGCGGTGGAGTCGCGGCGGAAGGAGAAGACCAGTCCGCCGAGGCGGGGCCGGCCCTCGATCAGGGTGACCCGCAGCCCCGCGTCGGCCAGTGCGAGCGCCGCGGTCGTGCCCGCGAGACCGCCCCCGATGACCACCGCAGCCGCCCCTTCTTCGGGACGGCCGGGCGGCAGGTCACGGTGCCGGTCGAGCCGCGTGGCTCCCGATGTCATGTGTTCTCCCCCCGTACTCCTGTCACAGACGCAGCAACCCGGGGGAGGGTTGCCCGCCGCGCTGACGCGGGGTCACCGCCGTCGTTCGCCGCCCGGCACATCATCCGCGCCTCCGGACGGCCTGCCGGCGGCCGATCGCCCGCGCGTCGAGCCCGGACAGTCCGCGTACCGCGACAAAGGCCTTCTCCCGGCCGGGCAGGGAGACCCGCCCGCGCAGCACCGCCTCGGGGTCGGCGGCGATCCGCGTCAGCAGGCGGTGGTAGATGCCGGCCATCGCGGCCACACAGGCGCCGCTGCGCCGGTCGAGCATCGGCAGCAGCCGGAAGCCCTCGGCGAACAGCGCGCGGGCCCGCTTCACCTCGAAGTGCACCAGACCGCTGAAGTCCGAGCCGGGCGGCGGTACGGGACGCTCGAAGCCGGCCGCACAGCCGAACTTGGCGAGGTCCTCGGCGGGCAGATAGGTGCGCCCGTTGCCGGCGTCCTCGCGAACATCCCTGAGGATGTTGGTCAGTTGGAGCGCGAGGCCGAGGGTATCGGCGTACTCGGACGCGCGCTCGGCGTCGTGCGCGCCCGGGACCGTGCCGAACACGCCCAGCGAGAGGCGGCCGATGGCACCGGCGACGCAGCGGCAGTAGACCTTCAGCTCGTCCCAGGTCTCGTAGGTCTCGCCGCGCACATCCATCAGCACGCCGTCGATCAGCTCGTCGAGACCGTCCAGCGGCAGCGGGAAGCGGCGGGCGGCGTCGGACAGCGCGACGGCGACCGGATCGGTGTCGTCGTCGGCGATCCGGCCGTCCTTGATGCGGGCCAGCAGCGCCCGGGTGTCCTCCAGGCGCCCCTGCTTGGCGGCGGGCTCCAGGGTGCCGTCGCCGATGTCGTCGATCCGGCGGGAGAAGGCGTAGAGCGCCGACATGGCCTGCCGCTTGTCGGTCGGCAGCAGCCGGATGCCATAGGCGAAGTTGCGTGCCTGCTGCCCGGTGATGGCCTCGCAGTAGCGATACGCAGCGAGCACCGGCGCGGACGCGTGTGCAGATGCCTCCACGGTCCGACTCACCCCTCTCTTCGCAATGTCGCCCTTACCTCGCGCAGCAGGCTGAGCTTGGTCGGCTTGGGCGGTCCAGGGAGTACGTCGTGATCGGCGGCCGCGACCGCCTGGAGTGCAGCGCGTCCGCCGGCCACGAATCCGGCCAGCAGCAGCTTGAGTCTGCCGTGGACGCTACCCACCAGCGGGGTGCCTTCATTCAGCAGCTCACGGGCGCGTTCCGCTTCGTACGCGATCAATGCGCGCACCGATACGCCCCCGCTCGGCGCGGCCAGATCGGCCTCGGTGACACCAAAGCGTTTCATGTCCTCGGCGGGGAGGTAGACACGGTCGCGCCCGAGGTCCTCGGCCACGTCCTGGACGTGTTCGACGATCTGCAGGGCGGTGCAGACCGCGTCCGAGCGACGGATGCGCTCGGGGCTCGCGGTGCCGGTGATGCCGAGGACGAGCCGGCCGACGGGGTTGGCGGACAGCTCGCAGTAGGCGACCAGGTCGTCGTAGGTGCCGTAGCGGCTCACCCGCTGGTCCTGCCGGTTGGCCTCGATCAGCGCGAGGAACGGCTCGGGGGTCAGCGCGCAGCGGCGGACGGTCGGGCCGAGCCGGCGCAGCAGCGGATGCCGGGGGCCGGGGGCCCGGTCGCTGAAGACGCGGTGGAGGTCCGCCTCCAGTGCGTCCAGCAATGCCGGCCGGTCCCCACCTTGCGCGCGGTCCAGCCCGAGGAGTACGGCATCGCCGCCGCCGGGTGCGAGATCGCCGTCACCGATGTCGTCGACGAGCCGGGCGAAGCCGTAGACGGCCATCAGATCGGTCCGCCAGGCGCGGGGCAGGAAGAACGGCGCGACCGGGAAATTCTCGTGTGCGGCCTGATCGAGCACGGTGCGCGTCTGCTCCCGCCCGTCATCCGCCGCCCCCCTCCGGAGGAAGGCGCGACGCGCCTGCTCGTTGTCTCGGCTCACCGGGGGCTGCCCGGCGCATTTCGGTGCCGGAGCGAACCAGTAGCCATTGCCGTCACGTCTCCCGTTCTACACCGCCAAGCTAAAACATCCTATTTCGGACACGCCGCAGCAGGCGACGCGCCCGATCGAGCCCGCATCGCCCGCCCGGGTGAGCATTGCCCGACATATACCACTTGTGCTGTTCGGTACCCGTACAGCTTACGTCGTACATCTCACCCACGTCCGAGCGGGTCCCGAAGCGTGAGACATCGATCCGGTCAACGTCCCTTAAGTCCGAACTGTTCCCGGACCCGCCGGAGTTGACCTGTTCTTCACACTCGAAGGCCTCCGCGAGGCGGACTCGCGGAGGCCTTCGAGTGCGGAGCGGACTACTTGCCCGTCTCCTTTTCGTACGCCTTGATGACTTCGTCCGTCGGGCCGTCCATCAGCAGCTCGCCGCGCTCCAGCCACAGGACGCGGTCGCAGGTGTCGCGGATGGACTTGTTGTTGTGGCTGACCAGGAAGACCGTGCCGGCTTCCTTGCGCAGTTCGCGGATGCGGGCCTCGGAGCGCTTCTGGAAGCTGCGGTCACCGGTGGCCAGCGCCTCGTCGATCATCAGCACATCGTGGTCCTTGGCCGCGGCGATGGAGAACCGCAGCCGGGCCGCCATACCGGAGGAATAGGTGCGCATCGGCAGCGAGATGAAGTCGCCCTTCTCGTTGATGCCGGAGAAGTCGACGATGCCCTCGTAGCGCTCACGGACCTGCTCACGGCTCATGCCCATCGCCAGACCGCCGAGGACGACGTTCTTCTCGCCGGTCAGATCGTTCATCAGGGCCGCGTTGACACCCAGCAGCGAGGGCTGCCCGTGCGTGTAGACCTTGCCACGCTCCGCGGGCAGCAGGCCGGCGACCGCCTTGAGCAGCGTCGACTTGCCCGAGCCGTTGGAACCGATCAGCCCGATCGACTCGCCCCGGTAGGCGGTGAAGGAGACGCCCTTGACCGCGTGCACCTCACGCACCCCCGAGGAGGGCTTGCGGCGCACGATGCGGTTCAGGGCCGCGGTGGCGCCGCCCTTGCCCGCACCCGTGCCGTAGACCCGGTAGACGATGTGCAGATCGTCCGCGATCACCGTCGGGATCCGTTCCTGGGCCGCCTCGGTCGGCTGGACGCCGTTGTTCTGCTCAGCCACGTCCGTACCGCTCCTCAGCCTTCCAGAAATACACAAAGCCCACGACGCCCATCAGCAGCGCCCAGCCCCCGGCGGACGCCCACACATGCGGCGGCAGCTTGTCGTCCGTGAAGCTGTCGATCAGCGCGAACCGCATCAGGTCGATGTAGACGGCCGCCGGATTGACATTGAGCAGCACCTCCACGAAGGCGGGGACGTGCTTGCCCTTGAGGATCAGGTCGATGCTGAACATCACGCCGGACGCGTACATCCACGTCCGCATGATGAACGGCATCAGCTGCGCCAGGTCCGGGGTCTTGGAGCCCAGCCGCGCCATCACCATCGCCAGCCCCGTGTTGAACACGAACTGCAGCGCCAGCGCCGGAATGGCCAGCAGCCACGACCACGTCGGCAGCTGCCCGAAGCCCAGCAGAATGACGACCAGCACACCCATGGAGAAGAACAGCTGCTGCAGCTGCATCAGGCAGAACGAGACCGGCAGACAGGCCCGCGGGAAGTGCAGCGCCCGCACCAGACCGAGATTGCCCGAGATCGACTTCGTGCCGGCCATCACCGAGCTCTGGGTGAAGGTGAAGATGAAGACACCCGTCACCAGGAACGGGACGAAGTCCGGGACGCCGTCCCGGGTACCGATCAGCAGACCGAAGATGAGGTAGTAGACGAGCGCGTTCAGCAGCGGCGTCGCCACCTGCCACACCTGGCCCAGCTTCGCCTGGCTGTACTGCGCCGTCATCTTGGCGCTGGCAAAGGCGGAGATGAAATGCCGCCGGTCCCACAGCTGCCGGACGTACTCCGCAAGGCCGGGGCGGGCCCCGCTCTGCGAAAGCCCGTACTTCTGGGCCCGCTGGGCAGCAGTGAGCCCTTCGTCGGAAGATGGCGGGGCACTCATGGCGACCGCACTGTCGTGCGTGGTCTCGCTCACAGTTGACACTTTCGTCCTCAAGGTGCGCTGCCGGGGCAGCGCCCCGGTTCGCGCCTGATGCTCTCAGATACGAGCTTGTCAGATGACGGGAGGGCGGCCCAGTCGGGTCAGTCGCCAAACGGTAGCCCACTTCATGGGGCGCCTGGGACCGCACGGCGTGACCCAGCCCTCCTTGAAGCCGCCCAGCCAGGCCCGCAGCGCCGGTCGCGACGGCCGGCGGGCGAGGGTGAGCAGCAACCAGACACCGAGATAGACCGGAACCAGCAGGGCGGGGAGGTTGCGGCGGGCCAGCCACACACGGTTACGGGCCACCATCCGGTGGTAGACCGCGTGCCGGGCCGGTGCCGTCGTCGGGTGGTAGAGGACCATGTCCGACCGGTAGTCGATCTGCCAGCCCGCGTCCAGTGCCCGCCAGGCCAGATCGGTCTCCTCGTGGGCGTAGAAGAAGTCGTCGGGCAGCCCGCCGACCTCCTCGAAGACATGCGTGCGGACCGCGTTCGCACCACCGAGGAAGGTGGTGACCCGCGACGACCGCATCGGGTCCGCGGCGCGCAGCCGCGGGACGTGCCGACGCTGGGTCTCGCCGGTGTCCGGGTCCGCGATCCGGAAGCTGATGATGCCCAGCTCAGGGTCCGCGGCAAAGGCCTCGCGGCACAGCTCGGCGGTGTCCTCCCTGGCCAGGAGCCCGTCGTCGTCGAGGAAGAGCAGCCCGTCGACGTCACTGCCGCCGGGGCCGAACGCCTCGATGCCGACATTGCGGCCGGCCGGGATGCCGACGTTCTCCGGCAGCTCGACGGTCCGTACGCCCTCGGGGAGCTCGGGCAGCGGCGAACCGTTGCCGACGACGACGATCTCGATCGGGTCGCCGTTCTGCTTGGCGACCGAGTCCAGCAGCGCGCGCAGCTCCTCGGGGCGGTTGCCCATGGTCAGGACAACCGCACCGAGTCGCATTCGGGACGCCCCCGTCACTTGAGCCTGCTGGAGGCGAGGATGGACACGAGGTGGAGCAGGGTCTGGAGGATCGCGATACCGGCGAGCACGGCGACGCCGAGACGGGAGAAGAACAGGTCGCCCCTGATCGTGTCCAGGACCGCCAGGACCAGGATCAGCAGGGACGCCTCGATCCCGAGGACGAGCCGGTGGAACTTCAGCGCCGCGGCGGCCTTGCGGGCCAGCGCCATTCCGGACGACCGCGGCTCGGACGCCGCTTCCTTGACCGGCGGCAGCCCGCCCTGGTGACGGGCGACACCGACGAGGTCGGTCTCGGCCTTGATCAGGATGGCGCCGAGGGCGGCGAGGGTGCCGAGGAAGGCCCACAGCCAGTCGATCCGGCCGGAGCCCCACAGGTCGGCGGCGCGCAGACCGAAGCCGACCAGCACCGCGGCGTCGCACAGGTAGGCGCCGACCCGGTCCAGGTACACCCCGCCGAGCGAGAACTGCTTCTTCCAGCGGGCGACCTCGCCGTCGACGCAGTCGAGCAGCAGGTACAGCTGGACCATCAGCACGCCGAGCACGGCGCCCGCGATCCCCGGCACCAGCAGTGCCGGGGCGGCGAGGACGCCGAAGACGGTCATCAGGTAGGTCAGCTGGTTGGGCGTGACCTTCGTGTTCACCAGGTGCCGGTCGATGCGCAAGGAGATCTCGCGCATGTAGAGGCGACCGCCCCAGTGCTCACCGCTGCGCCGGTCCTTGACACCCTCGGGGTGCACGACCGGGCGGAGTTCAGCTACTGACGGCTTGTGCATAGTCGGCGTAAGCGTCCCTGATCTGGTCGGTGGACAGGTCGAGGTGCTCCAGGATGGTGTAGCGCCCGGGGCGGGTCTTGGGTGCGTACTCGACGGCCTGGACGAACTCCTCGTCCGTGAAGCCGATCTCGCCCGGCGTGACCGGCAGACCGTGCCGGCGCAGCACCTCGACCATCAGGTCCCGGGTCTCCTTGTCCCCGCGCAGATGCGTGGCGAAGGCGGCGCCGAGGCCGCACTGCTCGCCGTGGCTCGCCGCACGCTTGGGGTAGAGGATGTCGAGCGCGTGGTTGATCTCGTGGCAGGCGCCGGACGCCGGGCGGCTGTCGCCGGCCACCGACATCGAGATGCCGGTGAGGACCAGACCCTCGGCGAGCACCTGGAGGAAGGGGTCGTCGCCGACGCCGCCCGGGTGCCGGAGCACGGCCTCGCCGGCCTGGCGTGCCATGGCGGCGGCCAGTCCGTCGATCGCCTCTCCGGTCTCACGGTGGGAGAGCTCCCAGTCCGCGACCGCGGAGATGTTGGAGATCGCATCGCCGATGCCGGAGCGGACGAACCGGACCGGGGCCTCGCGGATGATGTCGAGGTCGATCACCACGGCGATCGGGTTCGGCACACCGTAGGAGCCGCGGCCCGCATCGTTGTCCAGCGTGGCGACCGGCGAGCACAGACCGTCGTGCGACAGGTTCGTCGCGACGGCGACCAGCGGCAGGCCGATCCGCGCGGCGGCGAACTTGGCACAGTCGATGATCTTGCCGCCGCCCAGGCCCACGACCGCGTCGTAGTGCCCCTTCTTCATGGCGTCGGCCAGCTTGATCGCGTCGTCCAGGGTGCCGCCGCCGACCTCGTACCACTCGGCGCCGGGCAGCGCGGGCGACAGCCGCTCGCGCAGCCGCGCCCCCGAGCCGCCGCTGATCGCGATGGCGAGCTTGCCGGACGCGGAGATGCGCTGATCGGCCAGCAGGCCCGCCAGGTCGTCCAGGGCGCCGGCGTTGATGTCAACGACGACCGGGGACGGGATGAGGCGGGTCAGTACTGGCATGCGATGTCACGGCCCTTCGCCAGGTCGTCGTGGTTGTCGATCTCGACCCACTTGACGTCGCCGATCGGGGCCACGTCCACCTTGAAGCCGCGGTTGACGAGCTCCTGGTAGCCGTCCTCGTAGTAGAGGTCGGGGTCCCGCTCGAAGGTGGTCTTCAGGGCGTCGGCCAGCTCCTCGGCCGCCGAACCCTCGATGAGGGTCACGCCGATGTACTCACCGGTCGCCTCGGCCGGGTCCATCAGCTTGGTGATCTTCTGGACGCCCTTGGCGGGGTCCACGATGACCTTCATCTCCTCGTCGGCGAGCTGCTTGACGGTGTCCAGCGCGAGGATGATCTTCTGGCCGTTGCCGCGGGCGGCGAGCAGGGTCTTCTCGACGGAGACCGGGTGCACGGTGTCGCCGTTGGCGAGGATCACATCGTGCTTGATGGCGTCACGGCCGCACCACAGGGAGTAGGCGTTGTTCCACTCCTCGGCCTTGTCGTTGTCGATGAGGGTGAGCTTGAGGCCGTACTTCTGCTCCAGGGCCTCCTTGCGCTCGTAGACGGCTTCCTTGCGGTAGCCGACGATGATCGCGACCTCGGTCAGGCCGATCTCGGCGAAGTTGCCGAGGGTCAGGTCGAGGATGGTCGTGTCCCCGTCGACCGGCACCAGAGCCTTGGGCAGGGTGTCGGTGTAGGGGCGCAGACGCCGTCCGGCGCCGGCAGCCAGCACGAGGCCGATCATGCGGGTTCTCCTTCATCGTGTACGGCGGGTGCTTGGGAGGACACCCAGAAGCGGATGCTCTCGATGAGCACCAGCAGCGCCAGGGCCACAGCAAGGGCCGTCAGCGCGATTGTGAAACCTGAGGGGGACAGCGCGGCGGCGAGGACAGTGACCACGAGGATCCGTCCCTCATGTCCGCCGGTCGCCCGGACCAGCCACCGCGGAGGGGCTCCGGTGCCACCGCGGATGCGGTAGACCGTGTCGTAGTGATGGTAGGCGACCGCCGCGACCAGCCCGTACGCCGCGGGCAGCGCTCCGGGGACATCCGCGCGGGCGGCCAGCACCAGGATGGTGACGTACTCACCGGCCCGGAAGAAGGGCGGCACCAGCCAGTCGAGGGCGCCCTTGAGCGGCCGGGACACCGCCGCACCGGCCAGCAGCGCGGAGCAGAGGGCGACGCCGACGGTGAGCCAGGACGCGGGGTCGTTCTCGAAAATCACCCAGACCAGCAGCACCGCGGCCGAGAGAAACGCCATAGCGGGCGCCAGGTAGGAACTGGTCCTGCCGCGGCCGCGCGCACCGGCGGCGATCAGCTCGGCGAGCGGCCCGGAGTCGGCGAGGTCGGCCAGTGCCTGGGCGGCGCGGTCGGTGCGCCGGGCCCGGCGGGTCAGCGAGCGCAGCACCCGGCCGGCCGTGGTGTAGCAGGCGGCCAGCGCACAGCCGATGAGCAGGGCGTAGAAGACGATGCGCGGGGTGGTCAGCGCGGTGAGCACCGCGATCATGGCCCAGCGTTCGCCGATCGGCAGCACGATCATCCGGCGCACCCAGACCGTCCAGCCGACGCTGTCTAGCTTGCCGGAGAGCGCGGCGGTGGGGCTGGTGTTGGCGGTGGCGTCGTGGTTCGCCTCGTTGAAGGAGAAGTCGACAACGTGGCGGCAGGTCATCAGGACCATCGCGCCGAGCGCCAGCGCCCAGACGTCATCGCCGCCCCGGGCCGCACCCAGGGCGAGGCCTGCGTAGTACGCGTACTCCTTGGCCCGGTCGAAGGTGGCGTCGAGCCAGGCGCCCATCGTCGAGTACTGCAGGGAGTAGCGGGCGAGCTGCCCGTCGGTGCAGTCCAGGACGAAGGAGAACAGCAGCAGGAAGCCGGCGGCGATGAAGCCGCCACGGGTTCCGGTGGCCGCGCAGCCGGCCGCGATCAGCGCGGTGAGCAGCGACGCGGTGGTGACCTGGTTGGGGGTGAGCCCGCGCCGCGCGCACCAGCGAGCGAGGTAGCGGGAGTACGGGCTGATGCAGTAGGTCGTGAAGAACCCGTCGCGGGACTTCACGGCGGTGCGCAGCCGTACGGCCTCGTCGTCGACGGCGGCGACGGCCTCCCGTGCCTCCTCGCGCTGTGCCGGGGTGAGCGCGACGGTGGCGACCAGGCTGCCCAGCTCGACGCAGTGCAGACCGGTCTCCTCGCGGTCGAGGGACTCGGTGAGGGTGTCGGTGAGGACGTCCGTGAGGTGGGCGGTGCCGGCGCCGACCGGGATCCTGCCGACCGCGCGGGCCAGCGCGGCGCGGGCCGCGGGCTGCGCGGTGAGCACGCCGGGCACGGCCGCGGCCGGGTAGCGGGGGTCGGTCAGCGCCAGCCGCAGGGCGTGCAGATGGCCGACGAAGCGGGGATCGACGACGGCGACCCGCTCCTGGGCGGGCACCGCGTGGATCAGCTCGGCGGCGGCCGCGGGATCGTTCGCCGTACGGACGTCAAAACCCAGCGTGCGCAGGTCGGCTTCGAGCGGCGACCCGGCGACCGGCGGACCGGTGAGGATGGCGGTCGACAGACGAACTCACTCCTTGGATGCTGACAAGGCAGCGCCGGTCCGTCCGCATTCGATACGAACTACCCGGGCAGCGGGCGTGGCACACCTCGTCCCTGGGAGGGCCGGGTGGCACGTCGGCAGAGGCTATCGGATCGCCGGATGCGGCCGTTCACCGCGCATTCACCGCACGATCGAGTGACCGACGGCTGCGCCTGCCGCGATCATCATGGTGGATCGGGTGGCCCATGAACAACTGGCCCGGGGGCCCGGGACCCGATCCGGTGCCGGTTATGAGAGGGCTGGTCACAGGGCGGGCGGGTTGCGCCGTGACCGGTGTGGTGAGAGCCATCGCAGGTCCGGGGACGCTCGCCGTCCGCCGGTGCCGGCAGCGCGCCGCGCGGCGCCCGCCGCGCCGGGGACAGGGCGCGCGGCAGGGGATGTGGACCATCTCACGGCAGGCGCGCTCCATGGCCGGCGCGCGGGCATGTTGCGCCGCGCACCCGCTGTGCCGGTGATGCGGACCCGGCTAGGGCAGACTTGGCGTCGAAGACCGACGACAAGGATGGGCATGCCGATCACACCTGCCAACGGACAGACCGCCGGGGACCCGGCGGTGAGCACACCGGGCGGCACCGCCGAACCGATCATGCTGGAGCTGGTCGACGAGGACGGTACGACGATCGGCACCGCGGAGAAGCTCGCGGCCCACCAGCCCCCCGGGCAGCTGCACCGGGCCTTCTCGGTCTTCCTCTTCGACGAGAAGGGCCGGCTGCTGCTGCAGCGCCGGGCGCTGGGGAAGTACCACTCCCCCGGTGTGTGGTCCAACACCTGCTGCGGACATCCGTACCCGGGCGAGGCGCCGTTTGCGGCCGCCGCCCGCCGGACCGCGGAGGAGCTGGGCGTGGCGCCCTCCCTGATGGCCGAGGCCGGCACGGTCCGTTACAACCATCCCGACCCGGCGTCCGGCCTCGTGGAGCAGGAGTACAACCACCTGTTCGTCGGGCTGGTGCGGGCCGAGACGGCGCCCGACCCCGAGGAGATCGGCGAGATCGCCTTCGTGACGCCGGATGAGCTGGCCGAGCGGCATGCCGAGGCACCGTTCTCCGCATGGTTCATGACCGTGCTGGATGCGGCGCGGCCGGCGGTGCGCGAGCTCACAGGAGGAGCGGCGGGCTGGTAACCGGCGGGGTGAGCGGCAGCTCGGCCCAGATGGCCTTGCCGCCGTTCCTCGTGTGCTCGACACCGCATTTGCCGCCCACCTCCGCGGTGAGCGTCTTGACCAGCCACAGCCCGCGGCCGCCGAGATCACCCTGGTCCGCCTCCAGTGCCTTGGGGCGGTAGGGGTGGTCGTCCTCGACCGCGACCCGTAGCCAGTTCGCCCCGAGGGTGACCTGTACGGCGATCTGGGGCGAGAGCAGGGCGGCGTGCCGGACGGCGTTGGTGACGAGTTCGGAGACGATGAGCAGCAGGCCGTCCATGATCGCGGCGGCGACGGGCACACACTGTTCGGCGAGCAGATCCCGGACCGCGTGCCGTGCCTGCGGCACCGAGGCCTCCAGTGCCGGGGCGGTGAACCGCCAGACACCTTCGTACGCGAGCGGGGAGGTCAGCTCTTCGGGGGGTTCTGCAGGGGGTCCGGAAGGCATCCTCACAGGAAGAGTGTTGGGAATGCATTGGTCCGGACCGGCCTGCTGAACACAAGTCAGCATCTATCGACGCCTTACGGCCGATTCCGAGTGGTTCGCGCGGCTCGGAGACCGGACCTGTTCCCTTTGAGCTGCGTTCCCGGCCGGCCAGGCAGGGGCCGCCGTACGGTCCTCGCCATCGGCCGCCCGGCGGGGGAACCGGATCCGGCCATCCTGCCTCCTCGGCCGTGCCGATGCCCCGGCGACGGCCGCATCCGGCGGAACGAGCAGGCCGGTAGCCGCCGACGCGGCCCCTTGGGCCACGCAGAACAGCAGGCCCGGTGCCTGAGCACCGGGCCTGCTGTTCTGTCTTCAGTAGCGGGGACAGGATTTGAACCTGCGACCTCTGGGTTATGAGCCCAGCGAGCTACCGAGCTGCTCCACCCCGCGTCGGTGAACACCACAGTACGGGTCGGCGGCCTCAGGGCCAAATCGATGATCACCACAGGTGCCGCGGGCCGCCGGTCCCGGTGTCCTCACACCGCCCGGTCGGTGACCCGTCCGGCGTCGACCTCGATCCGGCGGGTGGTGTGGACCGCTTCGAGCATCCGGCGGTCGTGCGTGACCAGCAGCAGGGTGCCCGGGTAGGAGGCGAGCGCGGACTCCAGCTGTTCGATGGCCGGCAGGTCGAGATGGTTGGTCGGCTCGTCCAGGACGAGGAGGTTGACCCCGCGGCCCTGGAGGAGGGCGAGAGCGGCCCGGGTCCGCTCCCCCGGCGACAGGGTGCGCGCCGGGCGCAGTACATGCGCCGCCTTCAGCCCGAACTTCGCGAGCAGGGTGCGCACATCGGCGGGCGACAGATCCGGTACGGAGGCCCGGAAGGCGTCCATCAGCGGATCGTCGCCGAAGAACAGCCCGCGTGCCTGGTCGACCTCGCCGACCACCACCCCGGGGCCGAGCGTCGCCTGCCCGGCGTCCAGCGGGAGCCGGCCGAGGAGGGCGGCGAGGAGAGTGGACTTGCCGGAGCCGTTGGGGCCCGTGATGGCGACCCGGTCCGCCCAGTCGATCTGCAGGTCCACCGGGCCGAAGCGGAACTCGCCGCGCCGGACCCCGGCACCGCGCAGGGTGGCCACGACCGCGCCGGCCCGGGGCGCGGCGGCGATCTCCATCCGCAGCTCCCACTCCTTGCGCGGCTCCTCGACGACGTCGAGACGCTCGATCAGGCGCTGGGTCTGCTTGGCCTTGGCGGCCTGCTTCTCGGTGGCCTCCACCCGGCCCTTGCGGGCGATCTTGTCGTTGTCCGGGGCCTTGCGGCGGGCGTTCTTGACGCCCTTCTCCATCCAGTTGCGCTGGGTGTGCGCGCGGGTCTCCAGCGCGGCCTTGGTGTCGGCGTACTCCTCGTACTGCTCACGCGCATGGCGCCGCGCGCGCTCACGCTCCTCCAGATAGGAGGTGTAGCCGCCGCCGTAGGTGTTGACCTGCTGCTGGGCCAGGTCCAGTTCGACGACGCGGGTGACCGTACGGGTCAGGAACTCGCGGTCGTGGCTGACCAGGACGGTGCCGGCGCGCAGCCCGGTGACGAAGGATTCCAGCCGGCCGAGGCCGTCCAGGTCGAGGTCGTTGGTCGGCTCGTCCAGCAGGAAGATGTCGTAACGGGAGAGCAGCAGTGAGGCGAGCGAGGCGCGGGCGGCCTGGCCGCCGGAGAGCGTGGTCATCGGCTGGTCGAGGCCGATGGTCAGGCCGAGCTGGGCGGCGGTCTCCTCGGCGCGTTCGTCGAGGTCGGCGGCGCCCAGTGCCAGCCAGCGCTCCAGCGCGGTGGCATAAGCGTCGTCCGCGCCGGGCTTTTCCTCGACCAGCGCCTGGGTGGCGGTGTCCAGGGCGAGCTGGGCGTCGGCGACACCGGTGCGGCGGGCGAGGAAGGCCCGTACGGTCTCGCCCGGACGGCGGTCGGGCTCCTGGGGGAGATGGCCGACGGTCGCGGTGGGCGGGCTGAGCCCGAGCGTGCCCTCCTCCGGGGTGTCCCGACCGGCCAGAAGGCGCAGCAGCGTGGACTTGCCCGCCCCGTTAGCGCCGACGAGGCCGATCACATCCCCGGGGGCGACGACCAGATCGAGGCCGGAGAACAGGACGCGCTCGCCGTGGCCGGCGGCGAGATCTTTGGCGACGAGAGTTGCTGACATCAGGCCGCCGATCGTATCCGGCCGGGCCCCTGGCGGTCGCTCTAATATCCGGGGCATGGAACCCGGTCTGAAGACGCATGTCAGCGACGGCACAGTAACCGTCACCATCAGCAACACCGGCAAGCGGAATGCGATGACGGTGCAGATGTGGCGGGACCTGCCGCCGCTGCTGGAGCGGCTGGCGGGCGATCGTTCCGTCCGGTCGCTGGTGCTGACCGGCGACGGCGGGACGTTCTGCGCGGGTGCGGACATCGGCTCGCTGCGGGATGCGGCGGGTGAGTCGCAGGGCCTGGCGGTGGCGGCCGAGGAGGCGCTGGCGGCGTTCCCCGGGCCGACGCTGGCGGCGATACGCGGCTACTGCGTGGGGGGCGGTGCCCAGTTGGCGGCCGCCTGTGATCTGCGGTTCGCGGAGGAGGGTGCGCTGTTCGGGGTGACGCCGGCCAAGCTCGCGGTGGCCTATCCGGCGTCCGCCACCCGGCGGCTGGTCCGGCTGGTCGGGCTCTCCGCGGCCAAGTACCTGTTGTTCTCCGGGGAGTTGATCGACTGTGCGCGGGCGCTGCGTACGGGCCTGGTGGACGAGGTGCTGGCCGAGGGTGAGCTGGGCAAGCGGGTGGCGGAGTTCTCGGCCGTCCTCGCGAGCCGGTCGCTGCTGACCCAGACCGCGGCGAAGGAGCTGGCCAACGGGACCTGGGACGTACCACCTGCCGAGGCCGAGGAGCGCGGCGCGTACTGGGCCGGGCAGGCGCGCGCGAGCGGCGACACCACGGAGGGTGCCGCCGCCTTCCTGGAGCGCAGGGCGCCGCGCTTCACCTGGCCCACGGGCTGACACCCGGGCGGGCGCCGGGGAGCCGGGCGGTGGCTGCCGCCGCTACTCCTGCCCGGCCAGCACGGTCCGGCCGCGCTCCCGCAGCGCCGCGGTGACCTCGGCCGGCGCCTTGTCCGGGGAGCCGGCGTCATAGGGCGGCTGGGGGTCGTACTCGATGCCGAGCTGGATCGTCTGGGCCACGGTGTCCCCGGCGATCCGGCCGGCCAGCGCCAGCCCCATGTCGATACCGGACGAGACACCGGCCGCCGTGACGTACTTGCCGTCGAAGACCACCCGCTCGCCGGTCGGCTCGGCGCCGAGGCCGGGCAGCTGGTCCAGGGCCAGCCAGTGGGAGGTCGCCCGGCGCCCCTTGAGGAGTCCGGCGGCGCCGAGGAGCAGCGAACCGGTGCACACCGAGGTGGTCCAGGTGGTGTGGGCGTCCACGGCGCGGATCCACTCGCGCAGCGGGCCGTCCGTCATGTGCGCGAGCTGCCCCGGGCCGCCGGGCACGACGAGGAGGTCCGGCGCGGTGACCTCGGCCAGCGTGGCATCGGCGAGCAGCCGGAGCGAGCCGAGGTCATCGCGGTACGGGCCGGTGCGCTCGCCGACGAACACGGCCTCCGCTCCCGGCAGTCGGCTGAGGGTTTCGTAGGGGCCGATGGCGTCCAGCGTGGTGAAGCGGTCGTAGAGAAGGATCGCGAGCTGCATATCCGGTTCCTGTCGTCGGTGGGTGGCGGCCGGCGCGGTGGGTTCGTGGCGGCCGGCGTGGTTCAGGCGGTGGGTACGGGTGCGCCGGCCGGCCGGAAGCGGCGGCGGTATTCGGCCGGGGAGGCGCCCAGGACACGGAGGAAGGCGCGGCGCATCGCCTCGGGGGTGCCATAGCCGCAGCGGCGCGCCACCTGCTCGATGCCGTCGGTGGTGTCCTCCAGGCGCCGGCGGGCGGCCTCCAGCCGGACCCGGTCGACATAGCGACCCGGCGTCATGCCGGTCTCTTCGCGGAACGCCCGGGCGAAGTGCCGCGGGGAGAGCCTCGCGCGCTCCGCCAGGGCGTCGACGGAGAGGTCCGCCTCCGGGTTCTCGGTGATCCACTGCTGGACGTCGCGCAGTGGCCGGCGCTGTGCGGTCTGGGCGGCGAGCTGGGCACTGAACTGGGTCTGGTTGCCCGGACGCCGCAGGAAGACGACCAGGTGCCGGGCGATGGTCAGCGCGAGGTCCCGGCCGAGATCCTCCTCCACCAGGGCCAGCGCCAGATCGATACCGGCGGTCACGCCCGCGGAGGTGGCCAGGTCGCCGTCCCGTACATAGATCGGCTCGGGTTCGACGTGCACCGCGGGGAAGCGCTCGGCGAGGGTGCCGCAGAGCATCCAGTGGGTGGTCGCCCGGCGGCCGTCCAGCAGCCCGGCCTCGGCCAGCAGCAGCGCTCCGCTGCACACCGAGACCTTCCGCCGGGCGCGGGGGGCGTTGTCACGCAGCCAGTCGATCAGCCGGGGGTCGGGGGTACGGGTGCCCTGGCCTCCGGGGACCAGCAGGGTGTGCGGCGCCGTGGCGGCGGCGAGGCTTTGGTCGGGAACGAGCGTCAGCCCGCTGGTCGTGCGGACCGGAGCACCGTCAAGACTGGCGGTGCGGATCCGGTAGGCACCCGGCACTCCCTGGGCCGCACCGTTGAAGACGTCGACCGGTCCACAGACATCGAGGGCCTGCACACCGTCGAAGAGAACGACGAGCACTTCGCGCTGTTCCATACCGTCCATCCTGGACAGCGGCGGGGATGGCGGCAATGACGGAAAACCCACCTTTCCTGCCATCGGGCGGCGGGCCGGCTGCACGGGGCGAAGGCGCCCAGCACGGCGGCCGCTGGGTGCGCCCGCCGCGGCGTCCGGACGGCCGGCGGCCGGGCGACGACCGGTGTCCGGGCCCCTGGAATTTCCCCATACCGACGGGTCGGTACCCTGCCCCCATGACCTCTTCCAGTGCACTGCCCGAGAAGGCCGGCCGCACCTGCCACAACGTCGTCAACCCGTTCCACTCCACGCACTACTTCGCGCCGGAGCTGTCCGAGGAGCTGGCGAAGCTCGGTATCGAGAACCGCAGCGCCTGCTACTTCGCCTGCCGCGGCGCGGCCATGGGTGCCGTGGGCCCCGGCACCGTCACGGCCACCTTCTACAACTTCAAGCACGAGCTCATCGCCCAGCACGTCCCGCACGTCTGGACGGTCACCACACCGCAGAACGTGCTCGACGCGCGGCTGCGCGCCACGGACGCCACGCTGCGCCGGCTGCTCGGCCCCGAGGCGGTCGACTCGCCGGAGATGGCGGAGGCGGCGAAGCTGGCGCTGCGCGCCGCCGAGGCCTGCACCCGCCGGGCCCGGCCGCTGTACGCCGCGCACGCCGATCTGCCGGTGCCGGAGGCCCCGCACCTGGCCTACTGGCACGCCGCGACGCTGCTGCGCGAACACCGCGGCGACGGCCACCTGATAGCGCTGCTGGACGCCGAACTGGACGGGCTGGAGGCGCTGGTCACCCACACCGCCAGTGGCCGGGGAATGAGCCACAAGGGCGTGCTGGCGACCCGTGGCTGGTCGGAGGAGGACTGGCAGGACGCGCAGGAGCGGCTGCGGTCGCGGGGGCTCCTGGACGACGGGGGCGAGCTGACCGAGGCCGGAGTCCTGCTGCGCAAGGAGCTGGAGCGGAAGACCGACCGGCTGGACCGGGCCCCGTACGAGCACCTGGGCGCCGAGGGCGTGGCCCGGCTCACCGAGCTGGCGACCGGCTTCACCACCACCGCCATGGACGCCGGGGCGTTCCCCGCGGCACTGTTCGGCAAGTGATCCGGCACGTGATGACACGTTCTGGTGCGTAAGCCTCTCTCGGGGAGCAACGCCCCGCGGGCGCCGGGGTGTGGGTACGCCGTCGCGCACCCCGGCGCCCGGGGTGTCCGCCACGCCCCGCCCGGCTTCCGGGCGGACGAGGGCACTTCACGGACACCCCGGCGGCTGGGCGGCGCGACAGTCCGGCCCGCCACCCTGCACAATGCAGGCTCAAGCAAGCGCTGGAAGGCGGGTCTGGATCAACGTGACGGCATCCACTGAGCCCATCGGGGCCCTCGGGTCCATCGAAGCGAGGATCGCCGGGGAGCTCGGCGTCAAGGAGCGGCAGGTGAAGGCCGCGGTCGAACTGCTCGACGGTGGCTCGACCGTCCCGTTCATCGCGCGCTACCGCAAGGAAGCCACCGAGATGCTCGACGATGCGCAGCTGCGCTCGCTCGAGGAACGGCTGCGCTATCTGCGGGAGCTGGAGGAGCGGCGGACCGCGATCCTGGAGTCCGTACGGTCCCAGGGCAAACTGGACGCCGCCTTGGAGGCGCAGATCCGCGGCGCCGAATCCAAGGCGCGGCTGGAGGACATCTACCTCCCGTTCAAGCCCAAGCGGCGCACCAAGGCACAGATCGCCCGGGAGGCGGGCCTGGAGCCGCTCGCCGACGGGCTGCTGAGCGATCCGTCGGTGGAACCGGCCGCGGCCGCCGCGGCGTTCGTGGACGACGGCAAGGGCGTCGCCGATCCGGCCGCCGCCCTGGAGGGCGCGCGGGCCATCCTGACCGAGCGGTTCGGCGAGGACGCCGACCTGATCGGTGAGCTGCGCGAACGCATGTGGTCGCGCGGGCGGGTCGCGGCGAAGGTGCGCGAGGGCAAGGAGGAGGCCGGCGCGAAGTTCGCCGACTACTTCGACTTCGCCGAGCCGTTCACCGAACTGCCCTCGCACCGGGTGCTGGCGATGTTCCGCGGCGAGAAGGAGGAGATCCTCGATCTCACCCTGGAGCCGGAGGGCCCGTCGGCAGCCACCGAGGGGCCGAGCTCCTACGAGCAGTCCATCGCGCACCGCTTCGGGGTCACCGACCGGGGCCGTCCGGGCGACAAGTGGCTGCAGGACACCGTCCGTTGGGCCTGGCGCACACGCGTTCAGGTGCACCTCGGGATCGATCTGCGGCTGCGGCTGCGGCAGGCCGCCGAGGACGAGGCGGTACGGGTCTTCGCATCGAATCTGCGCGATCTGCTGCTGGCGGCGCCCGCCGGTACGCGCGCCACGATGGGCCTGGACCCCGGTTTCCGTACGGGCGTGAAGGTCGCCGTCGTGGAGGCGACCGGCAAGGTGGCCGCCACGGAGACCATCTACCCCCATGTACCGCAGCAGAAGTGGGACGCCTCGCTGGCCACGCTGGCGAAGCTGGCCCGCGAGCACGACGTCGAGCTGATCGCGATCGGCAACGGCACCGCGTCCCGCGAGACCGACAAGCTGGCGGCCGATCTGATCGCCGCCCAGCCGGAGCTGAAGCTGACGAAGGTGATGGTCTCCGAGGCCGGTGCCTCGGTGTACTCCGCCTCCGCGTTCGCCTCGCAGGAGCTGCCCGAGCTGGATGTGTCGCTGCGGGGCGCGGTGTCCATCGCCCGCCGGCTGCAGGACCCGCTGGCCGAGCTGGTCAAGATCGACCCGAAGTCGATCGGCGTGGGCCAGTACCAGCACGATCTGTCCGAGGTGAAGCTGTCGCGTTCGCTGGACGCGGTGGTCGAGGACTGTGTGAACGGTGTCGGGGTGGACGTCAACACCGCGTCCGCGCCGCTGCTTTCGCGGGTCTCCGGTATCGGCTCCGGCCTCGCCGAGAACATCGTGACGCACCGGGACAACAACGGCCCGTTCCGCTCCCGCAAGGCCCTCAAGGACGTGGCACGGCTCGGCCCGAAGGCGTACGAGCAGTGCGCGGGCTTCCTGCGGATCCGGGGCGGCGACGACCCGCTGGACGCCTCCAGCGTGCACCCCGAGGCGTACCCGGTAGTGCGCCGGATGGTGAAGTCGGCGGGTGCCGGGGTCGGTTCGCTGATCGGCAACACGACGGTGCTGCGCACCCTGAAGGCCGCGGACTTCGTCGACGACTCCTTCGGTCTGCCGACGGTGAGCGACATCCTGCAGGAGCTGGAGAAGCCGGGCCGCGACCCGCGCCCGGTCTTCAAGACCGCGACCTTCAAGGAGGGCGTGGAGAAGATCGGCGATCTGCAGCCGGGGATGCTCCTGGAGGGCGTGGTGACCAATGTCGCCGCCTTCGGGGCGTTCGTGGATGTGGGCGTCCACCAGGACGGTCTGGTCCATGTCTCGGCGATGTCGAAGACCTTCGTCAAGGACCCCCGGGATGTGGTGAAGCCGGGCGACATCGTGCGGGTGAAGGTGCTCGATGTCGACATTCCGCGGAAGCGGATCTCGCTGACGCTGCGGCTGGACGACGAGCACGGCAAGGGCGCGTCGGCCGGCGGCGGCGAGCGGCGCGGCGGCGGCGAACGCCGGGGCGGCAACGGCGGCGGAGCGCGCGAGGGCAGCCGGGGCGGCAACGGCGGCGGACCCCGCGAGGGCGGCCGGGGCGGCGCGCCGCGGCAGCGGCAGGGCGGCGGCAGTCCGCGCGGCGGGGACCGCCGGGGCGGCCGCGACGCCGGACCGGCCAACGACGCGATGGCGGACGCCCTGCGGCGGGCCGGGCTCCTGGGCAAGGACCGCGGCGGCCGCTGAGGAACATGCCGGTGTCCGGCGGCGGCGGGCCGGGTCCCGCTGCCGCCGGTCCCCCGGCCGCCACCCACCTCATTCACCGCCCGCCATGATCCGTTGTCAGTGCCTCCTGATACCAAAGGAGGCAGCTGAGAACGGGGGCGGGACGTGGCGTACGACATGACGACGGCGGGGCACCGGCCGGTGGTCGACCTGACCGACCGGCGGGCCCTGGAGGCCTGGCGGCCGGCGGATCCGGAAGTGGTCGCGGAGGCGCGGCGGCTGAAGGAAGCCGCGCTGCTGGATTTCGGGCTGACGGATTCCGTGGTGGCGTCCTGGATCTATGCGAAGTGCCACCACCAGATCCCTACGACGGCCGTGGCGACCGCTGCCGTGGTGGCCTCCGGGGACGGCAGCTGTCCGCTGCTCTACAACCCCGGCTTCTTCGTCCGACTGGGCCTGGAGGGCGTGAAGTTCGTCCTCTTCCACGAGGCGCGGCATCTGGTGCACCGCCATCTGTTCGCCGATCCCGAGCTGCGCGCCGACCCGGTCTTCACGCTCGCCGCCGAGGTCGCCATCAACCATGTCGCCCTGGTACGGCTCGGCCGCAAGGAGCTGCCGCAGCTGGACGGCCGGCCCACGGGCGTCGACCCGCGCGAGATCCATCGGGACTATGCCGCCGATCTGACGGCCCAGGGGCTCGAACCGCTCCGCTATGCCGCCTTCGTCGAGACCGACATGACCGTGTTCTCCGAGCTCAAGCGCATGCGGCAGCCCCCCGTCCCCACGGTGCCCTGTGCCCATCTCACGGACCCGGAGACGGCGGACGGCGATCAGCGGACCCTCGACGAGACGGTGTCCTCCGCGCTGGTGAACTCCCTGCTCGCGGCGCGGCGCGGACACCCGGGCGCGGAGCGGGAGCTGCTCGATCTGATGGACCGTACGGACGGCACCTCGGAGCATGCGACCCGGGTGTGGGGGCGGCTGGGCGCGGGGGCGCTGCGCGGCGCGACCCCGCGGACGGCGAAGGTCGACTGGTGGCAGCGCTGGCTGGTCGATGTCCTCGCATCCAAGCTGCGGGAGGGCGAGCGGCTGGTCTATCCGAAGAAGCGCGGCGCGCTGCTGGCCGCACTGGGCCACGATCCGATGCTTTCGCGGCGCGGCCCGGTGCGGGAGAAGAACCTCGTGATCGCGTATGACACCTCGGGTTCGATGCCCGACTCGGTGGTCGGCTGGCTGACGGAGCTGGTGGGCGCGATCGACGGGGTGGCCGCCCACTGGCTGTCGTTCGACGCCGTGGTGATGCCGTTCCGCCCCGGCGAGCGGGTCTACGGCGGCGGGGGCACGAGCTTCCAGGCGGTGGCCGACTACGTCGAGGGCCGCACGCCGGTCGACGGCCGCCACTTCGAGGAGATACCGGACGCCGTGGTGATGCTCACCGACGGCTACGCCCCGCACCTCACCCCCGCCGAGCCGGACAAATGGATCTGGCTGATCACGGCGGGCGGCGACGACTGGCCCGACCACCACACCCCGCCGATGGCCTGCCACCGTGTGACGACAGGAGACCGATGAGCACGACCACGCCGACCGCGGCGCCCATGGTGACCGCGGCGACCGCACCACCCATGGTGACCGCGGCGACCGCGCAGACCCCGCCGGCCCGCCCCGCGGGATGGCGGCCCAGCGCCACCTACCCCGAGCCCCCGGAGGGCTGGACGGGGGTGTCCCGGCTGGAGTCGTTCCTCGACGCGATGATCGACATGGGTCAGACCGGCCAGATCTTCGGCGAGCACGGCATCGGCAAGACGGCCACCTTCTTCTCCCATCTGCCCAAGGCGTACCCCGATGCCGAGCTGGTCTTCGTGCCGGCCGCCAATCTCACCCCAGACGATCTGCTCGCCAACGCGCCGGTGCGCGACGCCGGAAGCGGGGAACTGGTGCTGCGGCAGCTGGTGATGAGCCAGCTGCGGCCCGGCAGGCCGTTCGTGCTGCTGATCGACGACTCGCTGCAGGCGGGTGCGACGATCCAGTCGCAGCTGATGCAGATCGCCTGCAACTGGACACTGGGCGAGTACGACCTGCGGGAGCTCGGCTGCATCGGCGTCTTCCTGACGGACAATGAATCGCTGGCGGAAACGGCGGCCCGGCGCAGCGATCTGGCCGTCCTGGACCGCATGGTGACGATCCGGATCACCGCCAACGACACGTCCTGGCGGCACCAGCTCGCGGCGAAGTACCGCGACTGGGATCTGCGCGAGGTCTTCACCCTGTGGGCCACCCTCGCCCCGGCCCTGCGTGAGCTGCTCTCCCCGCGCACCCTCGACCACATCCTGGCCAATGCCCAGGAGGGCTTCCCGCTGCGCTGGGGGCTGCCGCTGGTCAACGGCGAGCGGCTGCGGCTGGCCGAGCAGAAGGACAACGGCAAGCCGGGCAAGGACCGTACGACCGAGATATTGGACCGGATCGCGGCGGCGGTGGGCGCCGCCAACCCCGCCACGATCCCCGATCCGGTGCGCGCCGTGGTGCGCGCGGCGCTGCGCAACCGCTGGTCGGTGCTGCTGCAGGGGCCGCCCGGGTGCGGCAAGACGGAGCTGGTCCGCGAGACCGTCCGCGAGGGCCTCGACGGGCGCGAGCCGCTGTACTTCTCGATGCCGGTGACCAATGTCGAAGACCTCTGTGCGCCGATCCCGACCACCGACGGCTCACTGGACAATCTCCTGGCCGGCTCGTTCCTGGGTCCGGAGCCGAAGGTGATCGTCTGGGACGAGTACAACCGCCCCAAGGACAAGGCGGCGTTCGCCAAGCTGATGGAGATCACTCAGGAGTGGTCGCTGGCCGGGCGCCGGATCGAAAATCTGCGGGCGCAGATCGCGGTGCAGAATCCCCCGTACCACCTCGGCCGCAAGCTCCTGGTCGCCCGGAACAACATCGCGCAGGCGACCCGCTTCACCGCCTCGCTGACCATCGAGCCGGGCGACATCCCGGCCAACGAGTGGCTGATCGCGAAGTACGGTGCCGTCGCCGAGACGGTCCTGGAGTGGTGGAAGCACGACATCGACGAGGACGGCCGGGCCTGGATCACCAAGCGCACCATCGAGCGGCTGATCAAACTCCACCAGCGGGGGCTGCCGTTGGAGATGGGCACGGTCTATCTCGGCGACGGCGAATACGCTCCGGTGCCGCTGACCGCCCTGCTCGACCGGCTCAGCAACCGCCCCGTCACCGGTCTGCGGGAGCTGGCCCAGGAGGTCGACGCCTGGGAGGCACGGCTGCGGACGGCGGCGCGCACCTCGAGTGAGGGCTCGAACGACAGCGATCTGGTCCACCAGGTCCTGGCCAACGCGGAGTTGTCCCAGCTGAAGCAGCATCAAGCGGCGGTGGCCCGGCTGGTGGCCCTGCTCCCGCCGAAGCTGCGTTCCACCTATCTGGTGGGCGCATCGAGCGATGCCCAGCGATTCTGGATCGAGGTCTTCGCACTGATACCCCGCGGCTGAGGCGGTAGGGCAAGGCAGTCGGCGGTGCCGCCGCCGGCTGCCGTCGCCGAATTGCGTGGACGGGGCCGGCCGGCTCGATTAATCTGCCCGCATGTCCAGCCCCGAGGCGTCCAGACGCTAGCCACCGGTCGTCCGGTGGCTCCTTGTGCTGTCTCACGGTCGCGCCGTCTCGTTGTCGCGCCGCGCCACCCGGCACATTCCCCTGCCATCGGATCGCCGAAGTACGGGCTTTTCCTCGCCTGACTATGCGTCACTTCCGTGACGCCCCAGGTACTTTCGCGCGGCAGCCACGCGTGCCCGGCTGGACGGTCTCTCTTCGCCTCGCCATGGGCACCGCTGCGCCTGCCGCCGCGCCGTGTCGATCCACCATGTGGTTGCGGAGTGTTGCTGTGCCCTGCGTTCTCTATCTGCTCGCCCTTGCGGTCTTCGCCCAAGGCACCTCCGAGTTCATGCTGTCCGGCCTCCTTCCGGACATCGCCCGTGATCTCCCTGTCTCGATCGCCGACGCCGGCGCCCTGACCTCGGCCTTCGCCGTGGGGATGGTGATCGGCGCACCGCTGCTGGCCCTGCTGAGCCTGCGCTGGTCCCGCCGTCGTGCGCTGCTGACCTTCCTGGTCACGTTCCTGCTCGTCCATGTCCTCGGCGCGGTCACCCCTCACTACGGGGTCCTGCTGGCCACCCGGGTCGTCGCGGCGCTGGCCAACGCCGGTTTCCTGGCGGTGGCGCTGGCGACCGCGACCTCGATGGCCGCCCCCGACGCCAAGGGCCGCGCCACTTCCGTCCTGCTCGGGGGCACCACCCTGGCGTGTGTCGCGGGCGTGCCCGCCGGTGCGCTGCTCGGTGAACTGTGCGGCTGGCGCTCGGCGTTCTGGGCGGTGGCCCTGCTCTCGGTACCCGCCATCCTCGCGATCCTGTGGTCGGTACCGGCAGGCTCCGCACCGCGGTCCGTCGAGGGCGGTCCCCGCGTACGCGCACAGCTGCGCGCCCTGCGCAGCCCCCGGCTCGTGGTGCTCCTGCTCCTCGGCGCGCTGGTGAACGGCGCGACCTTCTGCACCTCCACCTATCTCGCACCACTGGTCACCGAGGTCACCGGATTCCGCGCCGGCTGGGTGCCCGCCCTGCTGGCGCTCTTCGGCCTGGGCGCGTTCGCCGGGGTCAGCGCCGGCGGCCGCCTGGCCGACGCCCGGCCCGTCCGGCTCCTGGTGATCGGCGGACCGGCCCTGCTCGCCGGCTGGATCGCGAGTGCGCTCACCGCCGGGAATCCCGTGGCCGTCCTGGTACTCCTCTTCGTCCAGGGGGCGCTGTCGTTCGCCGTCGGCTCCACCCTCGTCTCGCAGGTCCTCTATGCGGCGACCGGGGCACCGACCCTGGGCGGCGGGTTCGCCACGGCGGCGCTCAACGTGGGCGCGGCGCTCGGCCCCTGGTGCGGCGGCGCCGCGCTCACCGCGGGCCTCGGCCACCGCTCGCCGCTGTGGGTGAGTGCCCTCCTGACGGCGCTCGCCCTCGTCGTCGCGGGCCTGGCCCGGGTGACGCGCGGTGGGCCGGTCACCGCCCCGGACGGTTCGGGCCGGCCGTCTCCTACGGACGCCCCCGCGTCCTGCCCCCGGGCAGCCGGCGAATCGGCGGACGGCCGACGGGTCGGATGAGCCGCCGGTGGCCCCTTCCGTGACGGCCCTGCGGGAGCCGCGCCCGCTCCCTCTCCCGGCGCAGGACGGCTCGCGCCCACTGCGGGCCTCGGTTCAGCCCGTCCCCGCGTACCCCCGGATCCGCTCCAGTTCCACGGCCACATCCGTGAGCGTGGCGCAGTCCGGAACCGGCGGGAGGTCAGGGCCGGGCAGGCCGCCCTCGGGCGGCCGGCGCGGGTCCTCCAGGGCGTCGGCCATCGCCGACAGCGCCTGGCACAGCCCCTCGGCCTCGGCCCTGCTCGGGCGGTGCGCGCCATGGTCGAGGCGGACCGCACAGGCGGTCGCGGCGTCCACGATGCGTTCGGCCGCGGTGACGACGGTCAGCCAGTCGGGGTTGCGGTCGCGGGCGGCGACGAGTTCGGCCGCGGCGGTCTCCGCCGCCGCTCTGGCCTCCCCCAGCGCCCGGTAGGCCGCGCGGCGCAGCGCCAGCCGCCGGGTGGGGTCCGTGCTCGGTTCCGACTCGAGTACGTGCCGCAGGAACTGCTCGGTGCTGCGCAGCGCCGCGGTGACGCGATGCCCGACCCGGCGGCGCGGGTCGGCGAGCCGTGGCAGATGTCCGACGACAAGGACGATCCCGCAGGCGATGGAGGTGTCCACGATCCGCTCGGCGGCGGCCTGTGGATCGCCGCCGGCATACACGAACGACAGCACCATGAGGGTGATCGCGACGGTCTGCAGGGCGAAGTGACGGGTGGCGAACGGCAGCAGCGCACCGCCCGCGCCCGCCACCAGTGCGGGCCACCACCAACCGGTCAGCAGCAGGCCCGCCCCGGCGAAGACCAGCACGCCCGCGACGGTCCCGGCGAAGCGGTTGACCGTACGGGAGAAGAGCGGTCCCAGGTCCGGTTTGACGAGGAAGGTGACGGTCACCGGGAGCCAGTACCAGTGTTCGGCGCGGAGCATCAGGGCCACGGCGGTGCTCGCGGCGATGCAGACGGCGACGCGCAGTCCGTAGTCCCGCCCGGCCGGCCCGAACAGGCCGCGCCCGCGCCGGGTCCGCCCGCCGACGGCACCCAGCGCCCCGCGGACCACGGCCACGGGCCGGGCCACCCAGGCGGGACGGCCCGGCGGGGACGGTGCCGGCTCCGCCCGCGGCGGCGACTCCGGCTCCCGCCGGGCGAAGGCGACCACGGCGTCCAGCAGGGCCTGGTCGAAGGCGCCACGCGCGGCGGTGCTGGTCTCCGGGGCGGACAGCCGGCCCGGCGGCCGCCCGGTGCGCAGGGCTTCGGCGAACCTGCGGGGGCTCTCCGCCACCCGGGACGGCAGCGGGCGGGCCTCCCACAGCAGCGCCACGCTGGCCTCGCACAGCGCGGTGGCCGCGGCGAACCGCTCGGTGAGCAGCCGTTCTTCCGTACGGGCGGGCCCGCGCAGCAGCCGACTGGTGAGGCGGCGCAGCCGCAGGGCCTCGTCGGCACGGTCCAGGGCGGCAGTGAGCCGGCGCCTGGCGGGCTCGGCACCGGGCCCGCCGACCGCGCTCAGGGCGTCGGCGAGCGCGTCGAAGACCGTGGCGACCGCGGCCCGCTCGCCGCTGAGCGCACCGCCCGCGGGACGGGGTGAGCGCAGGACGAGCCGCAGCAGAAGCAGCCACAGGCAGCCGGCGAGGACATAGAGGGCCTTCGCCCAGGGCGCGCCGGGCAGCGGCATCCCGGCGCCCAGGATGGTGGTGGCCAGCATCTGCATCCCGGCGTTGGAGCGCACCGGCCCGGCCACGCTGCCCGCACCGGAGAGGAAGCCGACGGCGAACAGCGCCGGAATCAGCCACCAGCCCGCGTCGGCCGCCCGCAGCGAGGCGCCGATCAGCATGCCGAGCGACGAGGCGAGGGCGGGCAGTCCGATATGGACGATGCCGGTGCGCCGGGTGCCGGGACGGTCGTTGACCCCGGCGAGCATCGAGCCGAGTCCGGCCAGGACGCCGGGCGCCGGGTGGCCGGTCGCGATACCCGCGCCCAGCAGCGGCCCCGCACACAGCGCACCGCGGGCAACGGCCGCCCAGGGTACGGGCAGCCGCTGCCAGCGGAAGGGGTGGGCCAGCCAGGCGGGCACGGCGCGCGGCGCGCGGAGCATGAGCCTCCTCAGACGACGGCGTACGGACGGACGACAAGCGGGATCCGAGGGGCGACATCGGCCAACGGTGCTGCTACCAGCCTAAGGTCCGGAATGGTCCACACCACTGCCGCGGGGTTACCGCAAGATCAAGAACGCATGGCGGGCGGGCGGCCCGGCTCCGCACCGGACGCCCTCTCCCGCTCCGCCCGTCCCGGTGGACGCCGCCCGTCACCGGAACACCGTCCCGTCCACCGGCCCCGGCTCACCACAGCCCCGCAAGCCGGTACAGCACCAGCGACCCCGCCACCGCCACATTCAGGCTGGCGCCGGTCCCGACCATCGGGATCTCCACCACCTCGTCCAGCAGATCCAGTGCCTCGGGCGGAATCCCGTGCTGCTCGTGCCCGAGAACCATCACCGTCGGCTCGCGCGCCGCCGGCAGATCCGCCAGCCGTACCGCCTCGTCGGCGAGTTCCACCCCCACCACGCGCAGCCCCCGTGCGCGCTGCCGCTCCAGCCAGCCCACCGGATCACCGGTCCAGTGCACACAGGCGGGTCTGCGGAGCGTATTGCCGCGCTCCAGCGCCTCGGGCACCCAGGGGAACCGCGGCACGGTCAGACAGGCGCCGACCGCATCGCAGGTGCGCAGCAGGGTGCCGAGGTTGGCGCCGTGCAGCGGCCACAGCGGTGCGGCGTAGAGGTGGTCCCAGCACGAGTGGGCGCGCGGCCGCCGGGTGCGGCGGAGTTCGCCGGGGGTACGGGTGCGGAAGGCGGGCGCGGCCGACGGCACGGGCGCGGGCCCCCGGCGCCGCGCACGGCCGCTCATCGCTCTGCGGAGGCGGCCCTCCGGAAGCCCTTGGTGGCGGTGCGGAACTGCGGCAATGTCTGCATCATCCAGGGCGCTTGGCGGCGCGCCCGAGCCATCGTCGTCCGGACCGTCACCCGGCCCGGCTGTTCTCCGAAGCCGCCCCGTTCCGGCGCGGCCGCACCAGGCTAGGACGCCGCTCGCCTGCTGTCCTCCCCTTTTCCGCGCCCGCCCGACCGGTTAGCGTCCCGGCATGACGAGCAATACGGAGGGCCTGGACATACAGGTGGTCGGCGGTGGCGTGATCGGGCTGACGTCGGCGATCGCACTGGCCGAGGACGGGCACCGGGTACGGGTACTGAGCCGGGACGCGGCCGACGACACGACCTCGGCGGTGGCGGGCGGGCTGTGCTGGCCGTACCGCATCCGGCCGTACGAGCGGGCGGTGGAGTGGTCCGTCCGCTCCTTCCAGGTGCTCGCCGCACTCGCCCGGCGCCCGGAGGAGACGGGCGCCCGGATGGTGACGGGCACGATGACGGCCACGACGGGCGGCGGCCGGGGCGCATCGGCGGAGGCGGGCGACGGCGCCGACGACGGTCTGGCCGCCTGGTACGACGCGGTGCCCGGGTTGCGGCGGGCGCGGGCGGAGGAACTCCCCGAGGGCTACGAGGCGGGGTGGCGGGCCCGTACTCCCCTGGTGGACATGCCGGCCCATCTCCGTTACCTGGAACAGCGGTTGACGGCCGCGGGCGGGGCCGTGGAGCGGCGCGAGGTCACCTCGCTGGAAGAGGCCGGAGCAGCGGCGGACATGGTCGTGAACTGCTCGGGGCTCGGCGCGCGCGAGCTCGTGCCCGATCCGGAGGTCCAGCCGGTCCAGGGGCAGTTGGTGATCGTCGAGAACCCCGGCATCGACGAGTGGCATGTGGCCGCCGACGCGGGGGCGGCGGACACCACGTATCTGCTGCCGCAGCCGTACGGTCTGGTGCTGGGGGGTACGGCGCGGGAGAACGCCTGGTCCCGGGAGCCCGATCCGGCGGTGGCGGAGGCCATCGTGGCGCGCTGCGCGCGGCGCTTCCCGGAGCTGGCGCGGGCCCGGGTCCTGGCGCACAAGGTGGGGTTGCGCCCGGCCCGCCCGGCGGTGCGGCTGGCGGTGGAGCGGCTCTCCGGCGGCGTACCGTGCCTCCACAACTACGGGCACGGCGGTGCGGGCGTGACCGTGGCGTGGGGGTGCGCGGACGAGGTGCTGCGGAGGGTGCGGGCCGTCCGGGAGGACCGCGGACCGGTGCGCCGGTAACCACGGCGTGGCCTTCTCCTGGCCGTGAATCCGCCGCGAATCCGCCGCGAATCCGTATCTCTGTCCGCTCCTGGCCGTTCTCTCCGTAGTCACACTCGTGTCCACCTGGGGGAATACACCGATGCCAGGCCGGAAACCCGCCCGATCGGTCCAGCAGCGCGCGAACGAGCGGAATTTTCCGCCCGGAGCGCGCATCCATTCGCCCGTCTCATGCGTCTCATGAGCAAGCGCCATTCCTATATGGCCGCACTGCAGGGGTATTTGGAGTATCCATTTTGAAAAACGGCATTAAGGGCATTCGTCGCGTATCCGCGGTTGTCGTCACCGCGGGAGCCGTCCTGACCGCCGGGGCAGTCACCGCTCCGGCGCAGGCCGCTACGCTCAAGACCCCCACGATCGCCGCCAAGGGCGGCTTCGTGATGAACAACGGCACGGGGAAGAGTCTCTTCACCAAGGCCGCTGACACCCGCCGCTCCACCGGCTCCACCACCAAGATCATGACGGCACGGGTGGTGCTGGGACAGCCGAACCTCAACCTTGATTCCAAGGTGACGGTCCAGAAGGCGTACAGCGACTACATCGTCGACAACAACTGGGCCTCGTCGGCCCGGCTGATCGTCGGCGACAAGGTCACCGTCCGCCAGCTGCTGTACGGGCTGATGCTCCCGTCCGGCTGCGACGCGGCGTACGCGCTGGCCGACAAGTTCGGCAGCGGCTCCACCCGGGACGCGCGGGTCAAGTCGTTCATCGGCAAGATGAACTCCACGGCCAAGTCGCTCGGCCTGACGAACACGCACTTCGACTCGTTCGACGGCATCGGGAAGGGCGCGAACTACTCGACTCCGCGTGATCTGACCAAGCTCGCCTCCAACGCGATGAAGTACTCCACGTTCCGTACGGTCGTGAAGACGAAGTCGACCACGCAGAAGGCCACGACGAAGAGCGGTGGCTACCGCAACATGTCGTGGACCAACACCAATGCGCTGCTCGGCAGCTACTCGGGCACCCTCGGCATCAAGACGGGCTCCGGCCCGGAGGCCAAGTACTGCCTGGTCTTCGCCGCCACCCGGGGTGGCAAGACGGTCATCGGCACGGTTCTCGCCTCCTCCTCGGTGGAGAACCGCACCGCCGACGCGAAGAAGCTGATGGACTACGGCTTCAAGAAGTAACCGGCCCGGTACAGGCGTGGGGCCTGCTCGCGACCTTCCGGCCGCGAGCAGGCCCCTTCGTCATCGTGCGGCGCCGGACCGGCAACGCACCCGGTCCGCACGGTGACGCACCGGAACCGGCCTAGCTGTCGGCCTTGACTCCGGCGCCGCTGTCCTCGCCGGCACCGTCACCGTCCCCGTTACTGCCGGGACCGATCTGGAACTCGAAGTCACCGTCGTACTGCTCATGGCCCGCGATCACGGCCAGCTCGACGGCTTCCTCACCCTTCTGGCCACGCACGATCAGCGGATCGCTGCGCAGATCGCGCATCAGCGCCCAGCACATGGCGATCATCACGACCATGAAGGGCACCGCGACCAGAATCGTCAGATTCTGGAGTCCGGTCAGGGCATCGCCCGATCCGCCGCCGATCAGCAGCATGATCGCGGCGACCGCACCGGTCACCACCCCCCAGAAGATCACCACAAGCCGGGTCGGCTCGAAGGTGCCCTTCTGCGAGAGCGTGCCCATGACGATGGACGCGGCATCGGCACCGGACACAAAGAAGATGCCGACCAGGACCATCACCAGAATGCTGGTGACTGTGGCGAGCGGGTACTGGTGCAGCACGTCGAAGAGCTGGCCTTCGGGGGTGCTCGACCCGCTGAGCTGCTTGGATTCCTGGAGCTTCATGGCCGAGCCGCCGAACACCGCGAACCACACCAGGCTGACCACGCTCGGCACGAGGATGACCCCGCCGATGAACTGCCGGATCGTCCGGCCGCGGCTGATCCGGGCGATGAACATGCCCACGAAGGGCGTCCAGGAGATCCACCACGCCCAGTAGAAGACCGTCCAGCTGCGCAGCCAGCCACCCACCTCGTCGCCGCTGCTGGCTTCCGTACGTCCCGCCAGCTGCGGCAGCTCGCCGATGAACGAGCCGAGGGAGGTCGGCAGCAGATTGAGGATGAGAATGGTCGGTCCGACGACGAACACAAAGACCGCCAGAATCAGCGCCAGCACCATATTGATGTTGGACAGCATCTGGACGCCCTTGGCGATGCCGGAGACCGCGGACAGGATGAAGGCGATGGTCAGCACGGTGATGACGCCGACCAGCAGGGTGGTGCTCACACTGTCCATCCAGCCCAGCACCTTGATGCCGCTGCCGATCTGCAGCGCGCCGAGCCCCAGCGAGGCCGCCGAGCCGAAGAGGGTGGCGAAGATGGCCAGGATGTCGATGACCCGGCCGCCCCAGCCGTTCGCCCGCCGGGAGCCGATCAGTGGCGTGAACACCGCGCTTATCGTCTGCCGCCTCCCCCGCCGGAAGCAACTGTAAGCAATGGCCAGACCCACCACCGCGTAGATCGCCCACGGGTGCAGCGTCCAGTGGAACAGCGTCGTGGCCATCGCGGTGTCCATCGCCTGGGCGGCGTCCTGGGGATCGGTGCCCGGCGGCGGGGTGGCGAAGTGCCCCAGCGGCTCACTGACGCCGTAGAACATCAGGCCGATGCCCATGCCCGCGCTGAACATCATCGCGACCCATGACACGGTGCGGAATTCGGGCTCCTCGCCCTCCTTGCCGAGAGTGATCCGTCCGTATTTGCTCACTGCAAGCCAGATCGCGAAGATCACGAACGCGGAGGCGGAGAGCACGAACGCCCAGCCCAGATTTTTGATCACCCAGTCCAGCATCGAGGTCGATGCGTTCTTGAGGGATTCGGTGGAGGACGCGCCCCAGGCGATGAAGGCGAGGGTGAGCAGCGCGGTCACTCCGAAGACCACACGGTCGGTCTGTGGGGGCCCATTCTGCTGCGGGCCGTCGGGGAGATCCGTCACGGGTGACGTTCCACCCCCATCTCCGGACTTTCTGTCTGTGTCCGACACGTGTCAACCTTTCAATGGGCCATATTTTCCTTACCCGTTACCCCCTACCACACGACGGCAGACGTTGAGGGGCGTCGCGACCGTAAGGTGATAACCGGCCCGCCGGTCCAACAGCAGCGGAACGAGCTTCCGCAGCGGCTGGCGCAGCGGCACGACGACGCCGTCACGGTCTCGACGCCATATCACTCCATGCCGCACCAGTTCTTCCCTGACCTGGGCAAACTGTCCCTCGTCGAGACGGTAGGCGCAAGGCGGACGGACCAGGATCTGGTCGTCGGTGGCCGGTTCGTTATCCGCGCCGCCGAGGTAGACCGAACCGTGATCTGCGTAGCCCGCGAGCCGGGCGGCAGCGGTGGCCGCCTCGATCCGTGACCGGTGCCGGTCGAAGAAGGTGAAGGCGCCGTCCAAGGCGGCCAGCTGGGAGTCCACCCGGCGCCGGTTGTTGAGTGCGGGGTCGGCCTGCTCGGCGTCGGTGAGCGCATCGACCCGGGTCTCGACGAGCAGTCCGACCGAGCCCTTGACACCCGCGGTGTTGCGCAGGATCCGCTCCTGGCCGTCGCCGGCGACCTGCTTGACGGGGTCACCGGTCTCCGGGTCGGTCCAGATGCCGTAGACGCCGGTGGAGAGGCCCGCCCGGTGGACGGCGGGCCGCACGAAGTCCTGGGCGAGCGCGCCCGCTTCGCGGTGCACCCCGTCCGCGGTGTTGAGATTGCGCGGCCACAGCGTCAGCACGTCCTTCATGTAGTACGGGACCGTGGGGCCGTACTCGTGCAGGTCGTAGATGGTGTCGGGGCGGTAGTCGCGGATGACCGCGGCCATCGCGCGGCCCTCGGCGGTCCGGAGGGCGATGTGGTCGCGGTTGATGTCCGTACCGTCGGCGTTGCCCCGGGTGTCCGCGGCCCGGCCGTCGGGGTTGGCGGTCGGTACGACCAGCACGCTGGTGCGTTCCAGGAAGCGCCGGGTCGCCGCATCCTTGGCGTAGGCGAGATTGCGCACGGTGGTCAGACAGGCCTCGCGCCCGGAGGGCTCGTCACCGTGCTGTGAGCAGATCAGCAGGACGGAGTTGCCGCGGCGGACCTGCGCCGGGCGTTCGGGGGCGGGGGCGCCGATCCGGACGAGCTGCACCGGGCGGCCCTGCCCGGTGGTGCCGATCCGGTCGACCCGTACGCGCGCCGAGCCCCGGTCGACGGCCCTGAGGAAATCCTGTTCCTCGGCCTGGCCGGTCCAGCGGGCGCCATGGCTGGTCTCGAATCCCGTACGGGGCGCGGGGGTTGCGGTGTCGGCGGGAGCGGCCGGCGGGGTCGCGCCGAGGGTGGCCGTCAGCCCGATGGCCAGCGGCACCACGGCGAGGCGGCGGGAGCGGGGTATCACGAGGAGGAGCCTCCCTTGGATGAGCGGTGGAGGTGGGGTGGGGCCGGGTCCGGCCGGGTGGGGCCGCCCGCGGTGGGGCGGCCCCGGGCGGTCATCCCACGGCCGGCAGCCGGCTGATCGAGCGCGGCGGGGCGATGCCGTCCAGCGGTGCCGCCCCGTCCGGATGCCGCGGTGCGCCTGCGGTGGCCCGTACGAAGGCCGGTGCGCCGCCGGTCAGCGGCAGTGCGGCGGAGGTGCGGGACAGGTCGAGGGTGAGCTTCGGCGTGGACGCGGGCGGGTCGATCAGACCGGCGTCGGTGCCGGCCACGATGAGCGCGAGCCGGTGCCCGGCGGGCACCACATGATCGCTCGCGGCCAGGTCCAGGGTGAGGGTGTAGGGCTTGCCGGGGGTGAGCGGGCGGCCCTTGTGGGCGTCGGCATAGTTGCCGAGGTCGGCCCAGCCGCGGCTGAAGACGGTGTGGGCGACCTTCTGGGTGTCGGCCGCGGTCTCCTTGAAGCAGCCGGTGTCGCCCGTGGTTCCGGCGCCCCAGCAGGTGCGCCGGTCGAGGGTGGTGATGCCCTCGCCGTCGGCCGCGTAGTTGCGGATGGTGTCGGGGCCGAGGTCGACCAGGACGGCGGAGAGATGGGCGGTCGAGGTGCTCGGGGTGACGGTCACGGTCACCGTGCCGGAGCCGGACAGCCGCAGCGGCGCGCGCAGCGGTCCGGTGCGGAACCCGGCCTTGGCGGCTGTCGGGGCATCGATCCGGGCCGCCCAGTCGGCCTCACTCAGCTTCGGGTCGTCGGTGAAGGTCTCGGTCGCGCCCTGCGGCGCCTTACGGGTCCCCAGCACACCGACGCCGGGCGCGGTGCCGCCGCGCGGCCGCAGCGTGGTGGGCGCGGTGCCGGGAGCGGGCCACTGCGGGTCGGTGGACCACTTGCCGGGCGCGCGCTCGATATCGGCCACCGGGGTGCGCTCGATGCCGTTGTCGTAGCCCAGCAAATAGTGGTCGAACCAGCGGTGCAGGGTCTTGACCCATGCGCCCCGCCGGTAGTCGAAGGGGTCGACGTGCCCGGTCTGGGAGAGCCAGATCTTGCGCTCGACGCCGTGCCGGGCGAGCGCGTCCCACCACTGTCCGGCGTGCCGGGTCCGGACGTTGAGGTCCTGCATGCCGTGCACCATGAGGACACTGGCGCGGACCTTGCCCGCGTTGCGGACGTAGTCGCGCTCGCTCCACAGACCGGTCCAGTCGCCGGTACGGGGCGCGCCGTCGGCGAGCTTCTTCTGCACGGCGGCGCAGCGCTTGCGCGCCTCGGGACTGTCGACCGCGTCGGCGAGGGAGTCGGGGCCCGAGTCGTAGAGCGGGGCGCCCTTGGCGAAGTAGTAGTCGTACCAGGAGGAGATGCCGGCGATCGGGACGATGGTCTTCAGCCCCTTGACGCCGGTGGCCGCGACGCCGTTGGCGATGGTGGCGTCCCAGCTCTTGCCGATCATTCCGGTGCTGCCGTTGGACCAGCCGGCCGTGACGGGTTCACCTCCCGTCCGGGCGGTGTAGGCGCGGCCCCTGCCGCCGAGCCAGTCGACGACGGCCCTGGCGGACCGGATGTCGGAGCGGCCGCCGACGTCGACGCAGCCGTCCGAGCGGTTGGTGCCCGCGAGGTCGACCAGGACCGTCGCATAGCCGCGCGGCACAAAGTAGTTGTCGTAGTAGAGCGGGAATCCGACCGGCCTGCCCCGGTCGTCGTAGGTCTTCTTCTGGCTCTCGTTACCGCGCCCGCAGCAGGAGTAGTAAGGACTGGCGTCCATGATCACGGGGATCCGCCGGCCCTGTTGTGCGGGTTCGGCGGGCCGCACGATGTCGACGGCGACGCGGTCGGTTCTCCCGTCCGCGTCGCCGTCCAGCCGTGTGTCCACCCAGACCGATTCGCGTATCGCGCGGTCGTAGGAGTAGACGGGTCTGCTCTCACCGGGCGCCGCCTGCGCGGCGGCCGGCCCGATCAGGGCGGACAGCAGGGCGGCGACGGCTGCCATCACGAGCGCTGTGAAGGGGATGCGGGGGATCCGCGCAGGATTCGTCACGGGCGGACGGTAGCGCGGCTCAACTCCCCTGCGTAAGAGCGTGTCCGGGCACCACGGGCCCGCCGAGGTCCGAAAAAAGATCCATGGGTCGCTTTTGTGCCGCGCGGGCGGTCCGGAATCTTCCGCCGTGACCGCGGCGCCATCCGCTGCGGGCCGTGGCGGACGGGGACGGCGGCGCGTGGCGGGCCGGAGGGACGGATGGTGGTTCATGTCGGTCATGTGTCAGATCGGGCCATGTACATGACGCTGACCCGGCGCAGTACATAGGGTCTGAACAGAGCCATCCCCCCTACGAGTTGGAGGACTCGTGCGTCACAGACTCCTCGTCCCCGGCGCGGCCGCACTCAGCCTGCTGATGGCGATCCCAGCCTCCGCGGCCGACTTCACACCGGGCGCTCCGGGTGTGGGCGACACCTACTACCCCGAGAGCGGAAACGGCGGATACGACGTTTCCCACTACGACCTGCGACTCAAGTACCAGCCGAAGACGGACCTGCTGGAGGGCACGGCCACGCTGCTGGCCACCACCACCCAGGATCTCTCCCGCTTCAACCTGGACTTCGGCCTCAAGGTCAGTGAGATCCGGATCAACGGCAAGAAGGCCTCCTTCGCCACGTCCGGCAAGCACGAGCTGGAGGTCACTCCGGCCACGCCGCTGGAGAAGGGCAAGCAGATCAGCGTCGTGGTCCGCTACGCGGGCAAGCCCTCCGAGCTCAAAATAGACGGCTACAGCGCCTGGGCCCGTACGCCGGACGGCGGTGTGGTGGCGCAGGAACCGGACGCCGCCGTGTGGTGGTTCCCGAGCAACGACCACCCCACCGACAAGGCGACCTACGACATCTCGGTGGCGGTCCCGGACGGCACCCAGGCACTGAGCAACGGGGTGCTGGCCTCGCAGTCCTCCAAGCTGGGCTGGACGCGCTACAACTGGCGCTCGGACAAGCCGCAGGCGACCTATCTGACGACGCTGGCCGTCGGCAAGTTCGACATCACCACCGACAAGACCGCGAACGGCCTGCCGGTCCTCAACGCCGTCAGCAAGGACCTCGGCGCGAACGAGGGCTCGGCGAAGGCGAGCATCGAGCGCACCACCGAGATCACCGAGTGGCTGGAGAGCGTCTTCGGCGCCTACCCGTTCAGCGCGGTGGGCGGCTACGTCCCGAACGTGCCGGCCGGATACGCCCTGGAGACCCAGACCCGCCCGTTCTACGGCAAGAAGGCCTTCGACCGCGGCACGAACGTGTCCGTCGTGGTGCACGAACTGGCGCACCAGTGGTACGGCGACAGCGTCTCGCTGAAGGACTGGAAGGACATCTGGATCAACGAGGGCTTCGCCGCCTACAGCCAGTGGCTGTGGTCGGAGAAGGAGGGCGAGGGCACCGCCCAGGAGCTGGCGGACTATGTCTACGCCCAGCACCCGGCCGACGACCCCTTCTGGAAGGTCAAGCCGGGCAACCCGGGCGCGGAGAACCAGTTCGACGGCGCGGTCTACGACCGTGGCGCGCTGACCCTCCAGGCGCTCCGCAACAAGGTCGGCGACAAGGTCTTCTTCGGCCTCCTCAAGTCCTGGCCGACGGAGAACAAGTACGGCAACGCGTCGGTGGCCGACTTCGTGAAGTTCGCCGAGAAGAAGTCCGGCAAGCAGCTGTCCGGCTTCTTCGACACCTGGCTCTTCCAGCCGTCCAAGCCCACGGCGGGCGCGGCCAAGCAGGCCCTCGGCGCCCGTCAGACGCCGGTCGCCGAGCCTAAATCGTGGAAGCAGATCGCGGCGACGCACGACGTGCACGGGCACTGAGCCGGTGCGCGGACGCTGAACGGGACGGAGCCGGGGCACCCCCCGGCTCCGTACGCGCGCCGCGTCGTCACCCGCGCGCCGCCTCCCGGGCCCGGCGCGCGATCGGCATGTACCGCAGCCGCTCCGGGAGCACCGGCACCACGGCGCGGACGACCCGTCCGAGACGTCGCAGCCTGCGCTCCTGGGCGTCCGTCCACTCCAGCCCGATGGCCTGCCGGGCCTCCGGCGGCATCAGCCCGATCGTGACGAAGCGCCGGACGCGGGCGAACCGTGGGCGCAGCCACGGCCAGGACAGCCGGAGGAGCAGCCGCAGCCATCGCGGACCGCGGTCGGGAGCCGGCAACGGCGGGTCGGTCGCCAGCAACTCCCTGACCACGACGGTCTCTTCGAGTTCGTTGTCGAGGACCTTCTGGTAGTACGGCCAGAACTCCTCGATGGTCTGCGGCATATCGCGGTCATGGATCCCCAGGACCCGGCCGACCTGGAGCCACTCCGCATACAGCTGCCGCTCCTGCGCCTCGGTGAAGGGGCGGCCGAGATAGTGCTGCGCGTGACGGAAGACGGGGTAGCCGGTGGCGTGCACCCAGGCGTAGTAGGCGGGGGTGAGCGCATGGTAGGCGCGGCCGTGCGCGTCGGTCCCCTGGATGGTCCGGTGCAGCGCTCGCAGCCGGCGCCCCTCCGCTGCGGCGGCCTCCCCTCCGTACACCCACAATTGCAGCGAGGTCAGCGACCGCTCACCGCGCCCCCAGGGGTCCGTACGGAACACGGAGTGGTCGTCCACACCGGCGCCCACCGCCGGGTGGGCAACCTGCATGGCCAGTGCGGGCGGCAGCGTCAGCAGCATGCGGATGTCCCCGGCCAGCGACCAGAGCACACCTCCGACCGGCGGGGGTTCTGGGTCATTTTTTACCGCATTCATGGTATTAATCATCATACGGTGACTCTCCGCGATCGACGGACGCGGGGTCCCCTCCGCACCGCCGTCCGCCTGCCCGCCCGCCCGGCGCGCCGGAACAGGCCCCACGGCGGTCCACGGCGGCGGCACCGGCCGGCACGCACACCGATCCGGCGAAATCCCGCAGCCGGCACCACCACTTCCCGGCCGCCTCGGGCCGAGGCGCACACGCAGCGCGGGCGCATCGGCGGCTTCCGCGGGCGAGCCGACTCCTCAACACCTCTGCGGCATCGCCCCACCGGGCCCGGACTGATGCAAAAGCCAGAGGCCCTGGGCCGGGAGGATACCGAAAGCAGCTGTGCGGGCACGCGAGTTGGACGCGGACGGGTGCAAGCAGACAGGCGCAAGGGGTTCGGCACCACTGACAGGCATCAGCGACGGGCCGCTCGCCGCTTGATTCGCCGCTTGATTCACCCCTTGTGGCACGGCCTCTGGATTCCGGCCCGCCGAGCAGGGCGGCGAAGTATACGTCGCCACTCGACACCCGTCCGTGCGACATCACCCCACCAAAACCACCTTGACCCCATAGTCGACATTCACCTTCAAGAGTGGTTTTCCCGCGAGATAAACCCCTGAGCTGGGGCGATCAAATCCCCACTTTTCCCATCAGGCGCGGATAGTGACAAGTAGGTCACGGAACGCGACACTCGCACTGTCCTTCCAAACCACCCAAAAGGAGCAACCCATGTCCTGCCCTCCCCCTCCGGTTGATGCCCGCAAGGCTCTCGACTTTCTGAGGACCAGCGGACTCGTCGACCTCAGCGTTCCGCTCTCGCGGGTCGTCGACCAGGTCAGCCAGCTCGACGACGTGGCCGGCTACGTGCTCGCCTGGGAGCGCTACGTCCTCGTGGTCGCCAACCAGGTCGCGGACGACGACTCCGCTGCGGGCAACTGATCCATAGACCGCGCCGATCGCCGGGAGGCATTCCATGAACACGACGCAACCCGGTGACGGCTCGTCACAAAGGCGCGCGGTGGAGTCCCGGGCAGTCGCCTGGCTCGCTGCGCGCCGCACTCTGATCGACCCGGCCGAAGCCGCCACGGACCGGGTGCTGTTCGCCCGCAAGGCCCTCATCGAAACCGCGTTCCTCGTGGGACTGCGGGCGCGCCTCGCCCCGGAACCACTGGACGGCGACTACGCCGACCTCCTCGACCAGGTCGAGGGGATCGCGGCCCGCCCCTCCTACCGGGAACTGATCGCCCGGGACGAAGCCGCCCTCCTGCTGTACGCGGGAACCTATGCGGCACTCCGACTCTGCGGACGCGAGGACCCGGAATTCCGGCAACTGCTCACTCAGGCCGCGGCCGGCGGATACGCGGCGGCCTTCGAGCGGATTCCGTACCGGCAGCTCGATCTGCTGCACACCCTGGAGCTGTGCGGCGTCCCGCACACCCTGCCGGCCATGGACGACGTCCTGCCGTTCACCCTGCTCTGCCAGCGCCCGAATGTCATCAAGCTCAGCGATCGCGATATCTACGCCCTCACCCACACGATCTTCTACGCCACGGATTTCGGTCTCCGTGAGCCCCGCTGGCCCCGGGACTTCGATCCGGGCGCGGCGGTGGAACTGCTCGAAGCGCTCCTGGTGCTCACCCTCGGCCAGCAGAATGCCGACCTGGTGGGGGAGCTTCTGTGCTGCCTGCTATGCCTCGGGGTGAGGGACTCCGGGGAAGCCCGCCGGGCATGGGAGTTCCTCACGGCGGTGCAAGAGGCGGACGGGCGGGTCAACGGGCCGGCCGGTGTGGTCCACCCCGGACTCGCCGACGGCGACGACGCGTACCGGCACTGGGCCACCGGCTACCACACCACCATCGTCGCGGCCCTGGCCGCGCTCCTGGACCGCAGTCCCAGGGTGGTGCGGAGGCCCCGGCCGTCCGCGCCGACGCCCCGCCCGGCCGTGGAGCAGCCGCTACGGCGGGCCGTGGTGTGGCTGGCAGACACGAGTGGGCGCCACGCCCCGGCCACGTCCCTGCCCGCCGCGGCGGCCGTCGCGCATGCGGCCGAGGCCCTGGCGGAACCCGAGCTCGCCCGCCCCCTGCTCCTCGATTTCTCCGCCCGTCTCGCGGACGCGGACGCGGAAGTATGGCAGGGGCACGGGATGGAGGTCGTCGGTGAATTCGCGCACGGGCTGCGGGCTCACGGGATCACCTGCGCCTCACTCGACCTGTTTCTCAAGTCCACCGTCGCCGCCGTCGAACTCCTGGACCGGGTGCCGCCGCAGGCAGTGCACAACGTCCGGCGCCTCGTCGGTCTGGGGCTGCTCACCCCGCAGCGTGCGGCCGCGCTGACCGGTGGAGCCGATGCGCCGCACCCGGCGCCGGAGACGGCCGCCGCCGACCTGCCCGGCGCCTGGAAGAACTACCACCTGGGGCATCTCGCCGGCTTCGTCCGGGACTCGGCTCGCGCCGGGCGGGCGCAGCACCGCATCACCCGCGACACCGTCTCCTTCCTTCTCACCCAGCAGAGTTCCTGCGGCGCGTTCGGCCGCCCGGCCTGCGACGATCCGTCGACCCGCGAACGGACGATGATGTCCTGGACCCAGAGCGCCGTCACCGCCCTGGCCGCCGTACACACGGCCTGCGGCGCGGTCCGCACAGGCCCGTAGCCCTGCCCTGACCCGGGGCACCGGCCTCTTCAACAAAAGCTTCGGTCCGTCAATCTCGCGCCCACCAGACGGTTACCTGGAAGTAACCTCAGCTGCTTGGATAAGCGACGCTGGTTCATGTCCCCACCCCCCACAGGGAGATTCAGTGTCGCACTCAGCGCTGCGCAAGCCCCGGATCGCCGCCCTCGCCACGGCCCTCGCCGCGGTCACGGTGGCGACCGCGGCCCCCTCCGCGTCAGCCGCCGCCACCCCCCAATTGAAGGTGCTCAGCTACAACGTCTTCCTCATGAGCAAGAACCTCTATCCCAACTGGGGTCAGGACCACCGCGCCCAGGCGATCGCGGCCGCGGACTTCTTCCAGGGCCAGGACGTTGTCGTGCTCCAGGAAGCGTTCGACAACTCCTCCTCCGAGGCGCTGAAGTCCCGGGCCGCCGCGCAGTATCCGCACCAGACTCCGGTGATGGGCCGGAGCCGGAGCGGCTGGGACGCCACCGGCGGCGCCTACTCCGCCGTGACCCCGGAGGACGGTGGGGTCACGGTGCTGAGCAAGTGGCCGATCCTGCGCAAGGAGCAGTACGTCTACAAGGACGCCTGCGGTGCGGACGACCTCTCCAACAAGGGCTTCGTTTATGCCGTGTTGGATGCCAACGGCACCAAGGTGCATGTGGTCGGCACCCACACCCAGTCCACCGACCCGGGCTGCGCGGCGGGCGAGGCGGCGGGTGACCGCGCCAAGCAACTCAAGGAGATGGACGCCTTCCTGGACGCCAAGAACATCCCGGCGGACGAGGCGGTGATGGTCGCCGGCGATCTGAACGTCGACTCCCACAGCGCCGAGTACGACGCGCTGCTCGGCAATGCCGACCTGGCGCCCGCCGACAGCCGCACGGGCCACCCCTACTCCTTCGACACCCAGGAGAACTCCATAGCGAAGTACCGCTACCCGGACGACCCCCGCGAGGACCTGGACTACGTCCTGTACCGCAACGGCCACGCCCGTCCCGCCGGCTGGCGGAACACCGTGACCAAGGAGGAGTCGGCGCCCTGGACGGTCTCCAGCTGGGGCAAGGACTACACGTACACCAATCTCTCGGACCATTACCCCGTCACAGGTACCGTCGGCTAGTAGCCCCTGAGGCCGCACCGGGCCGGGTTGCGGCCGTTCGTCGTCCGGCGGCGCGTCAAGTTCCGTCTTCCGCAGCTCGGCGCGCCGCCCGGGGATCGTGGTGCTTGGCGACGGCGCTCTCGCTGATGTGCAGGCCGCCGGCGATGGCGGCGTTGGACCTGCCCTCGGCCGGGTTCATCGGGCCGGGCCTCCGGGCCCGCCGCCCGCCGGAGCCGACGAGGCGAAAGGGCGGTCGCGGAAGCCTTCCGGCTTCCTCGACCGCCCTTGATGACGCAGGCGTCCGCTGGTGCGTGACTACGTCAACCGCTGCGTGACTACTTCGACAGCTCGCGTTCCGCGGCGATCCGGCTCACCCGGCCGCGCACCGCGAACCAGCCGCCGACCAGCGCGATGGCGAGGACCGGGATCAGCATCACGGTCTGCCGGCCGACACCGTCGTCGAACCACATCAGGACGATGACGCCGAGCAGGAAGGCGATGGTGACGATATCGGTGACCGGCGTGCCGGGGAGCCGGAAGCGCGGGCGGTCGACCAGGCCTTCCTTCGACCGGCGCACGAACACCATGTGGCAGACCATGATCGTGCACCAGGTGCTGATGATGCCCAGCGCCGCGATGTTCAGCACGATCTCGAAGGCCTCGCCCGGCATGACGTAGTTGAGCCCGACACCCAGCACACACACCGCGGAGGTGAGCATGATGCCGCCGTACGGCACCTGGTTGCGGTTCATCAGGCCCGCGAACCTGGGCGCGGAGCCCGCCATCGACATGGAGCGCAGAATGCGGCCGGTCGAGTAGAGCCCGGAGTTCAGACTGGACATCGCCGCGGTCAGCACCACGAGGTTCATGACGTCGCCCGCCGCCGGCACACCGACGTTGGACAGCACCGTGACGAAGGGGCTCTCGCCGCCGACGTACTTGTTCCACGGCAGCAGCATCGCGAGCAGGATCACCGAGCCGACGTAGAAGACGCCCACCCGCCACATGATGGAGTTGACGGCCTTCGGCACGACCTTCTCCGGCTCGTCGGTCTCACCGGCGGTCACACCGACCAGCTCCACCGCGGAGTAGGCGAAGACCACGCCCTGGAGCACGATCACCACGGGCAGCAGACCGGTCGGGAAGAGCCCGCCGTGGTCGGTGAGCAGATCCAGCCCTGGTGTGTGCCCGCCGACCGGGTGCTGGGTGGCCAGCAGGAAGATGCCGATGAGCATGAACGCGACCAGCGCCGCGACCTTGATGATCGCGAACCAGAACTCCAGCTCACCGAAGATCTTCACCGAGATCAGGTTCACGGTCAGCACGACCGCGAGCGCGATGAGCGCCATGACCCACTGCGGGATATCGGTGAACAGGCTCCAGTAGTGGGTGTAAAGGGCGATCGCCGTGATGTCGGCGATACCGGTCGTCGACCAGTTGACGACGTACATCCAGCCGGCGACGTAGGCGCCCTTCTCCCCCAGGAACTCACGGGCGTAGGAGACGAACGAACCGGACGACGGTCGGTGCAGCACCAGCTCGCCCAGGGCCCGGACGACGAAGAAGGCGAACATGCCGCAGACCGCGTAGGCGATGGCCAGCGCGGGTCCGGCGGAGTGCAGTCGGCCACCGGCGCCCAGGAAGAGGCCGGTACCGATCGCTCCACCGATGGCGATCATGTTCACATGCCGGCCCTTGAGGCCCTTGCTATAGCCCGCGTCGCCCGCATCCTGCTGCGTGCCGCGCCCCCCGTCAGGTGACCTGTGGGCTGTCTCGGTGACGGTTTCTGTGCTCACTGGTGGTGCATCTCGCTTTCGGGCAGGCGCTGAAGCCATGGCCTGGAAGTCCCGCGGATCACGCGGACGGCCGACGGCACACCTTCCCTGAAGAGGGCTCCCCCGTCTGTGGGCAAGATCACAGCGTGTATAGGCCATCCAAGATTTGTCCGTATTTCTAGTGAATTTCCCGGCCTCACAATTTCAAGGAGGGCCTCAGTTCATCCGATTCCGGACGCCACTCCTCGGCCGGCAAGGAGAACTTCTTGACGTGTTCCGATCGGCTGCGACGCGCGTTTGCCTCCGCGACAGCGCGCTCCACTTCGGCCCGCACGTCGGGATGGTCACAGGACCGACCGGAATGCACCGGGGCGAGGTCGCTGAGCCGGTATTCGGGGCGGTTGCCCTTTATGAGGGGCACGACCTGGTGATGAGGAGCACGATCTCGCTGTGTCGTACGCCGAGCGAGCGGAAACCGGCGGATGGTGCTCGGGGCCCAGCGGCAGCGCTGCGCACAGGGGGAAGAGGGTTCAGGAGGTTTCACACAAGTGGTGAGACAGCAATACTGTTGAACATGATGGAGCCCGCCACCCCCGACCTGACGGTCGACGAACTGGCCGCCCGCGCCGGCGTCACGGTCCGCACGATCCGCTTCTACAGCACACGTGGTCTGCTGCCACCGCCGGAGATCGGTCCCCGCCGGGTCGGCCGCTACGGACCGGACCACCTCTCGCGGCTCGCCCTCATCGAGGAGCTCCAGCACCAGGGCCTGACGCTGTCCGCGATCGAACGCTATCTGGAGCAGCTGCCGCCCGATCTGAGCGCCCAGGATCTGGCCATCCACCGGGCGCTGGTGGCGAGTTGGATCCCGGACAAGGCCGAGGACGCCACCCGGGACCAGCTGGAGCGGCGGGTCGGCAGGGCGCTGACGGAGGAGGATCTGGACCGGCTGGCGGCCATGAGTGTGCTCGTACGGACCGATGATCCCCGGGTCTTCCGCGTCGACCCGGGGCTGCTGCACCTGGGCACCCGGCTGCTGGACGTCCCGATCTCCCTGGAGACCATCCTCGCGGCGCGCAGCGTCGTCATCGAGCACACCCGCTCGGCGGCCCGGGAGCTGAGCCGGCTCTTCAAGGACGAGGTGTGGGAGCCGAACCGGGGCGGCGGGCCGGACGAGGACGAGATGGCGCGGATGAAGTCGCTCTCGGCCCATATGCAGCCGATGGTGGTACAGGCACTGGTGACCGCCTTCCAGCGGTCGATGAAGCAGGAGCTGCGGGAGTCGTTCGGCATGGAGGGCGACCGGAGCCACGGGAGCCGCACCCCCGAGGGGTGACGGGGGCGGGCCGCCGGGGCCCGCCCCCCTGACCGGTCAGTCGCTGAACTTCTCGCCCTTCTCGGCCTTTTCGACCAGCAGCGCGGACGGCGCAAACCGGTCTCCGTAGGCTTCCTGCAGCTCACGGGCGCGGGCCACGAAGCCGGGCAGACCACCTTCGTAGCCGTTGATGTACTGGATCACGCCGCCGGTCCAGCCCGGGAAGCCGATGCCGAGGATGGAGCCGATGTTGGCGTCCGCGACGGAGGTGAGCACGCCCTCCTCGAAGCAGCGGACGGTGTCCAGCGCCTCGGAGAAGAGCATCCGCTCCTGCATGTCGATGAACGGGACGGCGGCGTCCTTCTGGGCGAAGTGCTCGCGCAGCCCCGGCCACAGACCGGTGCGCTTGCCGTCCTCGCCGTACTCGTAGAAGCCCCCGCCACCACTGCGGCCGGGCCGGCCGAACTCGTCGACCATCCGGTCGATGACCGCGTCGGCCGGGTGCGGCTGCCAGCTGCCGCCGGACTCCTCGACCGCCCGCTTGGTCTCCTCGCGGATCTTGCGCGGCAGGGTGAGGGTCAGCTCGTCCATCAGGGACAGCACCTTGGCCGGGTAGCCGGCCTGGGCGGCGGCCTGCTCGACGGAGACCGGGTCGAGGCCCTCCCCGATCATCGCCACACCTTCGTTGATGAAGTGGCCGATGACGCGGGAGGTGAAGAAGCCGCGTGAGTCATTGACGACGATCGGGGTCTTCTTGATCTGGCGGACCAGGTCGAAGGCGCGGGCCAGCGCCTCGTCACCGGTCCGCTCGCCCTTGATGATCTCCACCAGCGGCATCTTGTCGACCGGTGAGAAGAAGTGCAGCCCGATGAAGTCCTGGTCGCGCTCGACGCCCTCGGACAACAGCGTGATGGGCAGCGTGGAGGTGTTGGAGCACAGCAGCGCGTCAGGCGCGACGATGTGCTGGATCTCCTTGAAGACCTTGTGCTTGAGGCCCACGTCCTCGAAGACCGCCTCGATGACGGCGTCGCAGCCCGCGAGATCCGTCGGCTCGGCCGTGGGCGTGATGCGCGCCAGCAGCTCATCGCGCTGCCGCTCGGTCGTACGGCCGCGGGAGAGCGCCTTGTCGAGCAGGCCTTCGGAGTACGCCTTGCCCTTCTGCGCCGCCTCCAGGGAGACGTCCTTGAGGACGACCTGCATCCCGGCCTTGGCGCAGGAGTAGGCGATGCCCGCGCCCATCATGCCGGCGCCGAGGACCGCGACCTTCTCGACCGTGCGGGGCTCGATGCCCTTGGGGCGGTTGGCGCCGGAGTTGACGGCCTGCAGATCGAAGAAGAACGCCTGGATCATGTTCTTGGAGATCTGGCCGGTCACCAGCTCGACGAAGTAGCGCGCCTCGATGGTCTGCGCGGTCTCGAAGTCGACCTGGGAGCCCTCCACCGCCGCGGCGAGGATGTTGCGCGGGGCCGGGTAGGGGGCGCCGTTGAGCTGCTTCTTGAGGTTGGCGGGGAACGCCGGGAGGTTGGCCGCGAACTTCGGCTGGGCCGGGGTGCCGCCGGGGATGCGGTAGCCCTTGACGTCCCAGGGCTGCTGGGATTCGGGATGCTCCTCGATGAAGGCGCGGGCCTGGGCGAGCAGTTCCTCGGGGGTGGCCGCGACCTCATGGATCAGGCCGGCGTCCTTGGCGCGGGTGGCGTTGTACTGGGTGCCCTGGAGCAGCACCTTCAGCAGCGCGTCGGCGATGCCGAGCAGCCGCACCGTACGGGTGACGCCGCCGCCGGCCGGCAGCAGACCGAGGGTGACCTCGGGCAGCCCGATCCTGGTACCGGGGGTGTCGAGGGCGATGCGGTGGTGGCAGGCCAGCGCGATCTCGTAACCGCCGCCCAGCGCCGCGCCGTTGATCGCGGCGACGACGGGCTTGCCGAGGGTCTCGATGCGCCGCAGATCGCGCTTGATGCCGTTGCCCGCCTCGAATGCCTGCTGGGCCTTGTCGGGGGTGACGGCGATCAGATCGCGCAGGTCGCCGCCGGCGAAGAAGGTCTTCTTGGCGGAGGTGAAGATGATGCCGCGGACGCTGTCCTTCTCGGCCTCCAGGCGGTCGGCGACCGCGGTCAGGGAGGCCTTGAAGGCGTTGTTCATGGTGTTGGCGGACTGGTCGGGGTCGTCCAGGACCAGGGTGACGATGCCGGTCTCGTCCTGTTCCCAGCGGATGGTCGATGACGCAGGGGACTCGCTCACTGTGGCTTCTCCGTAAGGGGGATGGGACGGGCGGTCAGAGGCGCTCGATGACGGTGGCGATGCCCATACCGCCGCCGACACAGAGGGTGGCCAGGCCGTAGCGCTTGTCCTGCCGCTCCAGCTCGTCGATCAGAGTGCCGAGGATCATCGCGCCGGTGGCACCGAGGGGGTGTCCCAGCGCGATGGCGCCGCCGTTGACATTGACCTTGTCCAGACTCAGGCCCATGTCCTTGACGAAGCGCAGCACGACGGCCGCGAAGGCCTCGTTGATCTCGACGAGGTCGATGTCGTCGATGGTCAGCCCGGCCTTGGCGAGGGCCTTACGGCTGGCGGGCGCCGGGCCGGTGAGCATGATCGTGGGCTCGGAGCCGGAGACCGCGGCGGAGATGATGCGGGCCCGCGGGGTCAGGCCGTAGCGCTCGCCGACCTCCTTGGAGCCGATGGCGACGAGCGCCGCGCCGTCCACGATGCCGGAGGAGTTGCCGGCGTGATGGACATGGTCGATCTTCTCGACCCAGTGGTACTTCTGCAGGGCGACCGCGTCAAAGCCACCCGCGTCGCCGATGGTGGCGAAGGACGGCTTGAGGCCCCCCAGGGAGTCGGCGGTGGTGCCGGGGCGCATGTGCTCGTCGTGGTCGAGGACCACCAGACCATTGCGGTCGCGGACCGGGACGACGGAGCGCTCGAAGCGGCCGTCCTTCCATGCCTCGGCAGCGCGCTCCTGGGAGAGCGCGGCGAATTCGTCGACATCGCGCCGGGTGTAGCCCTCGATGGTGGCGATCAGGTCGGCGCCAATGCCCTGCGGGACGAAGCCGGTGTCGAAGTTGGTCATCGGGTCGGCGAACCAGGCGCCGCCGTCCGAGGCCATCGGGACCCGCGACATGGATTCGACGCCGCCCGCCAGGACCAGGTCCTCCCAGCCCGAACGCACCTTGGCGGCGGCCATGTTGACGGCCTCCAGGCCCGAGGCACAGAAGCGGTTCTCCTGTACGCCGGCGACGGTGTCGGGCAGCCCGGCGGCGATCGCCGCGATCCGGGCGATGTCGGAGCCCTGGTCGCCGACCGGTCCGACGACGCCGAGCACGATGTCGTCGACGGCGGCCGGATCGAGTCCGGGGAAGCGGCGGCGTACCTCGTGGATCAGGCCGACGACCAGGTCGATCGGCTTGGTGCCGTGCAGTGCTCCATTGGCCTTGCCGCGGCCGCGCGGGGTGCGGATCGCGTCGTATACGTACGCTTCGGTACTCAAGTCAACAAGCCTTTCGCATGAGGTGGAGGCAGGGGCAGCGGGTGGGACCGCGGGCGGTCCGGGGTCAGCCGAGCAGGGAACGTCCGATGATCTCCTTCATGATCTCGGTGGTCCCTCCATAGATCGTCTGGATACGGCCGTCGGTAAAGGCCCTGGCCACGCGGTATTCCGCCATATAGCCGTAGCCGCCATGGAGTTGCAGACAGCGGTCGGCGACCCGCTTGTGCAGCTCGGTGGCCCACCACTTGGCCATCGAGGCATGCACCGCGTCCAGTTCGCCGGCGGAGTGGTCGGCGATACAGCGGTCGAGGAAGGCGCGGGTGACGGCGCATTCGGTGGCCATCTCGGCTATCTCGAAGCGGATGTGCTGGAGCTTGGCCAGCGGCCGTCCGAACGCCTCACGCTCCTTGACGTACTGGCTGGTGATCTCCAGCAGATGTTCGGCGCCGGCGATACCGGCGACGGCGATGCCCATCCGCTCCTGGGCGAGGTGGGTCATCAGATGGACGAAGGCGCCGTTCAGCTCGCCGAGCAGGTTCTCCTTGGGGACGCGGACGTCCTGGAAGAACAGCTCGGCGGTGTCCTGGGACTTCTGCCCGATCTTGTCGAGGTTGCGGCCCCGCTCGAAGCCCGCCATGCCGCGCTCGACGACCAGCAGGCTCAGACCGTGCGCCCCGCCCTCCGGCGTCGTCCGGGCCACGACGATGACCAGGTCGGCGAGGATGCCGTTGGAGATGAAGGTCTTGGATCCATTGAGGATCCAGTGGTCGCCGGCGTCCTCGGCGTGGGTGCGGATGCCCTGCAGGTCGGAGCCGGCGCCGGGCTCCGTCATGGCGATGGCGGTAATGATCTCGCCGCTGCAGAAGCCGGGCAGCCAGCGGCGCTTCTGCTCATCGGTGGCGAGGGTGGTCAGATACGGGCCGATGATGTCGTTGTGCAGGCCCACGGCGAGGCCGGCGGCGCCGGCCCGGGTGAACTCCTCGGCCAGCACCGCGCTGTAGCGGAAGTCGTGCTGCCCGCCCCCGCCGTACTCCTCCGGCACCGCCAGCCCCAGCAGCCCCTGCTTGCCGGCCGCCCGCCAGGCGTCCCGGCTGACGATGCCGTCCTTCTCCCACTGCTCGTAGTAGGGCATCACTTCCTTGGCGAGGAAGGTCCGCACGATCTCTCGGAAGGCCTCGTGGTCCTCGGTGAAGATCTGACGCTTCATCTGCGCGGTCATGTCTGCGGGCCCTCCTCGGAGCCAGTTCCTGACGGTCTCGGTGAACTCGGCGGGCTCCGCCCTTACGGGGCGGACGTGCAGCGTTGCCCTGTCCGCCTCCCGGAAGCCCCCGGTCCGGTCGCGGACGTACCCGCGGGCCCGCCGGGCGGCTTCCGTGCGGGGAACGCACCCGGCCCGGCCGCCTCGGGCGCGGAGGGCGCCGAGGCCGGCCGAGGCCATGGCGGTGGCCTCCTCTGCGGCCCGGCGCGGGTGGGCCGCGGACCGGAGCGTGCGGGCGCGTTCCATCAGCCGGCGGTGTCCTTCTGTTCGGTGCGGCTCGGGCCGGCGGGCGGGGCGGGGGCGGCCGGCGGCGGGGCGAGGAGGCCGGGGGCCTGCCAGTCGCGGGCGATCTCTTCGGTGTCCGCGCCGGGCCGCGCCGGTGGTCTGCGTACCGCGCCGGGGGTGTGCGAGAAACGCGGCGCGGGCGCGGGCTGGGTGATCCCGCCGTGCTCGACGAAGGTGCCGCGGGCGGCGAGATGCGGATGCCGCGGGGCCTCGCGCAGGGAGAGCACGGGCGCCACGCAGGCGTCGGACTCCTGGAAGACGGCCGTCCACTCCTCGCGGGTACGGGTCTTGAAGCGGGCGGCGATGACGGTACGCAGCTCGCCCCACGCGGCGAGGTCATCGCGGCTGGGGGCCTCTTCTTCGATGCCCAGCAGGCGGACGAATTCGCCGTAGAACCGCCGCTCCAGCGCGCCGACCGCCATATGGCCGCCGTCGGCGGTCTCGTAGGCCCCGTAGAACGGCGTCCCGCCGTCGAGCAGATTGGCGCCGCGCCGGTCCTGCCAGCCGCCGGCCGCCAGCATGCCGTGGATCATCGCCGTCAGATGAGCCGTGCCGTCGACGATGGCGGCGTCCACGACCTGGCCCTTTCCGCCCTCGGTGCGGGCGTGCTGGAGGGCGGCGAGCACGCCGATGACGAGGTAGAGGGAGCCGCCGGCGTAGTCACCGACGAGGTTGGCGGGGACGGCGGGCGGGCCGTCGGGCGGGCCGATCATGCCGAGCGCGCCCGTGATGGCGATATAGCCGATGTCGTGTCCGGCGGTGTCGGCGAGCGGGCCCTCCTGCCCCCAGCCCGTCATCCGCCCGTAGACCAGCCGGGGGTTGCGCGCCAGGCACTCCTCCGGGCCCACCCCCAGCCGCTCGGCCACACCGGGGCGGTACCCCTCCACCAGCACATCGGCGCGCTCGGCCAGCTCGAGCACCTGCGCCACCCCGTCGGGGCTCTTCAGGTCCACCAGCACGGAGCGTTTGTTGCGGTTGGTGATGTCGTAGGCCGGATCGATGCCCAGTCCCGCGCCTCCGGGCCGGTCGACACGGACGACATCGGCGCCGAGGTCGGCCAGGAGCATGGCCGCGAAGGGGCCGGGGCCGATGCCCGCGAGTTCGACCACCCGCACCCCGCTCAGTGGGCCGTTGCCTGGCTCTGCCATCGCGCCCCATGCCCTTCCGCACTGTGACACTTCTGATGTAACACTCGTGATGTTAAGAACGTGTTCCACTTTCCACAAGCCCCCCGTGCCAAGTGGCCACCACAGCAAAGGCCCGCGCCGACGAGGCTCAATCGCCATCACCGTCACGGGCCTTCTGCGCGCCTGCCGCCGCTGCGCCGCTATGCCCCGTCGAGCTCGGCGATGAGCCTCTTGGGGGCTATGACGCGATACGACTCTTCCGCCCAGTCGCAGAGCAGCTCGGCCGGCGGAGCGTCCTGCTCCTCCAGGGGGACCTGCACCCATCCGGACTTGCCCAGGCCGTATCCCGCGGGCCGGGCGCCGGGCGAGGTCAGCGCATGGGCATGCGCCTCCGGGTCCTTGAGTTTCAGCGTGACCCCGAGCGGATGGCTGCCGTCGTCGACGCCGAGGAAGACGAAGACCTTCTTGTTGACCTTGATGACGCTCTCGCCCCAGGGAAACTCCTCCACGGCCCCGGGAAGCCCGAGCGCGAACGCCCGCACCCGCTCCCGCACCGCCGCCGGCCCGGCCGCCTTCGCCATGCGCTCCTCCATGTCCGTTCCCCCTGCGACACCGCCTGCAATGCCGCCCGGCCGCCCGCTCGTCCCGCGCGGGCCGACCCACGCATTCCACGCTAACGGCGACCACTGACAACGGCCCGCGGAGCGCCGGACGGCGGGCCGGCCGAGGGACATATGACGCCCTGTCCGACCCGCAACCCGCCGCCGCACCGCTCGACTTCCACAGCGGCCGGGGGCTACGCCGTGTCCCTGGGCGCCGGCGACAGGCGACAGCGCCGCTGCCGTCCTCGCCGACCCGCCCGGAGCGCGCGGCGGACAACGGCCCCGGCGCCCGGCCGCCCGGGGCGCCGCTATGCCGAGCCGGGCGACACCTCCCCGGAAGCGGAGCCGGACGCCGCGGGCACGGTCCCCGCTCCCCCGGCCACCGGCACCAGGTGGTCGCCGGGCGCCTGACGGTCCACCAGCCGCCCCAGCCGCTGGGGGACGTTGCCGCCCACCAGAAGGATGACGACGAGCGTCAGCCCGAAGGTGAGCACGGCGAGAGCCCGGCCCAGGGACATACCTTCGGCCAGATGGGCGCCGAGAACGGGCGCCACCGCCCCGCCCAGGGCCCCGACGTTGTAGACGAAGCCCACAGAGGCGGCCCGGGTGGCGGTCGGGAAGTGGCCGGCGAGGTACTTCGGCAGGATGCCGGAGATGCCCTGGCTGAGCGCGAGCAGCACGAAGAGCAGCGCACCGAGCGCCGGCAGGCTGTCCTGCACCGCGAAGACCGGGAAGACGAAGACGAGTGACGCGAGCAGCGTGCACGCGTAGGCGCGACGGGTACCGAGGCGGTCGCCGGCGAAGCCCGCCAGCCAGCAGCCCGCCATGGTGCCGAAGCCCGCGTAGAACATCACGTCGGTGACCTGGCCGGGGGCGTATCCGAGGTCGGTCTTGAGGTAGGTGGGCAGCAGGGCCTGGATCGGCCAGCTGTAGAGGAAGGCGCAGAACACCGTCACCATCAGGGACACATACAACAGCCATCCGCGGCGGCCGCCGAGCTGGGCGGCGAAAGCGGTCAGGCACAGCGCCGCGACGGCGGACAGCCAGGGGACATGTCCCGTGCCGACGGGTGTGAAGACGCAGAACAGCGCCACCGAGGCGGCCACCGCCAGGGCCGTATTGAGCACGGAGCGGATCCGGCCGGTGAACAACGGCCGGAAGGGGTTCGGACGCTCCGCTGCCGAACGGGTGGCGGCGGCGCCGATCTCCTGCTGCCAGTCCCCGGCCTCCGGCAGCGCCCTGCGCACCCAGACGGCGACCAGGACGGGCAGCACGCCGATCCAGAACATCCAGCGCCAGCCCCAGTGGGGCACCACCCAGGTGTAGGGCTCGGCCGCGAGGACCGTGCCGCCCGCATAACCGGAGATCAGGAATCCGGAGGCACGGTTGCGCCATCGGGTGGGCCAGCTCTCCAGCACATACGTCACGCTGGCGCTGTACTCCCCCGCCATGCCCAGGCCGATCACCAGCCGGGCGACGAACAGGCTGGTGTAGTCCCAGGCGAATCCGCAGGCGAAGGTGCCGAGCGAGTAGAGCAGGATGCTGCTGATCATGGCTGCCTTGCGGCCGTAGCGGTCGCCCATCGCGCCCAGGACGGCGCCGCCCAGCCATCGGGTGATGAAGGCGCCGGAGATCAGCGAGGCGGCGTGGCGGTGCTCAGCCGGAAGTCCTCGGCGATTTCGGTCAGCACCAGGGTGATCAGGACGAAGTCGAAACCGTCGAGGAGGTAGCCGATCCAGGCGGCGAACATCGCCTTCCACTGGGGCGGGGTGACCTCCTGCCACCATCTCCGCGCCCGCTCAGGGGTGTCCGTGGGGGGCATCATCACAGCAACCCGGCCTCCTCCGGCAGTCGGCGGACGGTTCGTGCGGGGACGAAGGGCGGCTCACCGCCGCCCTGTCTCCGGCATCGGTACGTGGTGCGGGAACGGACGGGCCAAAGGGCATGGCGTCCGGCTTCCTGCCGTAGGGTCCGGTCCGGGAGGGCACCGGGACGAGTGACGACCGGCAGCACCAGACATTGGACGTCCTACATCATCGCGCCATCCGTGAATCTGGCCCCACGTAGACACTCTGTCAAGACTGCATGCCAGACTCCGTGTCACCCACAGGGCGGCCAAGAGGGCCGCCGGGAGCGGACATTGACGGGGCAACGACGACTCCCCAGGGTCCGGACTCCAGGGCCAGTGAGCGATCGAGAGGATGCGCGATGCCACGGCAGGACACCTCCGGACGGGCCTACGACCTCGTCCTCTACGGCGCGACCGGCTTCACCGGCGCTCTCACCGCCGCCTACCTGGCCGCACATGCCCCCAAGGGCTGCCGGTGGGCACTGGCCGGGCGCAGCACCGCCAAACTGGAGCAGCTGCGCGACCGGTTGGCGAAGTCCGACCCGTCCTGTGCCGACCTGCCGCTGCTGCGGGCCGACAGCAGCGATCCCGCCTCACTGCGCGACCTCGCCGCCGATACCCGGGTGCTGGTGACGACCGTCGGCCCGTATCTGATCCATGGCGAACCGCTGGTGGCGGCCTGCGCCGCGGCGGGCACCGACTATGTCGATCTGAGCGGTGAGTCGGAGTTCATCGACCGGATGTACGTGCGGCACGAGGCCACGGCCCGCGCCTCCGGCGCGCGCCTCGTGCACGCCTGCGGGTTCGACTCCGTCCCGTACGACCTGGGGGTCCGCTACACCGTGGGGCTCCTCCCCGAAGACGTCCCCGTACGCATCGATGGCTTCGTACGGACCAACGCGACGTTCTCCGGCGGCACGCTGACCTCGGCGCTGACCGCCGCCTCGCGTCCGGTCGCCATGGCGCGGGCCGCCCGCGAGCGTCAGCAGGCCGAAGCACAACCGGCCGGCCGTACGGTGCACGCGCCCTTCGGCCCGCCTGTTCGGAGCAGCGAAACACGCACCTGGGGTGTGCCGTTGCCGACCCTCGATCCGCAGATCGTCGCCCGCTCGGCCGCCGCGCTGGACCGCTACGGGCCAGACTTCCGCTATCGCCACTACGCGGGTGTGCGGCGGCTGCCGATCGCCGTCGGCGGGGTGCTCGGGGCGGGGGCCCTGTGCGCGCTCGCCCAGGTGCCGCCCGCGCGGCGCTGGTTGGCAGGGCGTCTGGAGCCGGGCGACGGGCCGAGCCCCGAGCGGCGTGCGCGCAGCTGGTTCAAGGTGCGCTTCGTCGCCTCCGGCGGTGACACCCGTCTGATCACCGAGGTCTCGGGCGGCGACCCCGGCTACGAGGAGACGGCAAAGATGCTCGCCGAGTCGGCGCTGAGCCTGGCCTTCGACGACCTGCCGGAGACGGCCGGTCAGGTGACCACGGCGGTGGCCATGGGGGAGGCGCTGACGGCTCGTCTCCAGGATGCGGGCATCAAGTTCGGCGTCGTCCAGGAGTAGCCCGGGCCCGGGCCCGCCCCCTGTCCCGCCGTCAGGCGTCGGCGAGCGCCCTCCGGCACAGGGCGTCGGCGGCACGGGTCGTCTCCGGCAGACGGTAGTCGGGCGCCAGGTGGAGGGTGTGCGCACAGGCCCGGTCGAGATCGGTGCGGTGCCCCACGGAGACGAAGACCGGCTTGACGCCCTTTTGGGTACGCAGCGCACGTCCCACCTCCTCGGTCCCGTCCAGAAGCGGCGAGGTGGCGCCACGATCCGGGCCAGGAGGTGCGTACCGGAAGGTGAAGGGATTCTTGGCGACTCCGATGGTGGGCAGCCCGGTCAGCACCCCCAGGTGGCTGGCGAGCCCGAAGCGGCGCGGGTGCGCCAGCCCGTAGCCGTCACAGACCACGAGGCCGGGAGTGCGGGCGAGGCGGCCGAGAGCGTCGAGCACGGTGGGGATCTCGCGGAAGGCGAGCAGTCCGGGGACGTACGGGAAGGAGACCTGCCCGACGGCGGTGGCCCGGTCGACGACGGCGCGGGTGCGGGCGTCCAGTGCCACCGCGGCCGCGGCGACGACGTCTCGTTCGTCGTCGTAGGCGACGTCCACCCCGACCACAGTGCCCTCGAACCCCGGTTCCGGACCCGCTTCGTCGAGCCGTACATAGGGCCGCAGCCGGTCCTGGACCGCACGCGCCTGGGCTTCGTCGGCCGGCCAGTCCCGCAGTTCGTCGTCGCAGGAGATCATTCCGGGAGTGTCCATGATGGCCGCAACGCTACCGAACCGGTGATCGAGCCCATGACCGGACGGATCGGCTCAAGGTTCAAGCACGAGGCGCAAGGCGCAGGGCATCAGGCGCAAGGGCATGGCGTTCAGGGCTCACTGTCAGTGGTGCTCGGTACCGTGATGAGCGTGAACCCAGCCGGTGTTGACGTGGACGCTTTCACGGGGGCGCTTTCACGGGGACGCCCGCCGGGAAGAGTCCGCCTGCCCGCTCCCCCGGCGCCTGCCTCCCCGATGCCCCCGGAGGTCCTTGATGTCCGACGCGCTCCACCAGCTCGATGCCACCGACCTCGCGGCCCGGCTGCGCCGCCGCGACCTCTCCGCGCGCGAGGTCGTACAGGCCCTTCTGGACCGCATCGAACAGGTCAATCCGGCCGTCAACGCCCTCGTCACCCTCGACCCCGAGGGCGCCCTCGCCGCCGCCGCACGCGCCGACGAACGACTCGTCCAGGGCGCGACCGTCCCGCCCCTGCACGGACTGCCGATCGCCTTCAAGGACACCCGTCTCACCCGCGGTATGCGCACCACACACGGCTCACCGCTCTTCGCCGACCACATCCCGGACGACGACGATCTGCTGGTCGACCGGCTGCAGCGGGCGGGCGCCATCCGCCTCGGCAAGACCAACGTCCCCGAATTCGCCGCCGGTTCGCACACCTTCAACCCGGTCTTCGGCACCACCCGCAATCCGTACGACCTCTCGCGTTCGGCGGGCGGCAGCAGTGGTGGCGCCGCCGCGGCGCTGGCGGCCGGGCTGCAACCCCTCGCCGACGGCAGTGACATGGGCGGCTCACTCCGCAACCCCGCCTCCTTCTGCAATGTGGTCGGGCTGCGGCCGACGCCGGGCCGCGTCCCTTCGCACCCCGGCAGCGACCTCTGGGACACCTTGTCCGTTCCGGGCCCCATGGGGCGGACCGTCGCCGACACCGCGCTGCTGCTGTCGGCGATGGCCGGTCCGGATCCGCGCTGCCCTCTCAGTCTGGAGACCCCGGGAGCAGCGTTCCGTGTGCCGCTCGACCGCGACCTGCGCGGGCTGCGGATCGCCTGGGCACCCGACCTAGGAGGATTCGCGCCGGCCGACCCGGAGGTGCTCGCCGTTCTGGAGCCCCAGTTGAGGGTCCTGGAGGAGCTCGGCTGGCGCGTCGACACCGCCTGCCCGGACCTCACCGGCGCCGACGAGACCTTCCGTACGCTGCGGGCGCACAGCTTCGACCTGGCCCTCGGTGACCTGCTCGACTCCGACCGGCAGGCCCTCAAACCCAGCATCGTCTGGAACATCGAAGAGGGCCGCCGGCTGACCATGGCCGACCTCCGCACGGCCACCGCGACGCACAGCCGGCTGTATCTCGGCATGCTGGACTTCTTCTCCCGGTACGACCTGCTCCTCGCCCCGGTCAGTCAAGTCACGCCGTTCGACGCGGAGCTGGAGTATCCGCACGAGGTCGCGGGCCGGCCCACACACAGCTATCTGGACTGGATGCGGTCCGCCTACCTCATCTCGGTCCTGGGCGTGCCCGCCCTCTCGGTTCCCGCGGGATTCACTCCGGGCGGTCTGCCCGTGGGGCTGCAGTTCATCGGCGCACCGCGCGCCGATCTCGCCGTCCTCCAGGCCGGTCATGCCTATGAGAGCGCAACACGGCACGGGCGGCGCCGCCCGGACCTGCCTACGGCCTGATGCCGGCGTCCGCTCCCGATCGGTGGCGGCTGGCCGGGAGCGGCCGCCCCGGGCGGCGGGGGAAGCAGCCGCACCTCGCATCGTCAGCTGCCAAGGCATCCCGCGTACCGCCCTGGCCTGCGCATTCCTTCGCGGGAGGATGCCACGGCCCCGCCCCGCGGCTCCTCTATATTGCAGCTATGTTCGTACTGGAACTGACCTATACCGCGCCCATCGAACGCGTCGACGCCGTCCTGGAGCAGCATGTGGAGTGGCTGCAGAAGGAGTACGCCGCCGGGCATTTCCTCGCCGCCGGCCGCAAGGTCCCACGGGACGGGGGCGTGATTCTCGCCGCCGGGATGGACCGTGCCGCCGTCGAGCGGATCGTTTCCGAGGACCCGTTCACCCTCGCCGGGGTGTGTGAGTACCGGATCACGGAGTTCGTGGCGACGACGACCGCGCCGGCACTGGAGCAGTACCGGGAACAGCTGCCCTCCTGAAGCACCGGCACCCTGGGGCTCGGACCGCCGGGCTGTCGTCCTCGGCGGCGGGCCCCCTGCTCCTTCGCCGGATTCGCTCCGCCCAGGGAGCCGCTCCGCAGCCGTCCGCCCTTCCTCATGGCGGACGGCGGCCCTTGCCGCCGCCTACCGCTCCCGATACCTCGAAGCTACGAAGTCGTGGTCGGAGGCACCGCTGCATTGCCGAGCGGTCCAGGGCTTGCCGAGGCCGGCGCGGGCCAGCGCCCCCCGTTGCGCCAGTAGTCCTGGATGTCCTCCAACTGCCGCCCCTTGGTCTCGGGTGCGGTGACGGAGGCGAAGACCAGAGCGGCAAGGGCGAGGACGCCGAGGCCCGCGAAGGTCCGGGCCGCGCCCGCCCAGACCATCAGGGAGGGGAAGAACTGGGCGATCAGAAGATTGGCGACCAGATCGGCGGTCAGCATCACCGAGGCCCCGGTCGAGCGCAGTTGGGCGGGGAACGCCTCGCTCGCATAGACCCAGATCAGCGATCCGAAGCCGAAGTTGAAGGCTGCGGTGAACAGGAGGATGGCGCCGAACCCCACCCAGGTCGTCGCCCCCTGCAACTCGCCCATGCCGAAGACCGCCGTCAGGACGGCGAGCATGACGACCATCGTGCCGATGCCGCAGAGCAGTACCACCCGGCGGCCGAGCCGGTCGATGATGAGGATGGCGAGCACCGTCGCGGCCAGCGAGGCGAGTTGGACGAAGGACGGCAGCAGGAAGTTCTGGCCGTTTCCGGTGAACCCCATCTCCTCGAAGATCTGCGGGCTGTAGTACGTCACGGCGTTGATGCCGGTGATCTGACAGAAGAATCCGAGTCCGACGACGAAGACCGCAGCACGGGCGTAGGGCTTGCGCAGCAAGGAGCGCGCCGACCCACCGCTCTCTTCGGTGAGAGCGGCCTCCACGGCCGCGACCTCCGCACGCGGATCGACGTCGGGGTCGGTCATGGCCATGACCTCGACGGCTCGTTCCGTGCGGCCCTTGAGGACGTACCAGCGCGGGGTGTCCGGCAGCCGGAGCAGCGGGATCAGGACAAGTGCGGCGGGGATCGCGGAGAGGCCGAGCATCCAGCGCCAGTGCCCGCCGCCTGACAGGCCCCAGTTGACGAAGTACGTGAGGACGATGCCGGCGACCGTGGCCACTTGGTAGGCGGCGACGGAGGCTCCGCGGATGCGTGCCGGGGTCGATTCGGCGACATAGAGCGGGGCGGCGACGATCGAGATACCGATGGCGATGCCGAGCAGGAAACGGACGGTGTCCAGCACGACGATGTTGGGCGCGACCGCGGAGAGGGCGACGAATACGGCGTACGAGCCGGCGACGATCAGCATCGCAGCCTTACGGCCCAGGGCGTCGGCGAGTTTGCCGCCGATCAGCGCGCCAACGATGGAGCCGAACACCAAAATGCTGTTGACCAGGCCCTTTTCGGTCTCGGTGAGATGGAAGTCCTTGCTCAGGAACACCAGGGCACCGGAGATGCTGCCGGTGTCGTAGCCGTAGATGACGCCGACGACGGCACCGGTGAGCGCGAACAGCCTGCCGGTGCGGTGTGCGGTCTTGGGCGGCGGCGGGGGCGTCGCCGAGAGCGTGGCAATGGACATGGGAAGTCCTCTGTGCGGCGGAGCGGGCCTTCTGCATGACGAATCACTCATGACTGATCTTGCGAGTATTCGGCGTGTTTCGAGCAGCTGTCAACACTTCCCTTCCCCCATCCCAACCTTCCGCTCACCCCCACACTCGCCCCGGTCCCGCCACACCCCAGCACCTGACCGACCCCTTACACCCTCACCCCCTCTGGCGCATCCACTCGTACGAGGGATGGATCGCGGTCCAGATCCTGCGTACAGTCGATTGCAACAAAGCCAAATCTTGCAGTTTCACGCATTCGTTTCACGCATTCGGTTGCCACATCACGGGAGGGTGGGCCATGAGCGAGACCTCGTACATGGAGCAGGAGCTGCGCAGTCAGCCGGAGACCTGGCGGCAGGCCGCACGGATCGGGGCAGCGGCAGGACCGTTGCCGAAGGCCGGACAGCGGGTGGCCGTCGTCGGCTGCGGCACCTCATGGTTCATGGCCCAGTCGTATGCGGCCCTGCGTGAGGCGGCCGGACAGGGGGTGACGGATCCGTTCGCCGCGTCCGAGGCATTCCTCGGCAGCGACCGCGGCTATGACGCGGTGGTGGCGATCACCCGGTCCGGCACCACGACCGAGGTATTGCGCGTACTCGACGCCGTCAAGGGGCGCATCCCGACGGTAACGATCATCGGTGACCCCGAGACGCCGGCGGTGGCGCTCTCCGACGAGACGGTCACGCTGCCGTTCGCCGACGAGAGGTCGGTGGTGCAGACCCGTTTCGCGACGACGGCGCTGACACTGCTGCGCGCGCACCTGGGCGAGGACGTCTCCCGGGCGGTGACCGACGCGGAGGAGGCACTCACCGCCCCGCTGGAGAAGGAGTGGGTGGACGCCGAGCAGTTCTCCTTCCTCGGCTCGGGCTGGACGTTCGGTCTGGCCAATGAGGCCGCGCTCAAGATGCGGGAGGCATCGCAGAGTTGGACGGAGTCCTACCCCGCGATGGAGTACCGCCACGGTCCGATCGCGATAGCCGCACCCGGCCGGGTGACCTGGCTGTTCGGTCAGGCACCGGACGGACTGGAGGCCGATGTGGTGCGGACCGGTGCGCGCTTTGTGCAGCATGCGCGCGATCCACTGGCTGACCTGGTGCTGGTCCAGCGGGTGGCGCTGGCGCGGGCCCGCGCCCGCGGTCTGGACCCGGACAACCCGCGCAGCCTGACCCGTTCGGTGATGCTCGAGACGCCGGCCGCCTCGTAGACGCCCACCTCCCCCACCTCGACCAGCCCCGCCCGCAAGGGAGAAGGGAGCCGGCATCCCATGCCACTCGTTCCGACCTCATCGATCGTCGACGCCGCGTGTGAGGCGCGGGTCGGTGCCGCGGCCTTCAACGTCATCCATCTGGAAACTGCCGAGGCACTCGTCACCGCCGCCGAACGCACCGGTATCCCACTGATCCTTCAGATCAGCGAGAACTGCATCCGCTACCACGGCAGCCTGCTGCCCATCACACGTGCCACGCTCGCTCTCGCCGAGGACTCCACGGCCCGGATCGCGGTCCACCTCGACCACATCACCGATGCGGACCTCGTCCATCGGGGCATCACCGCCGGGGTGGGATCCGTCATGGTGGACGCCTCCGCCCTTCCGTACGAAGAGAACGTCGCCACCACCGCCGAACTCGCCGCCTGGTGCCATGACCGCGGCGCCTACGTCGAGGCCGAACTCGGCGAGGTCGGCGGCAAGGATGGGGTCCATGCGCCCGGGGTGCGCACGGACCCGGACGAGGCGCTGGCCTATGTCCGCGCGACAGGCGTGGATGCCCTCGCCGTGGCCGTCGGTTCCTCACATGCGATGCATGAGCGCACGGCCGTACTGGACAAGGACCTCATCACGGCACTGCACACCACTCTGCCGGTACCGCTGGTCCTGCACGGCTCTTCGGGTGTGCCGGACGATGAGCTGCGCCGCGCCATCGCCGCCGGAATGACGAAGATCAATATCTCCACGCATCTGGTCTCCGTCTTCACCCGCTCGATACGGCAGACGCTGGGCGCCGATCCCTCGCTCATCGACTCCCGTAAGTACCTCAAGCCGGCCCGGGAGGCGGTGGCCGAGGAAGCGGCAAGGCTGCTGGGGGTGCTGGGCACTCCGGCGACGGTTCCGGGCCAGTACGCAGCCCAGGCGCCTGCACGGGGGTGAACCAGCGGACGCGACGGCCGCCCCGGTCACCCCTCGTCACGGCAGAGTCCCCGCGACGGCACCCCGGCACGGCACCGTCCCGTCCGGGGCCGACACCGACCCCACCGTCCCGTCCGGGGCCGACACCGACCCCGGTGCCGACGTCGGCGTCAGCCCAGGTGCCGTCGTCGGCAGCAGCGGCAGCGGCCACCGGGGCGCCTACCGGGCGTCACCGTGGTGTACCGAAACGAATTAGGCTCACGCCATGAAGCGCCATGAACGGATGAACGCACTGCTTGAGCTGCTCGGGGACAGAGGCCGGGTGGACGTCGAGGAGGCGGCGACCGCGCTGGAGGTTTCGGCCGCCACGATGCGGCGCGACATGGACGCCCTGGCCGAGCAGCAACTGCTGACCCGCACCCGGGGCGGGGCGGTCCTCAGTTCGGTGGCGTACGACCTGCCGATCCGCTACAAGCACGCTCACCGGTCGGAGGAGAAGGAGGCGGTGGCGAAGGCCGCGGCGAAGCTCGTCGAGCGGGGTGATGTGGTCGGGCTGAGCGGTGGCACGACGACCACGGCGATCGCCCGGGTGCTCGCCACCCGTCCGGACTTTGCGGAGGCCGGCCCGCAACCGCATCTGACGATCGTCACCAACTCCCTCAACATCGCCAATGAGCTGGCGGTGCGGCCGCAGATCAAGATCGTGCTCACCGGCGGGGTTGCACACTCACGGTCGTTCGAACTGGTGGGTCCGTTCAGCGAGTTGGTGCTGCAGCAGATCTCCATCGACATCGCGTTCATCGGGGCCAACGGCATGGACCCGATGATGGGGGCCACAGTGCACGACGAAGCGGAGGCCCGGGTCAACCGCCTCATGGCCGAGCGTGCCCGGCGTGCCGTGGTCGTCGCGGACTCGTCGAAGATCGGCGAGCGCTGCTTCGCCCGGGTCGGCGACGCGGATGTCTTTGACACGTTCATCACGGACAACGGAGCGAAGGAGGCGACCCGCCGTGAGTTCGCGGACCGGGGGCTGAGAGTGGTGACGGCACGCCCGTCTGCCGACGAATAACTCGCCGGTCCCTCGGACGACAGCAGACGTCGTTGCCAGGAATTCCTTGAGCTGTGGGAATTCCTCGGGTGCGCCTCGTGACCGGGGGCCGTATCCAGGGCCCTGGTTGCCGCCTACCAGACGCCGTCCCCCGGACCGCCGCGTCGGCGCCGCCGTCGAGGCAGACGACCTGGCCGGTGACATGCGTGTTCTCGGGGGAGGTCAGCCAGACGAGCAGCGGGGCGACCTGCTCGGGCCGGGCGTGGCCATGCAGCGTCGGCATGCTCGCCGAGGCGCTGGCCGGCCGCTCCGTCGATGAACCGCTGAGCGGCGTCGTGCAGGTGTCGTTCGCTTCGTCGGCCTCGGCCCGGCGGCTCGCGGTCCCCGGACAGGCCCGTCGGCTGGTCCGGATCATGAGCACCGTTCCGGCCATTCGGATGCGATGGCTCGCGGCGGGCCGGGAGCTGCAAGACCAGCTGGTGCCGGTGCCTGCGGCGCGCAAGGGCACCCCGGAGAACAGCATGGAGGTACGGCTACTGGCCTGCGCCTCGCTCGACACGATCGGTGTCGCCATGGAGCACTGGGCCTGGCAGGACGAACCGGAGAACCTGGCGGAGCTGAACCCGCCGCGCACCGCACCGTCTGCGCATCGACGAGCTGTAGCCCGGCGGCCCGGCACGGTTCCGAAAGGGTCGCGCTTGTGTCGCGCTTGTGTCCCTGTGTGGCACCCGGGGCTGATTTCCATTGGGCGGCTATGGACAATGGGGAATGAACGTGCGAATACAGTAGGGGTTCGCGAGGGGATTCCAAGATTTTCAACGGGGGAGATCACGTGCGGAAGATCATTGCCATAGCGCTGGTAACCGTGGCGTGCAGCGCCTCGCTGACACTGGCCACCGCCTCGGAAGCGGCCGCCGCGGGCCGGGCGCCGCAGTGCGTCAAGGTGCGGAAGTACTTCAGCAAGGACCACCAGCGCTATGTCCGCCTGACGAATCTGTGCACTCAGCGGACCTCGTGCTTCACCATCGTCGTCCCGCATCACCACGACCCCCGCGGCAGCCTCCCCAAGGGGGCGACCAAGGACGTCCGTTACGCCACGACCGGGACGCCACGGGCCCTGTATGTGAAGAACATTCCCTGCTGAGCGGCCACGGCCTGGCGTGGCCGGGTCGCGGCGGTTGCGGGGACCGCCGCCCCTTGCGGGAGCGGGTCAGGCGCGTACGGCGATACCGTCCAGCACCATCGAGAGGTACTGGCGGGCGATCTCCTCGGGGCTGTGCTGCCCGCCCGGCCGGTACCAGCTCGCCGCCACCCAGACCGTGTCGCGGACGAAGCGATAGGTGAGCCGGATGTCGAGGTCCGCCCGGAAAGCACCGTCGGCCACGCCTCGTTCCAGGGTGCCCAGCCAGGCCTTCTTGAATTTCTGCTGGGAGTCGGCGAGATAGCCGAAGCGGGGCTGTGCGGCGAGGTGCTTGGACTCCTTCTGGTAGATGGCGACGGCCGCGCGATGCCGGTCGATCTCCCGGAAGGACTCGGTGACCAGGGCTTCGATGGTCTCCCTGGGGCCGAGTCCGGCGGCGAGCACGGCGTCATAGCCGTCCCACAATTCGGTCAGGAAGCTGGACAGGATCTCGTCCAGCATCGATTCCTTCGAGTCGAAGTGGTAGTAGAGGCTGCCCGCGAGCATCCCGGCTTCGTCCGCGATGCGGCGGACGGTGGTGGCGTTGTAGCCGTGCGCGGCGAAAACCTCCGCCGCGATGTTGAGCAGTTCGCGGCGACGCTCGGGCGAGGCGCTCGCGGTCGTCGTCTTCTTCTTGGCGGCTGGCACCCGGCCATTGTCACCCTCCACACCACCCCACTTGTCGACCGCTCGTCGATTGCATTTCTCCTGCCAGCCGCCCGCCCCTCCAGCCCATCACTCGCCTCTCCAGCCTTTCGCCCACCCCTCCAACCCAACACTCGCCTCCCCCTCCCGCTCGCCCGTGCCGCTCCCGCCCGTCACCCATCTCTCCCGCCTCTCATCCGCCTTCCCGCTCACCTCCACCTCTCCCGTCTCTCGTCCACCTTCCCGCTCACCTCCACCTCTCCCGTCTCTCGTCCACCTTCCCGCTCATCCCCGCCCCTCCCGTCTGTCGGCCGGCCTACGGCGGCGCCGGGAAGCGCCCCCGCACATATTTCACGAGTAAAACACCTGCAAAACACCTGCTAACCTTCTCCTCATGGGGAAGCATGCCAAACCGTCCGGGAAGAGTGCGCGGCGTGTCCCGGGGAGCGTGGTGCCGGCCCGGCCCTTGCCGGTCAGGAGTGCCGTGCGACTGCGCCGCCCCGTCGACATCTGGCACAAGCCGGCGCTCAGCGCGTTGGCGGCGCTGGCCATCCCCGACCTCACGCTGTGGGCGCTGGGGCGGCTGGATCTGATCCTCTACACCTCGGCCGGGGCGATGTGCGCCCTGTACGCGCACGGCCTGCCGTACGCTGCCCGCGCCCGCACGCTGCCGTGGGTGGTGCTCGGGATGGTCGCGAGCCTCGGCATAGCGCTGACCGCCGCATCGCTGATCACCTCGACCGCGCTGCTCGTCGTGTGCGCCTCGCTGCTCGCCGCGGTCCACAAGGTGGTCTGTGAGGCGACGCGCATCGGCCCGCCCGGCAATCTCATCCTGACCTTTATCGCCGCGTCGGCGTTCTTCGTGCCGCAGCACCCCGGGCAGGTGCCCCTGCACATCGCGCTGGCGCTCGGCGCCGGGGTACTCGCCTGGCTGGTCTGTATGGCTCCATCGCTGATACGGCCACAGGGGCCGGAGCGGATCGTTGTCGCCCGCGCGCTGGAGGCCGCCGCGGCGCTGCTGCGTACGGAAGCGGGCACCGGCGGCGGGGAACCGGCCCGGGTACCGCACGCCCGCCATGCCACCGCGGCCGCGGTGAACGCCGCCTGGCACACGCTGTTCCTGGTCCCGGTGCACACCCCGGCCAAGGCCGCGGCGCGGGCCGGGCTCGAACGGCTGCTGGTGCGCGCCGAGTCGGCGTTGGGGGGCACGGGGCACACGGTCGAGGCTTCCGCCGAGGACCAGCCGCGCGAAGCCCGGTGCGCCGGAGCCGGTGTTGCCGGGCCCGAGGCCGACCGGCTGGGTGGCTGGGCGCGTGAACTGCGAAGCGGGCGGCCGCTGCCCGAAGTTGTGCTCTCGGCGGTACAGGCCCAGGAGCTGGCGGGCGTCGCCGCGGAGGCGCCGGGGCCACGGCGGCCCGCGCCCGGTCACCCGCGCGGGGTGCGGGCGGTGCTCACCCGGCTGGCGCCCGGGTCACCGCTGCTGCCCATCGGCGCGCGGGTCGCCGCCGGGTGTGTGCTGGCGGGCTGGGCGTCGATGGCCGTTGGAGTCGGGCATCCGTATTGGGCCGTGGTCACCGCGGCCTCCATCTACCAGGCCAACACCACGCTCTCCTGGCAGCGGGCGCTGCAGCGCACCCTTGGCAATCTGCTCGGGCTGCTCCTCTACACCGCGCTGCTGCCGCTGATGCACCTCGGGCCGCTCGCCATGATCGCGCTCGCGCTGGCCTGCCAGCTCGGCGCGGAGGCCTGTATCACCCGCAACTACTGGCTCGGTTCGGTGTGCGTCACACCGATGGCGCTGCTGCTGACCGAATTCGGCAGTCCGGTGCCGGCGACGACGCTGATCGCCGACCGCTGGATCGACACCGTGGTGGGGGCGGCGGTGGGCCTGGCCTGCTGCGTCCTGGTCACCAACCGGCGTGCCGCGGACCGTATCGAGGTGGCCCTGGGGCAGGTCGCGGCCGCAGAGGCCGTCGCGTTCCGGCTGCTCACGGCGGGGCCCGCGGTCGGCGCCGACGACGCCCGGGACATCGGCTGGGCCCGCGACCGGCTGGCGGGGTGTCTGGTCGAGCTCCGAGAGGCCGTGGAGGTCGCGGCGGGTGAGTGGTGGCAGCGGTCCCTTCCGGAGGAGCGGATCACCCACGCCGAACAACAAGGCCACCGGGCACTGGCCGGTCTCGTACGGCGGCTCTCGGCGCCGACACTTGCCGCCTGACCCATGCACCCGCCCGGCACCGTACGGCAGGCACAATTAGGGGCGTACGGCACAGCCGAGAGGAGACTGCGGGTGACCGAGGACATCGTCGCGGGGGTGCTGCGCCAGTGGCAGCAGGTGCACCCCGGGCTGGACACCGGCCCGATGGCGGTGATCGGGCGGCTCAACCGCTGTTCCGCGCTGCTGCAGCAGGCGGCCGACGCGCCGCTGCGGAGGGCCGGACTCACCCGTCCCGAGTTCGACATCCTCGGCACCTTGCGCCGGATGGACCGCGAACTGACCCCCGGGCGGGTGGCCCGCGAAACCTTCGCCTCCGGTGCCGCGGTCACCAAACGCGTACGGCAGTTGGAGGAACGGGGGCTGATCGTCCGCCGCCCCGACGACCGGGACCGCCGCGTCAGTCATCTCTCGCTCACCGACGAGGGACGCGACACCATCGACCGACTGCTGCCCGAACAGCTGCGGTACGAGGCATCACTGCTCGACGGCATCGGGGATCAGCGGCAGGAGGAACTCTCCACGGCGCTGGGCGAGTTGCTGGTGGTTCTGGAGGGGCGGCTCGGCAGCCTGCTGGACTGAGGAGGACGGCGGCCATCCGGACAAGAGCGTGTCCACCTGGACAGGAGAGTGCCCGCCCGGACAGGAAAATGTCCGCCCGGGCAGGAGTGGCGGGCCCATGCAGGGACGGCGAGCCCACGCAGGGACGGCACATCCACGCAGGGACGGCCAGCCCACGCAGGAATGGCGCGCCCGGCTCACTCGACGAACCCGGCGGCCGACACCCCCACACGCCCGATGCCCCGCCCCATCCCGCCTCACCCCGCCCCATCCCGCCCCGACGGCCGCCGTCACGGTTCCAGTCGGGCGATCCGCCCCCGCTCGCCCGCGGCCCAGCAGCCGAGGTCGGGGGCGCAGTCGACGGTGTCGTACGAGCCGTGGTCGAAGGTGCGCCAGGTGCGGCCGCCGTCGAGTGTCAGATCGCTGCCGGACGGGCCGACCGCCAGGGCGAGGCGGCGGGAGTGCGGGAGCCAGGCGGCGCCGGAGCGGTATGCCGTCGGGGGCTCGGCGGCCGGCGTCCAGGTGGCGCCGGCGTCGCCGCTGACCGCGGCGGCGTGGGGTGAGGGCTGGTCGGGGCGGTAGTCGCCGCCGACCGCAAGGGCGTGACTGCGGTCGCGGAAGGCGAGCGCGAAGACGCCCCGCGCCGGGTCGCCCGCGGGCAGCGGAGTGTCGGTGACCGACCAGGTACGGCCGCGGTCGGTGGTGTGCAGGACGCGGGCGGTGGCCGCGCCACCGGTCGCGATCCAGGCGTCACGGCTGCCGGAGGAGACCAGGCACTGGCCACTGGCGGCGAATGCGGCCTCACCCTGCTGGGCCGACGGTATGCCGTCCGACGGCAGTACCCGCCAACTGCGGCCGCCGTCCCCGGTGGACAGGATGCGGTACTTGCCGTCGACGGGGTCGCTGAGCGCGATGCCGTGCCGCTGGTCGAAGAAGGTCAGGCAGTCGTAGAAGGCCCGTGGGTCGGGGTTGCGGAAACTTTCGGTCCAGGTGGCGCCCGCGTCATCCGTACGGAAGACGCGCGAGGCCGCACCCTCGCCGATCGCGAGGACGACCGCGCGGCGCGCGTCGAGCGCCTCGATGTCACGGAACTCCAGCGCCCCGGCACCGGGTGGGGAGATGTTGCTCCAGTGCTTGCCGCCGTCGTGGGTGCGCAGCACGGTACCGGCCGTGCCGGCGACCCAGGCGGTGGTACGGCTGACGGCTGCCAGGCCGCGGAAGCGGGCGGTGCTACCGCTGTCCTTGAGGCGCCAGCCGGCGTGCGGGGTGGCGAGGGATGCCGCGGACAGTGGTGCAGTGGACAGTCGCGCCGTGGACAGTGGCGCCATGGACGGCGGTGCCATGGACGGTGGTGCCGTGGACAGCGATTCCCGGGCCGGGGCGTGAGCCGTCGCATGCGAGGTCGTGGTGAAGGTCGCGACCGTGGGGGTGTTCGCCGGGCGGGCCACGGCCACCGGGCCGGCCGCCAGCGCGGCGAGGACCGCCGCACCGGCCGTGAGGGCCGCCCGGCGTCCGGCTCCGCGTGGGCGCATCCCCCCGTTCGCCCCCCGGTTCGCCCCCCCCGGTTCGCCCCCCCGGTTCGCCCCCCCGTTCGCCCCTCGGTCCGAGCCCGGACACAACAAACGTCCCGTACGCCGCATTTCGCCCCACCCCGCTCTGGTTTTGGGCTGGAAGCTAGCCCAGCCGGAACGCCCCGTCCAGACCGCCGCCCACCGCCACCGGCCGCCCCCGCCCGTTACTGCCTGCACCCCCCGGCGAGCCCTCAGTGTCCGATGGGCCGCGACGGTGACGCGCCATCACCCCTGACGGGCCATCAAGTTGAGCCGCCAAGGGCCGATCGCGAGCGTCGGGGGCACTACAAAGAGGGCAAATGCGTACATTCAAAGGCCCGTGATGCAGGTCACATGGGAATCCAATGCACCTGGCGCGATAACCCGTGCGTCTTAGTGGTCGAAGAATCAAATGAACCCCACCGAATGCAAGGGAGTCGGCGATGTCCAGCGTCATCGACCAAGCCGTTCAGGCCCGTCTCATCGCGACCGCTCCCCGGTCGCAGGTGATTCCGGCGAGCCTGCGTTACGACCGCGCCGATCCCTTCGCGGTGCGGTTGGTCTTTCCGCCGGCCGCGTCGCTGGACGGGGCGGAGGTGACCTGGACGTTCGGGCGCGAGCTGCTGGAGGAGGGGCTGCACGGGGCCGCCGGGGCGGGCGATGTGCAGATCTGGCCGTACGACACCGATGCCGTGGTGGTGGAGTTCCACGCCGTCGGCGGCATGGCGGTGGTGCAGTTCGAGACGCAGGAGCTGAGAGCTTTTCTGACGCAGTCGTACGAGCTCGTCGCGAAGGGTGATGAGGCGCGGCATCTGGACGTCGAGGCCGATCTCGCCGCCCTGTTGCGCCAGGCGTAAGCCACCTCCCGTCAGCGCCGGAGCCCCCCGGAGCCCCGGCACGCCACGGTGTCGAGCCCCCCTCGCGAGCCGACCACTCACCTGTGGCATGCCGCCTGCCGCCGGCGCACCCCCGCGGAACGGCCACCGCCCCGTTCACGGCGCGACCCGACCGGACGCGGAACGACCGCCGCCCCGTTCACGGCGCGACCCCGACCGGACGACGCCGGGGCGTCCGCTACTCACCCTTCCCCGGCCGCCACCGCCCGCTCCGCCCCGCCTTCCGCCGCCCGCTCCGCCCCGAAGAGCTGCTCCAGATACAGATCCAGCAGCCGTAGCGCGGTCTCGGGGCCGTGCACATCCAGCAGGACGTAGGTGGCGAGCCCCTCGGCCATGCTGATCAGCAGCATCGCCTCGTCCTCGGTGGCGCGCTCCGGCGGCAGTTCGCCGCGGTCCGCTGCCCGCCGCAACTGGTCGGCGAAGAAGGCGCGGAGCTGGGGGATGCCGTTCTTGGCCTCGGCGCGCAGGGCCTCGTCATGGACGGCGCGGGCGTAGTAAGCGGCACTGACCAGCAGCCCGACACGGCTCCTGTCGTCCAGCGGCAGCATGCCCGACAGACAGGCCCGCAGCACCTGACGGGGCGTCGGCTCCTCGGTCAGCGCCTCGATACGTGCCCGGATCCGGTCCCCGGCGAGCCGGTTGATGTGCTGGAGGGCGAAGAGCAGCATCTCGTCCCTGGTGCGGAAGTAGTGCTGCAGCCGGCCGAGCGAGATGCCGGCCTCCGCGGCGACATCGCGCAGGCTCGCCCCGTCCAGACCGCGGGTGCCGGCGATCCGCCACAGCGCCTCGGAGATCTCCTGGCGCCTGGCTTCGTGGTCCACCTTCTTGGGCACGGATGACCTCCCTCTTACGGTGCGCGGTTCCTCGCGCGCGGGGTCGATTCCGGAGAGGAGACCTGGCCCGCTTTTACAAGTCGCTTGTACCGTTATAACGTACCGCTACTTAATACGCTTGACTTGGAAACCGGTGACCCCTCATGCCCGAGCACGCCGCCCCGCTGCTGCGACCACCCCGCCACCGTGTCGACCCCCGGGCCCGCCGCTGGTGGACGCTCCAGGCGCTGCTGACGCTCAGCGGCCCGATGCTGCTCACCGCGCTCACCATGGCGGTCCTGTCCCTGCTCTTCTTCCCGGGTGCGCTGCCGTGGCTGGGCCCGTTGCTGCTGGTCGTGCTGGTGCTGCCGGCCCTCGGCTACCTCCTGGTGATGCCGCGGTGGCGGTATGCGGTGCACGCCTGGGAGCTCGGCGGCCAGGCGGTCTATGCGGCGGGCGGCTGGTTCTGGCAGAAGCGGCGGATCGCGCCGCTGAGCCGGGTGCAGACGGTGGACACCGTGCGCGGGCCGCTCCAGCGGCGGTACGGGCTGGCAACGGTGACCGTCACCACCGCCTCGACCGCGGGCGACATCAAGATCGCCGGACTGTCCGACGCGGACGCCGAGGAGCTGTCCCACCGGATCAGCGAGGCCGCGCAGGACGTACCGGGTGATGCCGCATGAGCACGCCACGGGAACCCGGTACGCCCGGCACACACCCCGGCGCGTCCGCCGGCTCCGGGCCCGCCGCCGCACCCGAGGCGCCGTTCGAGGAGACGCCGTGGCGGCGGCTGGATCCGCGCACCCTTCTGGTGCACTGCGGCTGGATGGCGGCACCGCTCGGCTCGCTGGCGCTGACGGCGCTGGCCACCGGCGGGCGGATCAACACCGAGGCCTGGATCACGCTCGCCGCCATCGCGGCCTCGTTCGCCGTCGTCACCACGCTCGGCCTGATCCGGTGGGCCCGTACGGACTTCCGTATCACCGTGCCCCAGCACCGTGACGGACCGGGCGGGGGCGCCTCCCCCACCTTCGACGTGCGCAGCGGGCTGCTGACCCGGCGGCTGCGCAGTGTGCCGCTGCACCGGATCCGCACCGTCGACCTGACCGCGACACCGGTGCACCGAGTGCTGGGCGTCACCGTGCTGCGGGCCGGTACGGCGGGCTCGGGGGACGGCAGCAGCGAACTGTCGCTGGAGGCGCTCACGGTCGCCGAGGCGGAACGGCTGCGCGCGGAACTGCTCGCGTATGCCGACGCCGAGGCGGTCGCCAACGACCCGGTGGTGGCCCGTATCGACTGGCGCTGGCTGCGTTATGCGCCGCTCACCTTCTGGGTCATCGGCGGGGTCTTCGTGGTGGCCGGAGCGGTCTACCGGGCCCTGGACGGCATCGGCATCGAGGCCTGGAAACTCGGCTTCGTCCAGCGGGCGTTCACCGAATTCGGTGCCAGCGCACTCTGGCTGACGATCCCGGCGGCGCTGCTCGTCATCCTCGCCCTCGGCGCGGTCGGCGCCGTGGTCCTGTACGTCGAGAACTGGTGGAACTACTGCCTGGAGTGGACCGACGCGCGCACCCTGCGGGTGCGCCACGGGCTGCTCACCACCCGCGCGGTCACCATCGAACGGACCCGGCTGCGCGGGGTGGCACTGCGGGAACCGCTGCTGCTGCGGGCCGGCGGCGGCGCGCTGGTGCGCGCGGTGGCAGGCGGGCTGGGCAACCGCGAGGAGAACCGCAAGCGCAGCGGGCTGCTGCCACCCGCGCCTCGCGCGCAGGCACTGCGGGTGGCGGGCGGCGTCCTGCGCTCGCCCTTCCCGGGAAGCGCGGCGCCGGCCGAGCTGACGCCGCACCCCCGGGTCGCCCTGCGCCGACGCCGGGTACGCGGCCTGTTGTTCGTGGTCCTGCCGGGTACCGCCGTCCTCGCCGGTCTCGGCGCGGCGTTCACCCCCGTCCTGCTGCACTGCGCATGGATCTACGCGGTGATCACCACGGCGATGACGCTGTGGCTGGCCCGGGACGCGTACCGCAATCTGGGACACGGCCTGCACGGCCCGTATCTGGTCGCCCGCTCGGGCACCTTCAGCCGCGACACCGTCGCCCTCCAGCGCGAGGCCATCGCCGCCTGGACGTTCTCGACCTCGCCGTTCACCCGCCGGGCCGGTCTTGTCACGCTCACCGCGGCGGTCGCGGCGGGCGAGAACGGCTACCGCATCCCGGACCTCCCGGCCGCCGATGCCCCTGCCTTCGCCACGACGGCGGCCCCGGGGATCCTGGACGAGTTCCTGGTGCACCCCGGGCCGGAACACCTGCCGGAACAGCGGCTGCGGTAGCGGCAGGCCGGTTCCTGCGGGAGCACGCGCCGCCTGCCGGGCAGTTGGGCCGCGGGGGGCGAACTCCCCGGCCACGACGGCCGGCGCCGTCGACAGCCGGCCCACACGGCGTCTGACGCACACGTCAGCGACGCACACGGCGGCTGACGCGCACGGCAGCTGACGCGCATGACCGCGGCCCGTCCATCAAGGGCGGGCCGCCGCCGCGTGCGGGACCGGGCGGCTGCTTCGCCCCCTGGCGCACCTGGCGCGGCTCCGCAACCCCCGCGCAACGTCCGGGGTGCCAGGTCTACGCCCGGCCGGGACCGTATGACCTGCACACACGCTGCGGCGCGGCACGAATCCACCACCACCGCAACATGAGATACCTCACACCCATGTCACGTGCACGACGAGGCCGGGCACAGCGTCCTACTGGATGAGTGTTTGCCCAATTCCCGACAGCCGTGAGGGAGCAGCGCGATGAACCCCGTCATCGACCAAGCCGTCCAGGTCCGCCTCATCGCCACCGCCCCCGGCCCGCACGCGGTCCCCGCGGTGCTGCACTATCAGCCCGCCGACCCGCTGGCGGTGCGGATGTCCTTCCCGCCGGAGATCTCGCTGGACGGCTCGGCGGTGGACTGGGCGTTCGCCCGCGAACTGCTCGACGAGGGGCTGCGGGTGCCGGCCGGGCGGGGCGATGTGCGGGTGCGGCCGTCCGGCCCGGACCGCACGGTGATGGAGTTCCACGCGGACGAGGGGATCGCCATGGTCCAGTTGACGACCGCGGACGTACGGCGGTTCCTCGCCCGCTCCTACGAGGCCGTGCCCGCGGGCGCCGAGCCGGCCTACCTCGGAATGGAGCGCGGCCTCGCGGAGCTGTTCGGCGCGGCGTGAGGCGAAGCGGGGGCGGCAGCACCGTCACCCCCCTGGAACCGTCACCCCTGGAACCGTCCCCCGAGCCGGCCCGAAGCCCGCAGGGAAGCCGCTTCTTCCGACTGACGCAACGTCGTCTGGACCACCGGTGAGGGGGAACTCTTCATCGGGGACTACACGGATGTCGGGCGCGGGACCGGTCTCTACAGGCAGAAGCCCTTGAGGATCGGCGGTGCGCCGACGTACTTGGTACTGAGCGCGGTCGACAGCCAAGGGCCTGACCTATCTCGCTAGCCGCAAAGGGGCTTTCGGCCGGCTGATCGCCTTAACGCTTCGGGAACCCGAACCCGTAGCCCTGCTGCTTCATCCACGGCAGCAGCCGCTCCAGCGACTCGACGGTGCGGGAGCGGTCGCCACCGCCGTCGTGGAACAGGACCGTCGGGCCGTTGGGGATTTCACCGCGCACCGTTGCCTCGATCGTCTCGACGCTGCCGCCTTCGAAGTCCTTGCTGTCGACGTTCCAGCCCAGCGGCCGCATGCCGCGGTCCGCGGCCAGCTTCCGGCTGTACGGCGTGAAGGCGCCGCCGGGGGCGCGGTAGTACTCGGCCTTTGCGCCGCCCGCCGCGTCCTCGATCATCTTCTGTGCGTCGAGTATCTGCTGCGACTGGTAGCTCTGTGACTTGTGATCCATACCGGTGTCGTGGCTGATGGTGTGGTCACAGAGCTTGTGCCCCGCGGCCACCACCTGCTTGACCAGGTCGGGGTGCGCCTTGGCCTGCGGGCCGATCATGCAGAAGACCGCTTTGACGTTCTGCTCCTTCAGCACCTGGAGCACCTTCGGGGTCCAGACCGGGTCCGGGCCGTCGTCGATGGTGATGTTCAGGCTGCGGCCGGGACGGTCCGAGGCATGCACGAGGGAGGGGTCGACCGGTACGACACGGGGCGCCTGCTTGGGCTGCTTGGCGTTCTCCGCCGCGCTGGAGTCCGTGCCGGATCCGGAGAAGATGAGCGCTCCCCCGGCCGCGAGTGCCACCACGGCCGCCGCGGCCACTCCGATGATGCCGCCCTGTATACCGAAGCCCCGTGCCATCCCGATCCCGTCCCTCGTACCGTGCGCGTGTGCGTTCCGACCGGCGGTGGGTGCTTCCCACGCACCGCCTTGCACCACGACAGATGCACGAAAGATCGAGCAGGCTGCTCCTGTTACCGATCCATCATGAAACTTATTGATACTGGACGCATGCCACGTGTACTTCTGATCGAGGACGACGCCGCCGTACGGGACGGAGTGACCCTCGCGCTACGGCGGCGCGGCCACGAAGTCGCCGCCGCGGCCAGCGGCGAGGAGGGCCTCGATGTCCTGCCGGCCTTCCGCCCGGACATCGTGCTGCTGGATCTGATGCTCCCCGGCAAGGACGGGTTCGAAGTCTGCCGGCTGATCCGCGCCGAGCGGCAGCTGCCGATCATCATGCTCACCGCCCGTGGCGACGACCTCGATGTGGTGCTCGGGCTGGAGGCCGGGGCCGACGACTACATCGTCAAACCGGCCCGCGGTGAAGTCCTCGAAGCACGCATCCGTGCCGTACTGCGCCGTACCGCACTGCCGGCCGATGGCGCGCCCGCCGCCGCCGAGCCGGGTCCGGCCCCGGTCGAGACCTACGGCGAACTGGCCATAGACCGCGCCGGTCTGGTCGTGGGCAAGGCCGGCCAGGACCTGGCGCTGGCCCCCTCAGAGATGAAACTGCTGCTGTTCCTGTCCGCCACCCCGGGGCAGGTCTTCAGCCGCCAGCAGCTGCTGGAGCAGGTGTGGGAGCACAGCTACCACGGCGATGCGCGGCTGGTCGACGCCTGTGTCATGCGGCTGCGGACGAAAATAGAGGACACCCCGCGCAGCCCCCGTTACGTCCAGACCGTGCGTGGCTTCGGCTACCGCTTCGGACCCCTGTGAAGCGCCCCCGCCGCTGGGCGGGTCTCCCCCACCTCCGGGGCGGGAACCCCCAGCTGCTGCGTGGGCTGCGGGCCCGGCTCGTCGTGGGATTCCTGGTGGTGGCCGCGGTCAGTGCGCTGACCACCGCGCTGCTGACCTACCAGGAGGCCCGTAACGCCATCCTCCAGCGCTCCCAGGACATCGCTGTCAACGACCTGCGGGCGCAGGTCAATTCGCTGGCACCCGAGCTCCCGGTGCCGCCGTCGCAGGCCGACCTGGACTCCTTCCGGGTCCAGCTGGAGCGCTCCGGGAAGTCCCGGGACTGGGATATTTCGGTGCATTACCGCGGCGTGCGGGACAGTGGCGAGGGGAGTGTGCGCGGCGATGTCCTGATACCCGCCGGGCTCAAGGGGTCGGTGGAGAAGCGCCATGTGCCGGCCTTCCAGCGGGTGGACCGCAGCGGGGATCCGTGGCTGCTGATCGGGATGCCGGTGCGGCAGTCGGACGGCAAGGCCTCCGCGCTGTCCGTCTACGCCCAGCTCCCGCTGAGCGCCGAGGAATCCAATGTCGAGGCGCTGGTGAGCGCCGCCCAGCGGGGCGCGCTGCCGGTGCTGGTGCTGACCGTGATCCCGGCGCTGCTCGCCGCGCGCGGTGTGCTCCGGCCCGTACGGGGGCTGCGGCAGGCCGCCGGGCGGATCGCCGAGGGCAAGCTGGACACCCGGCTGGAGGTCAAGGGCGCCGATGAACTCGCCGATCTGTCCCGGACGTTCAACGACATGGCGGCCCGGCTGGAGGAGAGCATGGCCGAGCTGCGCCGGCTGGAGTCCAACGCCCGGCGGTTCGCGGCCGATGTCTCGCACGAGCTGCGGACGCCGCTCGCGGCGATGTCCGCGGTCACCGATGTGCTCGACGAGGACGCCGACTCCCTCGACCCCGACACCGCCTCCGCGGTCCGGCTGATCAGCCAGGAGACCGGGAAGCTGGCGCGGATGGTGGAGGACCTGATGGAGGTCTCGCGGTTCGACGCCGGGGCCGCGGCGCTCCATCTCGACGAGGTGGACGTCGCCGAGACCATCCGCAAGACCCTGCAGGCCAGGGCCTGGCAGAAGCGGGTGACGGCGGACCTGCCGGCCGACGTACGGGCCCGGCTCGATCCGCGGCGGCTCGATGTGGTGGTCGCCAACCTGGTCGGCAATGCCCTGCACCACGGCGGCGAGCCGGTCCGGGTGCGGCTGCACACCCCGGAGCCGGGCGCGGACCGGCTGCTGATCGAGATCTCCGACAGCGGGCCCGGTATCGACCCCGAGGTTCTGCCGCATGTCTTCGAGCGCTTCTACAAGGCGGACTCCGCCCGCGCCCGTTCGGAGGGCAGTGGCCTGGGGCTGGCCATCGCGATGGAGAACGTACGGTTGCACGGCGGCATCATGCGCGCCGCCAACTCCCCCGAGGCGGGTGCGGTGTTCACGGTGGATCTGCCGCTGTGCCACGGCGAGACCGCCGCGGCGGCGACCGAGAAGGCGGCCGGCCCACCGGACGGCCCCTGGGCGGCAGAGGAGACCGCGGACGACAACCGGGACGGCGCACGTCTCGAAGCCGGAAAAGAGAACCACGTATGAGCGCGACGAACGCCCTGAACGCCCTGCGTGCGGTGCGGGCCCGGCGGCTCGTCCTGGGGGGTGTCCTCACCGGGGCGCTGGCCGGCGCCCTGTCCGGGGGGCTGACCGGCTGCGGTATCGCACCCACCGATGTCATCGACGCCGGTGAGCCCGCCACCGGCGTGAAGTCGCCGGGCCAGCCCGAGGCCGATGTCCAGCTGTTCTTCTACGGGCCTTCCGGGCTGCGCTCCGCGACCCGGCCGGCGAAGACACCGGCCGACCCGGAGGAGGCCATCCGGCTGCTCATGAAGGGGCCGAACCACGCGGAGCGGATGCGTGGCCTGTCCAGTGTGCTGCCGAAATTCCTCGCCCCGCCGACCGCCGACACCGGCGAGGGCTCGGTCGTGATCACCCTGCCGGCCAACGTCGAGCTGCCGGACTCCGCCTCGCTGAACCAGCTGGTGTGCACCGCGGCCAACGCCCGGGTGCCCGGGGACCGGGCGCCGGAGCGGGTCACCGTGACGCTCGTGAGCAAGACCGACAAGGTCGGCCCGATGGTGTGCGGCGGCAACAACGCCTTTCCCGTCGTCGAGCCCAGTCCGACGGGTACCGGCCCGGGCGACGAGGACGGGTCCGGCACGGGCGAGTCCGGCACGGAGCCAAGTCCGGCGGGCTGAACCGCCACGGACCGCCCCGCGCGCCCCGGCCCCGCGTTACCGTGAAAACAGGCACCCGCCTCCCCGCACCGTTCTGGAGAAGATCGGCCGACCGGCCCCTGAACCCTCGGGAGACTCACGCGATGACCGAGCGCAAACCCCCCGGTGTCACCTTCGAGACCTGGATCGACAAGCAGATCCGCGAAGCGACGGAGCGCGGCGACTTCGCCGACCTCCCGGGCGCCGGCAAGCCCCTCCCCCACCTCGACCAGCCGTATGACGAGATGTGGTGGATCAAGGACAAGATGCACCGGGAGCACCTCTCCTACCTGCCGCCGACCCTCGCCCTGCGCAAGGAGGCGGAGGACTCCCTGGAGGCCGCGGCCGGCGCTCCCACCGAGGCGGCGCTGCGCCGCATCCTGACGGCGGTCAATGAGCGCATCAGCGCGGCGCTCCGCACCCCGCTCGAAGGCCCTCCGCTGAACCTCGTACCGTTCGACATCGACGAGGTGGCCCGTAAGTGGCAGGAGCAGCACGGGAGTTGATCCGTGGCGGACCGGGCCCGACCGCCGGTCCCCATGCCCCCGCGCCCCGGCGTCACGGCCCGGCGGGCCCCAGCCGCACGCGCAGGAACCGCGGCCGGTACAGGTCCACATCGCCGTTGAGCCGGGAGTCGGCCGGCACGCCGGGCGGGCCGAGCCAATTGATGTCGTAGCTGAGCAGCAGCTCCCCGGCCGCGGTGAATTCGGGGTGTGCCTGCGGGTTGTAGACGGCGAGGTACTGCGGGTCGGCGGCCGGTGGGCGGGGCGGGGTGAGCCAGCCGTTCGGCCCGTGCCAGGGGCCCTGGGGTGAGCAGGACCAGTAGCTGGTGAGGGCCCGCAGCCCGGCCGCCCCGTCTCCCCCGGTGTCCATGGTGATCAGCACCCAGGCGGGGCCGTCGCGGACGACGGTGAACGCACTGCCGACGCCGCGCCGGCCACCGGCCCGCAGCACCGGCCGGGCCCGCCCGGCCTGCCGCTGCCAGTGGGCGCCGTCCCAGAACCGCCAGCTTCCGGGGTCCCCGAGCCGCCCGGCCGGGACCCGTGCGAGCGAGGCGCTGGAGGCCGGTGACGACGGCGGGTCGTCGCTGCCGAAGACATAGGTCCAGCCGCCGTCGCGGACCGCCGCCGCGCCGTAGAGGACGCGCCGGCCCGGGTCCGCGGCGGAGGCCGGGGCGACGGTCCGGGTGATGCCTTCCAGGCGCAGGCCGGGGAGCGAGAGCGTGGCGACCTCCGTGCTGCGCGGCACGCCGAAGATCCATGGCCCGCTTCCGGGGGCGCGGTTCCACAGCAGGACACGGACCACTTTTTCGGCCGATCCCGGTCTGCGGGGCTCCACGCTCGCGCGGACCGGCCAGCGCCAGCCGCCACCGGGCGGGTCGGGAAAGAACGGTCCGGGGGCGGCCGCGGCGCCGCCGGTCAGGGTGCGCTCCAGCCGGCCCGATCGGGACATCACCACGGCGGAGTTGTGCCGCAGGAACGGGGTGCCGCCGGTGTCAGAGCTGCGCCAACGGCGATTCTCCCCTCGCGGGTTGGGCGGTGCCTGGACCCGGTCGAGGAAGGTGTCGGAGAAGAGCCAGAGCGTCCGGCCGTCGGGGAGCCGCACCGAGTGGGTGCCGTCGCCACCGGTCCAGTCGTCCACCCGGGTGTTGTCATCGCCGTAACGGGCGAATTCCGCGGTATGCCGGGAATCAGCGGACCAGTAGGCGATCCGGCGTCCGGTGCAGTCCGCGGCGCGGCCGGGGGTGGCGGTCCGCGGCAGCGTCCACAGGAGCGCGACGGCGGCCAGGAGCAGCGTGGCGCCGGTCACGGTGCGGGTCAGCGGCGCCTTGGGCATTGCGCTCCTCGGTCGGGTGCCGCGCCCACCGTACTGAACCTGCACCGACGGCCCGGGGCAGGCACGCCCCGTGGGCACCGAACGCGTCCGTGCGCTACGGGCGACACGCCTCACCTGCCCCATCCGGCGCATGGATATCAACATTTCTGTACGGTCAACGAGTGCAAGGTCACAGCTGGGGCCCCTGCTCCAGCTAACGGTCGTTCGCCTAGCCTGCTGCCATGACCGCCGAGTCCCCCGAACTCCCCCTGGCCGCAGCCTTCCCGGATGCCGACCGCGCACAGTGGCAGCGCCTCGCCGAAGGCGTGCTGCGCAAATCGGGCGTCGCAGAAGCAACGGGCGCCGCCGCCGAGGACGCGCTCACCACCGATCTCCAGGACGGCATCCGCATCCGCCCGCTCTACACCGCCGAGGACAGTACGACCGCCCTGGGCCACCCGGGCTTCCCACCGTTCGTACGGGCCGGCCGGCCCGAGGGCACGACCGTCGCCGGGTGGGACGTACGCCAGCGCCATGTCCACACCGATCCACAGCGCGCCAATGAATCGGTCCTGGCCGATCTGGAGAACGGCGTCACCTCGCTCTGGCTGACCGTCGGCGACGGCGGGGTGCCGGTGGCCGGTCTGGAGCAGGCGCTGCGGGGTGTCTATCTGGATCTCGCCGCGGTGGTGCTGGACGCGGGTGCCGATTTCGCGGCGGCCGCCGAGGAGTTGCTGCGGCTGTACACCGCGTCCGGTGCGCCGCTGCGCGAGGCCGTCGGCTGCCTGGGCGCCGACCCGCTCGGTCTGCTGGCCCGCACGGGCGACGACGCCAAGCTGCGCCTCCAGTTGGAGTCGGCCGCCCGGCTGGCCGCGCGCTGCTCCGCCGACGCACCCGGGGTGCGGGCGCTGGCCGTCGACGCGCTGGCGTACCACGAGGCGGGCGGTTCGGCCGCCGAGGAGCTGGGCACCTCGCTGGCCACCGGCGTCGCCTATCTGCGGCAGCTGACCGGGTCCGGCCTCGGCATCGACGACGCCTGCCGGCAGCTGGAGTTCCGCTACGCCGCCACCGCGGACCAGTTTCTGACGATCGCCAAGCTGCGCGCGGCCCGCCGGCTGTGGGCGCGGGTCGCCGAGGTGTGCGGGGCCTCACCCGCCGCCTCCGCGCAGCGCCAGCACGCCGTCACCTCCACGGTGATGATGACCCGGCGGGACCCATGGGTGAACATGCTGCGCACCACGGTCGCCGGGCTGTCCGCGGGAGTGGGCGGCGCCGACGCGGTGACGGTGCTGCCGTTCGACGCCGCCCTGGGCCTGCCCGACGCCTTCGCCCGCCGGATCGCCCGGAACACCCAGTCCGTGCTGCTGGAGGAGTCGCATCTGTCGAAGGTGATCGACCCGGCGGGCGGCTCCTGGTACGTGGAGAGCCTCACCGATGAGCTGGCCCGCGCGGCCTGGGCGTGGTTCCAGGAGATCGAGGGGGCCGGCGGCCAGGCCGCGGCACTGCGCTCCGGGATGATCGCCGGCCGGCTGGCCGACACCTGGGAGCGCCGTACCGGGGACCTCGCCCACCGCCGTGAACCGATCACCGGTGTCAGCGAGTTCCCGCACCTCGCCGAGCCGCCGGTACACCGCGAGCCGGCGCCCGCGCCGATCGGCGGAGGGCTGCCGCGGGTGCGCAGGGATGACGCCTTCGAGCGGCTGCGGTCGCGCTCCGATGCGCATCTGGCGGCGAGCGAGGCCCGCCCGAAGGTCTTCCTGGCCGCGCTGGGCCCGGTCGCGACGCACACCGCGCGGGTGGCGTTCGCCGCCAACCTGTTCCAGGCGGGCGGCATCGAGACGGTCCAGGAGCCCGCTCCGGTGGATGCGGAGTCGGTGGCCGAGGCGTTCGCCCGCAGTGGCGCGCGGATCGCCTGTGTGTGTGCGAGCGACGCGGTGTACGGCGAGCAGGGGGCGGCCGTGGCGGCCGCGCTGAAGTCGGCGGGAGCGCTACGGGTGCATCTGGCCGGCAAGCCGGGCGAGCGGCAGGACGAATTCGCAGCGGCCGGTGTGGACTCCTTCGTCTTCACCGGCTGCGACGCGGTCGAGGTGCTGTCCTCGGCCCTGGATGTCATGGAGGTGGCGTGATGGAGGAGACGACGCAGCAGACGGGCGCCGCCGGCCGGCCGCCGCACGGTTCCCCGGCGCCCTCGGGCGCCATCCCGGACTTCAGCACGGTCGACCTCGGGGGCCCGGTCACCGCGGACGCCGCCGGCGGGTCCAATGAGTGGACCGCGGCCGTACAGCAGGCCACCGGCAAGGGCGTGGCGGATCTGACCTGGGAGACGCCGGAGGGCATCGACGTCAAGCCGCTGTACACCGAGGCGGACCTCGACGGGCTGGATTTCCTGGGGACCTACCCGGGCATCACGCCGTATCTGCGCGGCCCGTACCCGACGATGTACGTCAACCAGCCCTGGACGATCCGGCAGTACGCCGGCTTCTCCACCGCCGAGGAGTCCAACGCCTTCTACCGGCGCAATCTCGCCGCCGGCCAGAAGGGCCTGTCGGTCGCCTTCGACCTGCCCACGCACCGCGGCTACGACAGCGACCACCCGCGGGTGACCGGCGATGTCGGCATGGCGGGCGTCGCCATCGACTCCATCTATGACATGCGGCAGCTCTTCGAGGGCATCCCGCTGGACAAGATGACCGTGTCGATGACGATGAACGGCGCGGTGCTGCCCGTACTGGCGCTCTACATCGTGGCCGCGGAGGAACAGGGCGTACCGCCCGAGAAGCTGGCCGGGACCATTCAGAACGACATCCTCAAGGAGTTCATGGTCCGCAACACCTACATCTACCCGCCGCAGCCCTCGATGCGGATCATCTCCGACATCTTCGCGTACACCTCGCAGAAGATGCCGCGCTACAACTCCATCTCGATCTCCGGCTATCACATCCAGGAAGCCGGCGCGACGGCCGACCTGGAGCTGGCGTACACCCTGGCCGACGGGGTGGAGTATCTGCGCGCGGGTATCGAGGCGGGCATGGATGTGGACTCCTTCGCGCCACGGCTGTCGTTCTTCTGGGCGATCGGCATGAACTTCTTCATGGAGATCGCCAAGCTGCGGGCGGCCCGGCTGCTGTGGGCGCGCCTGGTGCAGCGCTTCGAGCCGAAGAACCCCAAGTCCCTTTCGCTGCGCACCCATTCACAGACCTCGGGCTGGTCGCTGACCGCGCAGGACGTCTTCAACAACGTCACGCGTACGTGTGTGGAGGCGATGGCCGCCACCCAGGGGCACACCCAGTCCCTGCACACCAACGCCCTCGACGAGGCCCTCGCGCTGCCCACCGACTTCTCCGCCCGTATCGCCCGCAACACCCAGCTGTTCCTGCAGCAGGAGTCGGGCACCTGCCGGGTCATCGACCCGTGGGGCGGCAGTGCGTACGTCGAGAAGCTCACCCACGATCTGGCGCAGCGGGCCTGGCAGCACATCGAGGAGGTCGAGGCGGCCGGCGGGATGGCCAAGGCCATCGACGCGGGCATCCCCAAGCTGCGGGTGGAGGAGGCCGCGGCCCGTACCCAGGCGCGGATCGACTCCGGGCGGCAGGCGCTGATCGGCGTCAACAAGTACCGGGTGGAGACCGACGAGGAGATCGAGGTCCTCAAGGTCGACAACTCGTCGGTGCGCGCCCAGCAGATCGAGAAGCTCAAGCGGCTGCGGGCCGAGCGTGACGAGGACGCCTGCCAGGCGGCACTGCGGGCGCTGACGGCGGCGGCGAAGTCCGGTGCCGGCGAGGGGCTGGAGGGCAATCTGCTGGCGCTGGCGGTGGACGCGGCCCGCGCGATGGCGACGGTCGGTGAGATCTCGGACGCACTGGAGTCGGTCTACGGGCGGCACTCCGGCCAGATCCGTACGATCTCCGGTGTGTACCGAGACGAAGCGGGCCCCTCCTCCGGTGTGGAGCGCACCCGGGCGCTGGTGGCCGAGTTCGAGCGCGCCGAGGGCCGCCGGCCGCGCATCCTGGTGGCCAAGATGGGCCAGGACGGCCATGACCGCGGCCAGAAGGTGATCGCCACGGCCTTCGCCGACCTGGGCTTCGACGTGGATGTCGGCCCGCTGTTCCAGACGCCGGCCGAGGTGGCCCGCCAGGCAGTGGAGGCGGACGTCCATATCGTCGGGGTGTCGTCGCTGGCGGCCGGCCATCTGACGCTGGTGCCCGCGCTGAAGGAGGCGCTGGCGGCGGAGGACCGCGAGGACATCACCATCGTGGTGGGCGGGGTGATCCCGCCGAAGGATGTGCAGCCGCTGCGCGACATGGGCGCCGCCGCGGTCTTCCTGCCCGGCACGGTGATCCCCGAGGCCGCCCACGATCTGGTGCGGGACCTGGCATCGGTCCTCGGCCACGAGCTCTGAGCGGGGGGTCATGCCTGCGACGATCGATGTCGAACGGTACGCCGAGGGGGTCCGGGCGGGTTCCCGGGCCTGGATCGCCCGCGCCGTCACCCTGGTCGAGTCCACCCGCCCGGATCACCGGGCGGCGGCCCAGCGGCTGCTGGTCGAGCTGCTGCCGTACTCCGGCGCGGCCCGCAGAGTGGGCATCAGCGGGGTGCCGGGCGTCGGCAAGTCGACCTTCATCGACGCGCTCGGCACGCTGCTGACCGGGATGGGACACCGGGTGGCGGTGCTCGCCGTCGACCCGTCCTCCAGCCGTACCGGCGGCTCCATCCTGGGCGACAAGACGAGAATGGAGCGGCTGGCGACCGACCCGGCGGCGTTCGTCCGCCCCTCTCCGACGTCCGGCACGCTGGGCGGGGTGGCACGGGCCACCCGGGAGTCCATCGTGGTGATGGAGGCGGCGGGCTATGACGTGGTCCTGGTGGAGACGGTCGGTGTCGGCCAGTCCGAGACCACCGTCGCGGGCATGGTCGACACCTTTCTGCTGCTGACCCTGGCGCGCACCGGCGACCAGCTCCAGGGCATCAAGAAGGGCGTGCTGGAGCTGGCGGACCTGGTCTCCGTCAACAAGGCCGACGGCCCGCACGAGCGGGACGCCCGCTCCGCGGCCCGCGAACTGGCCGGTGCGCTACGGCTGTTGCAGCCGCCGGACGCGGCCTGGACGCCACCCGTGCTGACCTGCAGCGCCCGCGAAGGCACCGGCCTGAAGGGCGTCTGGGAGCGGGTCGAGCAGCATCGCACCCTGCTGGAGTCCACGGGGGCGCTGGCCGAGCGCCGCCGTACCCAGCAGGTCGACTGGACCTGGTCGATGGTGCGCGAGCGGCTGATCGACCGCCTCCAGGAACACCCCGAGGTACGCCGGCTGGGTCCGGAGGTCGAACGTGCGGTGCGCGACGGCGAGATCACCGCGACACTGGCCGCCGAACGGCTGCTGACGGCGTTCGGCCTGACGGATCGCGCAGCAGGAGAGGGATAGGAGCTCCCCCGGGGAGGACCCCTCGGGGGACGAGATCGCGATCACGGTGCCTCGGTACGGCACCGGCCCCGTTCACCGACACCTCATCGGTCCAGGACACCTCCCTCATACGCGGCGGCGACTGACACCTCGGATTCCCGCAACTCCCTTGCAGGCACGGCGCGTTGTGCCCGTTCGGCGAAATGGGCGACGGCCAGGTCCTGGAAGCGCGCGGCGGCCGTGGAGAGATAGCTGTCCTCGCGCCGGACCAGGCTCAGGGTCCGTACGCAGTCGGGGGTGTCGAGATGCAGCCAGGCGAGCGGCACCGCGGCGAGGTCGGGGCGGGCCAGCGAGGGCATCAGACCGATGCCGAGACCCGCCGCGACCAGGAAGTGGGTGGCGCCCGGCTCGTCGCCCTCACAGGAGATCACCGGGCGGCGCCCGATCGCGGTGAACAGCCGCTCCAGCAGCACCCGTTGCCAGTGGCCCGGCCGGGTGGTGATGAAGGGTTCCTCCGCGATCTCCTCGACCGTGACGCGTTCCCGGCCGGCCAGCGGATGCCCGGCCGGGACCGTGAGCAGCACCTCTTCGTGCAGCAGCCGCACCGCGCCCAGACCGGGTCCGGGCAGCGGCTGCGAGGCGATGCAGAAGTCCACCTCCCGGGCCCGCAGCTGATCCCGCATCACCTCGGGGGTGGACTGGAGGCACCGGACGGTGACCCCGGGGTGGGCGGCGCGGAATCCCGCCAGCAGCTCGGTGAGCGGCAGCAGGGTCTCCGCGGCGACGGCGATCCCGCCGTCGCCGAGTCCGGCCGCATCGGCCACTTCCCTGCGGGCGTCGTCGAGTTCGTCCAGCGCCCGCTCGACCCGGGCCAGGAACGCAGCACCATAACGGTTGAGCCGGATGGTGCGGCCGTGCCGGTCGAAGAGCGGCACGCCCAGTTCGGCCTCCAGCCGGGCGATCGTCCGGCTCACCGAGGGCTGGGCGACCCGTAGTTCCTCGGCGGCCCGGCTGATGTGCTCCCGGCGCGCGACCGCCCGGAAGTAGCGCAGGGACAGCAGATCCATCGACTTCTCGGGCCTTTCCGCTGAGATGACGGCGACCCGGGAATCGTCACATACGGCAGATTCATGGCCCGTTCTCCCCGAACGGGCCAGGCGCGGCCTCCCGTAGGGCGGGGCTCAGCCGCGCATCGACATCGCCGCCCAGACCGTCTTCCCCGACCGGTCGGGGGGCGTCCAGCCCCAGGAGTCGCTCAGCAGATCGACGATGTGCAGACCGCGCCCGGATTCCGCCAGGGCGTCCTGCGGCCTGATGACGGGGGCGCCGGGGCCGGCGTCCGAGACCGCGCACAGCACGGTGGTCTCCTGCCGGGTCAGCGCCAGCCAGGCATTGCAGAAGGGTGCGGGTGCCGCGGTGCCCTCGCCGTCCGGTCCGGGGTCCTGGAAGCCGTGGCGCAGGGCATTGCTGACGAGTTCGGAGACGACCAGGACCGCGTCGTCGGCGAGGCCGGCGCACACCTGCCAGCCTTCGAGGGTCGCCCGGGTGAACCGGCGGGCCTCCGGCACGGTGCGTGCGGAGCCACTGAGGGCGCAGGCGGCGAAGCCGTCCGGGGCAGGGGTCCACCAGGTGTCCTCACCGGGTTCCTCCCGAAGCGCGTCGTGCACGGTCTCTGCCGGATGTGTGGTCATCAACATCTCCGCGAAGGGGATTTCGGGGCTGGGCCGGACTGCCTCGGAGGGTTAATATCCTCGGCAGCCGTCGCCCGGTGCAAGTGCATCTGCAATTACATCGGTAAGGACGGCGGCACAGGGGCTCGTTCACGCCAAGGTGATCGCGGGCCCGGCATCGGTCGGAGGAATGCCCTCCAGCAAGGGAGCAGGTGTGATGGAGTCGGTGAGCAACGGCATGCAGGCGACCAGCATCGAAGGCGCCGTGTGGCGCAAGAGCCGCCGCAGCAACCCCAGTGGCAACTGCGTTGAACTGGCGGTTCTTTCGGACGGCGGAGTGGCGGTGCGCAACTCCCGGTTCGCCTCCGGCCCGGCGCTCCTCTACACCCGCGAGGAGATGGCGGCCTTCGTCCAGGGCGCCAAGGACGGCGACTTCGACGATCTCATAGCCCGGAACTGACGCGGACGCCGCCGCGATTGGCGCATATGTCGACCGGATAGTCGCCCCGGCTGTACGCAGCCTCGGGGCGGTGGGACACTGGGCGTTCGCCCGACCACTCAGGGGAGTCAGCATGAGCGAGCGCCGCAGGGGAGTCCCCCCGGCCGAAGGTGGGGGGAGAGCCATCGAAAGGCGCGCGCCTCGCCCGTGCGAGGCCCATCGAAGCGAGGTTCCGGCATGAGTGCCGCGCAGCCGAGCAGCGGTCCGTCCCTGCGCCGCTATCTCGACCACCCGCGGGGCGGCCCGACCGTCCTGCGCATCGTGCTGGGCACCCAGCTCCGCCGGCTGCGGGAGGGCGCGGGCATCACCCGGGAGGCCGCCGGGGACGCCATCCGCGGCTCGCACGCCAAGATCAGCCGCCTGGAGCTCGGCCGGGTGAGCTGCAAGGAGCGGGATGTCGCGGATCTGCTGACGCTCTACCACGTCACGGACGAGGCGGTCCGCGCCGACTTCCTCAAGCTGGCCCGCCGGACCAGCAGCCCCGGTTGGTGGCATCAGTACGGCGATGTGCTGCCCGGCTGGTTCGAGACACATATCGGCCTCGAAGAGGCCGCCTCGGTGATCCGCACGTACGAAGTCCAGTTCGTGCCGGGCCTGTTGCAGACCCCGGACTATGCCCGTGCGGTCGCGCAGCTCGGCCATCCGCGGTCCTCGCCCGAGGAGATCGAGCGCCGGGTGCAGCTGCGGGTGAAGCGTCAGGAGCTGCTGGCCGTCCCGGACGCGCCCCGGGTGTGGGCGGTGATCGACGAGGCGTCACTGCGCCGCCCGCTCGGCGGGCCGGAAGTGATGGCCGGCCAGCTCAGGCATCTGCTGAAGATGACCGAGCTGCCGAATGTCACCCTGCAGATCGCGCCGTTCAGCCTCGGTGGGCTGGCGGCGGCCGGTGGTCCGATCACGATCCTGCGGTTCCTGGAGCCGGATCTGCCCGACATCGTCTATCTGGAACAGCTGACCAGCGCGCTCTACCTGGACAAGCGCGATGATGTGGATCATTACCTCGCGGTGATGGACCGGCTCAGCGCACAGTCCGAGTCGCCGCGGGAATCCGTGGCGATCCTGGAGCGGCTGCTCAAACAGGACAGCTGATCCGCACGGTTGCGGCGGAGCGGGGCGGGGCATCCACGGGGGTGCCCCGCCCCGCTCCCGCATCGCGGGGTGTCCGCGCTACGGCTTGCGGGCGACGCCGCCGTACTCGATCCATTCCTGGGTGAGCTGCTTGGGGCCGATGTCCGCGTCCGGCTTCCAGGTGGAGACCTCCACCAGGCCCGGTTCCTGGACCTCCAGTCCTTCCAGGAACCCGGCCAGTTCATGGGCCTGCCGCACCCGGCCCCACTGGCCGTGGGTGCTGACCCGCATGAATTCGGTGACGAAGTCGCGGGTCGCGGTGTCCTCACTGACCAGCTGGCACACCACCAGGAAGCTGCCGGGTGCCAGCCGGTCGGCGACCCGCTTGATCAGACCGGCCGGGTCGTCGGCGTCCGGTATGCAGTGGAGCACGGAGACGAACAGCGCGGCGACGGGCCGGTCGAAGTCGATCAGCCGCTCGACCTCCGGGCTGCCGAAGATGCCGCCGGTGTCCCGCATGTCCGCCTGGATGACGGCGGTGTTGGCGTTCTCCTCCAGCAGGGCACGGCCGTGCGCCAGCACGATGGGGTCATTGTCGACGTACACCACGCGGGACTCCGGGTCGACCTGCTGGGCGACCTGGTGGACGTTGTCCTGGGTCGGCAGGCCTGACCCATGGTCGATGAACTGCCGGATGCCGTGTTCACGAGCCAGCCAGCGGACCACCCGCTGCAGAAAACGCCGGTTGTTGATCGCCAGCACCTGGGTGCTCGGTACGACCTTGCTCAGCTCTTCGCAGGCCTCGCGGTCGACGGCGTAGTTGTCCTTGCCGCCGAGGTAGTAGTCGTACATCCGCGCCACACTCGGGATGCTGACGTCGACGGCGCTGGACTGCGGTCGCGTTTCTTGGCTCATTCCACACTTTCCCGTCGCTTCGGCAGCCATCAGCCAGGGGGCAGCGGCCGATCGTTGCGTGATTGTACGACCACGCCCCGCAGTCCCCAACATACCTAGCGGACGGCGGTTGTTGCAGACGAGCGACTGTGTTCCTTGTGCCCAGTTGTGAGGTGACGGTGTGTCATCACACGGGCGAGGCGCGGAAAGAGATGACGGCCGACGCGGGCGGGGGTACGGGCCGCCACCACGCCACTCACGGGCGGCGGCCCGTTCCTTGCCGGCGACACCCGACGCCGGGCACGCCCCCCGTGCGGTCCGGGCCCGGCCCAGGAACACACCCGGGCCCTGCCGCATCCGGTCCACCTCGGCAGCCACCCGGACAACTGCCGTTGCAGAATGGAGCGTTGCGTGGGAACGCCTACCACCGTCACCCCGCTTTACACCTGTCGATGGCGGCACCGGCGAGCAGCGCCCCCTCCCAGCCACCTTACTTCGCAGTAAACTTACTCGACAGTAAGGCTGGGGTAGGCTGGCACGAATGAGCGATACACGCAGGCGACGCATTCCCCGGCCGGTCCGGGAGCAGCTGATCATCGACGCGGCGATCGGGGTCTTCGCCAAGCGCGGCTACCACGCCTCCTCGGTCGACGAGATCGCTGAACTCGCCGGAATTTCCAAGCCGATGGTCTATCTCTACCTCGACTCCAAGGAAGGACTGTTCCTCGCCTGTCTGCGCCGTGAGGCCGAGCGCCTGGTGGCCGCGTTCCGGGCCGCCGCGGGCCCCGCGCCCTCCCCCGAACTGCGGCTGCGGGCGGGGCTGCTGACGTTCTTCACCTTTGTCACCGAACACCCGGACAGCTGGGTGGTGCTGCACCGCCAGGCGGCGGAGCTGAGCCCGGCAATAGCGGCGGAGCTGGCGCAGACCCGGCGGGCGGTGCTGACCGAGGTCGCCGGACTGGTCCGGACCTGCAGCGCGGAGAGCGCCGGTCCCGCCCGCCCCGACGACGAGGCCGACTTCGTGGCGTACACCCTGGTCGGGGCGGCGGACTCGCTCACCGACTGGATGGTGCTGCATCCCGACGAGCCCCCGGAGCGGATTACCTTGCGGCTGATGAACATGGTGTGGGTGGGGATGCGCAATGTCCTCGACGGGGAGGTGTGGACGACACCGGCCGCGGAGGGGTAGGGGCGCCCGTCGTCCAGCCGTCCCTACTGGTGGGCTCCCGGCCCGGTGGGTAGGAGGGACGGATGACCATGAACAAGAGTGAACTGACGCCCCTTCCGGGAAACCCGCCCACCGCCGGGGAGATGGTCCTGGCCAACCAGGCGAACTGGGACGCCCGTACCCCGGTTCATGTGGCCAGCGAGTTCTACGGACTGGACGGCTCCCGCACCGCCGAGGACTGGTTCGCGCCGTTCGAGTGGGCCGATCTCGGCGAGCTGACCGGGCGGGACGTGCTGCATCTGCAGTGCCATCTGGGCACCGAGACGGCCGCGTTCGCCGAACGGGGCGCGGCGCACACGGTGGGGCTCGACTTCTCCGCGGCGGCGGTCGCGGAGGCACGGCGGCTCGCCGAGGAGGCCGGCCGGACCATGGAGTTCGTCCAGGCGGATGTGCACCGGGCCCCGGAGGCGCTCGGCGCACGGCGGTTCGACGTGGTCTACACCGGCAAGGGGGCGCTGTGCTACCTGCCGGATCTGACCGCCTGGGCGGGGATCGTCAGCTCACTGCTCCGGCCCGGCGGGACCTTCTATCTGGTCGAGTTCCATCCGCTGCTGGACTCCCTGGGGCCGGCCGGCGGCCCGGACCAGCAGGATCTCCGGCTCCGGAACGACTACTTAGGGGGACGCGGTCCCCTCAGGAGCGATACGCCGTGCACCTACACCGATGGTCCGCCGGTGCAGGGAGCCACGACGAGTTATGAGTGGCGGCACGGCCTCGGAGAGGTCATCTCCGCCGTGACCGGCGCGGGGCTGACCGTCCAACTGGTGCGGGAGACCGAGCTGTTGCCCTGGAAGCGGTTCGAGGCGATGGTGCCGGGCGAGAACGGCTGGTGGCGCCTTCCGCCGTCGGAGCCGATCATTCCGCTGCTGTACGCACTGCGGGCGGTCAAGAACTGACGCCGTCGGCGGGCACCCCGTCCGGTCCCGAGGGGCACCATGGGCACCCGGGACCGGGCGGAGCTCACGGTATGCGGCTCAGCTCGTCGGCCCGTGGAACCGACGATGGGTCAGCGCCCACCAGACCTCGGCCAGATCGGCCGGGTCACGGAGGTTGGTGCCGGTGATCTCCTCGAAGCGCCGGAGGCGGTTGCGCAGGGTGTTGGGGTGGACGTAGAGGGTCCGTGCGGCAGCCTCCAGCCGCAGCCCCTGCCGTAGATAGGCGCCCGCGGCCTCCGCCAACTGGGCGCCCTCCTCGCCCCGTTCGGTCAGCGGGGCCAGGCGGAGCCGTACCAGCTGCTCCCCCACGGCCGGCAGCGCCACGACCGTGGCCCGCAGCCCCAGCTCCTCGCGGGTGAACGCCCCGACGAGGCCGAATCCGGCGGCGGCCCGCAGCGCCTGGGTGGCCCGGGTGAATTCGGTGGCGAGTCCGGAGCCGGGCGCCGGGGCGCCCAGCCCCAGGATCAGACTGCGGCACAGCCCGGCCGGACGCCCGACCAGCAGTCCCGCCACATCCCCGTCCACGGTCGTGACCAGAGCGCGGCCCGCCTCGTCCAGGGCGAGCCAGGGGCGCAGCAGACCGGCGATCCGGTGGAAAGCGCGGTCGCCGGGGCCGGCGTGGCCCGCGGCGGCGGGGGCGCCACCCGGGTCGCCGGGCGGGGCAGCGTCGGGCAGCCGCGCACGGAAGGGGAGGCGGAGGGCGCTGTGCTCGTACGATCCGTCCACGGCCTCCGCGTCATCGGTGTGCCTCTCGGTCCGGTGCCCGTCGGCCGGGCCGTCGCCGGCGGACCCGGCGCCCCATGTCCCGAAGCCGGCCAGGGACTTGTCCCACCGCGCCTCGCCAAGCAGCAGGGCCCGGACCATGTCCGCATGCCGGCGGTCCGCCGCGGGGTCGTCGCCCTGGAGGCCGACCCGGCAGCTGCGGACGATCCGCAGGGTGTTGGCGTCGACCCAGGCGCGCAGCGTCTCGGCGATCGGCAGCAGGTCCTCGGCGGTCCCGCCCCGGGCCGTCATCTCCTCACCGAACCGCCGCCAGACGATATCCGTCCCGATCCGGTAGGCCGAGATGATGTCCTCGACGGGCAACGAGCGGGCCAGGTCCGTCACCTCGTCGAGGTGTGTCGCCGGGATGCCGTGAGCCGGGCCGTCGCCGCGGCCGGTGCCCCGCGCGCTCCGCCGCTCCTCGGCCCAGCGCTCCACCAACGAGAGGCCGTTGCGCAGGGACGCCATCACCCTTGGCCGGAGCCGGCCCGCCGGCACGGCGGCGTAGGAGGGGAGTTGGGCCCGCAGCCCGTCGATGACCTCATCGGTGAGCGCGTCGATGCCGGCGTGCAGCGCAGCGGCGGATTCCGGCACCGTTGTGGAAGTCTCCACCCGTCCCCTCCCGACTCGGTGTCTTTCCCCATGGCGAAAGCGATCATTCGTCGCCATGCTACGAGGAAGCCGCCCGAACCCCTACAGATGTTCGATGTTGGACGACTTTTCCCCAGCCGTCCGGACTCGTGCCGGCGTTCGGTGCGCGGCCCCGCTGTTCCTCCCCGTCTCCCCGCACCATCGAGGAATCCCATGGCTGTTTCCTGGCGTCGTATCGCGGTGCCCGCCGCCGCGGTCGGCGTACTCGTCCCCGCTGCCCTCGGCACCCACGCTCTGCTCTCGGGCCCCGACACACCGCGCACCTCCTCGGCCGGCATACCGGCGACCGGGCCGACGGCCCCCGGTGCCGTGCCGGACGATGCCCGGGCCTCCGGCCCTGAGGGCGGTGCCGCGGTCGCCAGGCCGTCCGACGCGCCGACCCGTTCCGGCAATTCGGTCTCCGTGCAGCTCTCGTCGTACGACGCGCACCGCAAGCAGGCGGAGCTCAAGCCGTCCGCCGGCAAGACCGTACGGACCGGGGATGTGATCGCCGCCGCGCCCAACCGGCACGCCCCTTCGGGTGCGCTGTTCAAGGTCGGCAAGGTCACCGGCTCCCGCGACGGCAAGGTCCGGGTGACCACCGCCCCCGCCACGCTCTCGGAGCTGCTCGGGGATCAGAAGGTGGACCAGCGCACGGCGTTGCGGCCCGGTGAGGTCTCGGTCAAGCCGCTCTCCTCGGGTGTCACCGTGCAGAAGCCCGCTTCCGGCACCGGTTCGGACAGCGGCGGCCCGGCCACTCCGTCCGGCGATCCGGCCACTCCGTCCGGCAGTCCTGAGGCCACCGCATCCGGCTCCCCGAGCCCCTCGGCGTCCGCCTCCTCCGGGGTCCGCACCCAGCTCGCTCCCTCCGCTACCCACCCCGCCCCCAGCTCTTCCGGCGATACGCTGCCGCCCGAGGCGCGGAAGGCGCTCACCACCCTGCGGCTGGGCGTCAATGTGCCGCTGCCCAAGGGCGTGCAGGCGACCGCCAAATCTCCGGCCCGGCTGTCCGGCGAGGTGTCGTTCCGGCCCGAGCTGATCTTCCAGTACGAGAAGCGCGGCGGGCTGAACCTGCTGCCGCAGCGCGCGGCCGTCGGCCTCGGCGGCTCCTACGCCTATGGCTGGCAGGTGCACGGCAAGGTGCGGGGTACCGCGGACACCGGCGAGGTCGCCGTGCCGCTCGCCGCGGTCACCGGACGGCACGTCTTCTGGGTGGGCCCGGTTCCCGTCGTGGTCAGCACCGAGGTCACCTTCACCTACCGCTTCACCGCGGACGGCCGCATCGTGGTCGACGCCGACCAGCGCACCTCCGGTGCGTTCGCCGTCGGCGCGAAGTACGACCGCAGCCACGGCTGGCAGGCGCTGCACGAAGCCCGGCAGCAGACGAAGGGCGCGGCGCCGCGGGTCGAGGGCGCGGCCTCCGCGACGGCCCGTATCGGGGCGCGGGCCCAGGTGTTCCTCTACGACACGGCGGGCGTCGGCGGCGATCTGTCCGTCCACCTCACCGGACGTGCCGCGGCGGCGACCGGTGGCGGTGCCCCGGCGTGGGCGCTCAGCGCGGGCTACGACCTGAAGACCCAGCTGATGCTGCAACTGAAGATCTTCGGCATCCAGATCGCCGATCTGAGAACCACGCCGTTCGCCCTGCACGACGAGCGGAAGCTCTTCGGACGGGGGAAGCTGCCCGCCGCCTGACCCCTCTCCTGACCGACGCCGGCACCCCCCGGGACACCTGTCCCCGGGGGGTGCCGTGCGCTGCGTACAAATGCCGGACAGGCGTGGGTACGCGGCGCACGGCCGCGGTCACCCCGGCCGCCGGTACACCGAGCGCAGCAACTGGTCCTTGGCCGGACCGCCGACCCGCCACTCCAGATGCCATTCGTCCGGCCCGACGGCGGTGAAGGTCCCCTCGTACCGGTCCGCGGCACAGGGGTGGACGGCGGTCCAGCGGCCGGTCCTGAGGTCGAGGTCGTGGAAGGGCCGGCCATCGGCGAAGTCGATCCCCGCGGTGCCGTCCGGGCGGGGCCGCACGCGCAGGGTGCGGCTCACCGGGGCCACCGTTCCGCTCCACCTCAGCTGCCCCTCCTCGATGTGCAGCAGCGCCTCGCCGGCCGCGTCGGGCCGGAACTCGGCGGTGCCGCGGAAGCTGCCCTCGGCGCCGGTCCGCAGGTCGTACACGGTCCGCTCGATGGTCCAGCGACCGGAGAGGTACGCCGCGATGTCGGGGACGGGGTGCGGCCCCGTGGCCGACTCCGCCCGGTCCCGCCGCGGCTTCCGAGCGCGGCCCAGCTCGCTGCACATCCGTCCATTCTCCCGTCCCGCCCGCGCCCGTCACTCCGTCGGCCCCACCCGGTGCCGCTCCCCTCTCCCCCGGCCCCTCGTACCGTGCGGAGCCGCACCGCCCGTCTTACTCTCGGTGCAGTGATCGTCACCGAGGTCCGCACGGCGGGCCGACCGGCGGCCTGACACCGCCGGCCGGGGCGGCCGCGACCGCCGCGACCGCCCCGTACGAGCCCGGAGACCGGAGGCACCACCATGCCGGAGCTGTTCATCGGCGGTCAGTGGACCGCAGCGGCCGACGGGCAGGTGCGCGAGATCCGCTGCCCCGCCGACGGCACGCTGGTCGCGACCGTGGACGAGGGCGGGCCGAAGGAAGCCGCGGCGGCGATCTCCGCTGCCCGCACGGCCTTCGATGACGGGCCCTGGCCCCGCACCCCGGCGGCCGAGCGCGGCCGGCTGCTGCTGCGCGTCGCCGAGCTGCTGGAACGCGACCGGGACGCGCTGGCCAGGGCCGAGTCGCTGGACACCGGCAAGCGGCTGGTCGAGAGCGGCTACGACATGGACGACATCGCCAACTGCTTCCGCCACTTCGGCAACCTCGGCGCGGCCGGGGGCACCGACCGGGTGGTGGACGCCGGTGCCACGGAGATCGACAGCACGGTACGCCACGAGCCGGTCGGCGTCTGCGCGCTGATCACCCCGTGGAACTACCCGCTGCTGCAGACCGCCTGGAAGGTCGCGCCCTGTCTGGTCACGGGCAACACCTTCGTCCTGAAGCCCAGTGAGCTGACCCCGCACACCGCCATCCACCTCATGCGGCTGCTGGCCGAGGCCGGACTGCCCGACGGAGCCGCGAATCTGGTGCTGGGCACCGGCCCGGCCGTGGGAGCACTGCTGACCGAGGACCCGCGGGTGGACATGGTGTCGTTCACCGGCGGTCTGGTCACCGGGCGGCGCATCATGGCCGCCGCGGCCCCCACCGTGAAGAAGATCGCGCTGGAGCTGGGCGGCAAGAACCCGAACATCGTCTTCGCGGACGCCGACTTCGACACCGCCGTGGACTACGCCCTGATGGCGGTCTTCCTGCACTCCGGACAGGTCTGCTCGGCGGGCGCCCGGCTGCTCGTCCAGGAGGAGCTGCACGATGCCTTCGTCGACGAACTGGTCTCCCGCGCCCAGCGGATCCGGCTCGGCGGGCCGTTCGACGAGCATGCCCGCACCGGCCCGCTGATCTCGGCCGCGCACCGCGCGAAGGTCGAGGCGTATGTGGCGGCCGGGCTCGACGAGGGCGCCGTACTCCTCTGCGGCGGCTCCGCACCCGACGATCCGTCGCTGGCGAACGGCTTCTACTATCTGCCGACCGTGCTGGACGAGTGCACCCCGGACATGTCCGTCGTCCGCGACGAGAGCTTCGGCCCGGTGCTGACCGTCGAGCGGTTCCGTGACGAGGACGAGGCGGTCTCGCTCGCCAACGACACGGTGTACGGGCTGGCCGGGGCGGTGTGGACGCAGGACAGCGAGCGTGCCCACCGGGTCGCCGCCCGGCTGCGCGCGGGGACGGTGTGGATCAACGACTTCCATCCTTATGTGCCACAGGCGGAGTGGGGCGGGATGAAGCAGTCGGGCGTCGGCCGCGAGCTGGGCCCCGCGGGGCTGGCCGAGTACCAGGAGGCCAAGCATGTCTGGCGCAACACCGCGCCACGGCCGCAGAGGTGGTTCGAGTGACCGGTCCCGAGTCCCCCCGCCCCGGCACCCGGGCCGACGGTTCGCACGACGACGACGCGATCGCCGAGCTCGGCTACAAACCGGAACTCAAGCGCACCCTGGGCAACTTCCATACCTTCGCCGCCGGCATCAGCTATATCTCCATCCTCACCGGCACCTTCCAGCTGTTCTACTTCGGCATCGCCCATGGCGGACCGGCGTACTGGTGGTCCTGGCCGATGGTCTTCGCCGGACAGCTGATGGTGGCGCTGTGCTTCTGTGAGCTGGCCGCCCGTTACCCGGTGGCCGGATCGGTCTACAACTGGGCCAAGAAGCTCGGCGGCCCGCACATCGGCTGGCTCGGCGGCTGGATGATGGTGACCGCGACCATGGTCTCGCTGTCCGCGGTGGCGCTGGCCTACCAGGTGACGCTGCCGCAGATCTCGTCGTGGTTCCAGTTCATCGGCGACGGCACCGGCAAGTCGGCGGCCGAGAACGCCGTACTCCTCGGCACCGTGCTGATCACCTTCACCACCCTGGTCAACGCCTTCGGCGTCAAGCTCATGGCGCGGATCAACTCCGCGGGCGTGGCCATCGAGCTGATCGCCGCCATCGTCCTGATCCTGCTGCTCGCCGCGCATGTCACCCGTGGCCCCGACGTGGTGACCGACACCTTCGGTCTGGGCAAGGGCGAGAGCCTCGGCTACTTCGGCGCGTTCCTGACCGCATCACTGGCCTCGGCCTACGTCATGTACGGCTTCGACACGGCCTCGTCACTCGGTGAGGAGTCCAAGGACCCCGGCCGCAACGCCCCCCGCGCGATCCTGCGGGCGCTGGTCGCGTCCTTCCTCATCGGCGGTCTGATCCTGCTCTTCGCCCTGCTCTCGGTGCCCGATCTGCAGGCCGAGCAGCTGAAGGTGGACGGGCTGCAGTACGTGGTGCTCTCCACGCTCGGCTCGACCGTGGGCCAGATCGTGCTCTGGTGTGTGGTCATCGCGATCACCGTGTGCGAACTGGCGGTGCACACCGCCGGTATCCGGCTGGCGTTCGCGATGGCCCGGGACAACAACCTCCCGGCGGCCTCCCTGCTCGCCAAGGTCAGCCCGCGCTTCCAGACACCGGTGCTGCCGGCCGTCGTCATCGGGCTGGTGGCGGTCGGCATCCTCGTCATCAACGTCAACCAGCCGCAGATCTTCTCGGTGATCACCAGCATCGCGATCATCATGATCTATCTGGCATATCTGTCGGTCACCCTGCCGATGCTGTTCCAGCGGCTGCGGGGCAACTGGACCCCGGCCAAGGGCAAGTTCTCCCTCGGCAGGTTCGGCCTTCCGGTCAACATCCTGGCGGTGCTCTGGGGCATCGCGATGTCCCTCAACCTCGCCTGGCCGCGCGCCGCGGTCTACAACGCGACCGGCCCGCAGCACTGGTATCTGCGCTGGGGCGCCTTCTTGTTCATCGGCGTCGTGGCGATCGGCGGTTTCGCCTACTACTGGTTCGTCCAGCGCAAGCGCACGGGCGTCCTCGCCATGCATGCCGCCGTCCAAGCGGACCGCGGCACCTCGGGCGACGCCGGCAACCCCACCCCCTGATCTGGAGACGGCACGATGTCCCAAGAGGCACCTGTGGACGAGTTCGACTATGTCGTGGTCGGCGGCGGCACGGCCGGCGCCGTCGTGGCCGCCCGGCTCAGCGAGGATCCGGCGGTCACCGTCTGCCTGCTGGAGGCCGGCCCCTCCGACGTCGGCGACGAGAACGTCCTGCGCCTGGACCGCTGGATGGGGCTGCTGGAGTCCGGCTACGACTGGGACTACCCGGTCGAACCGCAGGAGAACGGCAACAGCTTCCTGCGGCACGCCCGCGCCAAGGTGCTGGGCGGCTGCTCCTCGCACAACTCGTGTATCGCCTTCTGGCCCCCGGCCGAGGATCTCGACGAGTGGGCCGCGATGGGCTGTTCGGGCTGGAGCGCGGCCGACTGCTTCCCGCTCCTCCAGCGGCTGGAGAGCAACGACGGCCCCGGCGACCACCACGGCCGCAACGGCCCGGTCGTCCTGCGCACCGTCCCGCCCCACGACCCGTGCGGGGTGGCCCTCCTGGAGGCCTGCGCGGCGGCCGACATCCCGACCACCCCCTTCAACACCGGCCGGACCGTCATCCGGGGTGCGAACTGGTTCCAGATCAACTGCCGCCCCGACGGCACCCGTTCCTCCGCCTCGGTGTCCTACCTCCACCCCGTGATGGGCACCCGCAAGAACCTGGAGGTACGCACCGGACTCCAGGCCAGGCGTCTGAACTTCGACTCCGCACGGCACTGCACCGGCGTGGACTACCTCGCCCCCGACCTGATCCACACCCGCACCGTCAACGCCCGCCGCGAGACCGTCGTCTCCTGCGGCTCCATCGACTCCCCGAAGCTCCTCATGCTCTCCGGTATCGGCCCGGCCACCCATCTGCGCGCCACCGGCATCGAACCGATCGTCGACTCCCCCGGTGTCGGCTCCTCCCTCCAGGACCACCCGGAGGGCGTGATCATGTGGGACGCCAAGCAGCGCATGGTCCGCTCCTCCACCCAGTGGTGGGAGATCGGCATCTTCGCCGACACCGAGCCGGGCCTGGACCGCCCGGACCTGATGTTCCACTACGGCCAGGTGCCCTTCGACATGAACACCTACCGCCGCGGCTACCCCACCTCGGAGAACGCCTTCTGTCTCACCCCGAACGTCACCCGCGCCCGCTCCCTGGGCACCGTGCGTCTGCGCACCCGCGACTTCCGTGACAAGCCCAAGGTCGACCCGCGCTACTTCACCGACGAACACGATCAGCGCGTCATGATCCACGGCCTCCGCCTCGCCCGCGAGATCATCTCCCGGTCCCCCATGGCCGACTGGGCCGGCACCGAGCTCGCCCCCGGCCCCTCCGCCCGCTCCGACACCGAGCTGCTCGACTACATCCGCACCACGCACAACACCGTCTACCACCCCGCCTGCACGGTCCGGATGGGCGCCGCCGACGATCAGGCCACGCCGCTCGACCCCCACCTGCGCGTCAAGGGCGTCACGGGTCTGCGGGTGGCCGACGGTTCGGTGATGCCGTTCCTGCCGGCCGTGAATCCGTGCATCACGACGATGATGATCGGGGAGAAGTGCGCGGACATGATGCGGAGCGAATGAGCCGGCGCGCACAAAAGACCTACGAGGTGGGCTCCCTTCGCCGGCATTGTCCGGATCAGGTGCTTGGGGGTCGCCGTCCGGTCTTACGACCTTTCGGCCTCTCAGCCCGACCTTTCCTCTTGTCCTCGGCGAGAGCCAGAGCTCCCTTCCCCGAGGCCAGTCCGGTCGAACTCCCTCGCTCGCCCCGTAGGCCGGTCTTCAGGATACTCCCAAACAAAGGGGATGGAACAGGCAATTTGGACACCTCTTGCCCCGCCGCCCCAGAAATGCAGAAAACCCCTGCTCAGCAGGGGTTTCGCTGGTGTCCGAGGGGGGACTTGAACCCCCACGCCCGATAAAGGGCACTAGCACCTCAAGCTAGCGCGTCTGCCATTCCGCCACCCGGACTAGGTGTGATCGTCACGGGGCGTTCCCCGCGGCGACATGGACAACAATACCAAGCTTTCGGAGTGCCCTTCACCTGCATATCAGTCGCCCACATAACCTCGATTTATGGGCAATCAGGGACATGTCGTGCATATCAGTGGTCCACGCAGGCCACGTGCGCTTTCGCCGCTGCGGGAGCATCTGCGGGACACCTTCTGGTTCGCGCCGTCGGCGGGGCTGGTGTGTGCGGTGCTGCTGTGGTGGGGGGCGTCGAGGCTCGATCTGGAGATCGTCGCGCTGCTACAGCGGGAGAAGGCGTACGCGGCGGTCCGGGAACTGGTGTCGATCGCCGAGGACACCAGGACGATCGTGACGACCATCAGCTCGGCGATGATGACCTTCATCGGTGTGGTCTTCAGCATTTCGCTGGTCGCGGTGCAGATGGCCAGCGGTCAGCTCACCCCGCGGGTGGTGCGGATCTTCATCCGGAGCCGGATCAGCAAGATCACGCTCACGGTCTTCCTGGCGACCTTTCTGTTCTCGCTGCTGGTGCTCACCTCGTACGAGAGTGAGACCGATGTCCGCCAGGTCACCTCGGTGCCCGTGGTGCAGAACCTGCTCACGATGGTCCTGGTCGGACTCAGCCTGGTGCTGTTCATCGCGTATGTGTCGGCCACGCTGCGGCTGATGCAGGTGGGCCCGGTGGTCGACCGGATCACCCGGGAGACGCTGCGGATGCTGGCGCGGCAGGGCACCGGCGGGGAGGGCGCGGAGCACGGGGCCTCCCTGGCGCCCGAGACGGGCCGCGTCGCGCACACGGGCCGGGCCGGGGTGGTGCTGGATGTGCATGTGGCGCGGCTGGTGCGGGTGGCGCGGCGGCAGGGGGTCGTACTGCGGTTGATTCCGCGGATCGGCGATTTTGTGCTGCCGGGGACGCCGGTGCTGGCGGTGCACGGCGGGACGGTGCCGCCCCGGTGGGCGTTGCGGCGCACGGTGTCGGTGGGGGTGGAGCGCACCTTTCACCAGGATCTCGGCCTCGGGCTGCGGCAGTTGTCGGACATCGCGCTGCGTGCGCTGTCGCCGGCGGTGAACGATCCGACCACGGCCGTGCAGTGCCTGGACCGGATCGTGCAGATTCTCGCGGCGGTGGTGGGGCGGCCGCTCGGGGCGGTGCAGCACCGGGACCGCCGGAGTGCGGTGCGGCTGGTGCAGAACGTCCCGGGCTGGACCGATCTGGTGGACCTGGGACTGACCGAGATCCGGGCGGCCGCGGTGCACAGTCCGCAGGTCACCCGGCGGATGCTGGCCGGGATCGAGGATCTGCTGCTGCTCGCGCCGGAGCCGCGGCGGGAGCCGCTGGTGCGGCACCGCACGCTCCTGTTGCAGGCGGTGGAGCGTGCGGTGCCGGCGGCGCCGGACCGGCGGTTCGCCTCGTCCCCCGACCGGCAGGGGATCGGCTAGGTGTGTTGTCCCGGCACGTTGGTGACGGGCGACATGCCCAGTGCCGCCGGTTCAGTGCCTGTTCACGGCATCAGGTGGTAGTCGGGGAAGTTGCCCGGCAGGCGTTCGGGCGCGGGGCCTTCGGTGACCGCGCGGACGAGGAGTTCGCCGCCGACGAACGCACCGCTCCAGGAGTTGCCGAAGCCGCCGAAGAGCTCATCGCGGTCGCCTCGCGAACGGGGCTTGCCGTGGCCGACCTTGAAGGCGCGGATCTGCGGCGCGAGGCGGTCGTAGGTCTCCTTGTCGTCGCAGGAGAGGCTGGCGACCAGGGCACCGTTGCTGGCGTTCATGGCGGCGAGGAGTTCCGCCTCGGTGTCGACGAGGACGAGGGTGTCGACGGGGCCGAAGGGCTCGGCGTGGTGGAGCGGGGAGGACGGGGGCGGGGCCAGGAGGGTGGTCGGCGGGAGGTAGGCCGAGGTGTCCTGGGAGGGCAGGAAGTGTCCGTCCGCCAGGCTGCCGCGGTGCAGGGGGACGGCGCCCCGGGAGATCGCCTCGGTGGTGAGGTCGGCGAGTTCCTTGGCCTTGGCGGCGTTGATCAGCGGGCCGAAGTCGAGTTCGGGGAGCGGATCGGCGGGGTCGGCCACGGCCAGGGGGTGGCCGAAGCGGACGCTGCGGACGGCCGGGAGGTAGGCGGTGAGGAAGTCGGCGAAGGCCTCGCGCTGGACGACGAAGCGGGGGTAGGCGGTGCAGCGCTGCTTGGCGTAGTCGAAGGTCTTGCGGAGCAGCGGCGTCAGGGTCGGCCAGTCCGTGAAGTTCCAGATGCCCCAGGTGTTGAGGCCCTCTTGTTCGAGGATGTGGCGTTTGCCGAGGTCGGCGACGGCGGTGGCGACCCGGGCACCGGTGTCGCGGCCGCCGACGAAGGAGACACAGCCGATTTCCGGTGAGCGGACGAGGGAGGGCGAGAGCTCCTTGCCGCTGCCGCTGACGAGGGTGGCCGGAACGCCCTCCCGGACGGCCAGGGCGCAGGCGAGGGTGAGACAGACCAGACCACCGTCGGTGGGGGTCTTGGCGATCACCGCATTGCCGGCCAGCGCCTGCACGAGCATCGCGTGGATCAGGACCGACATCGGGTAGTTCCAGCTGGCGATGTTGCTGACCGGGCCGGGCAGCGGTGTGCGGTCGGCGAGCATCCGGTCGATTTCGGAGACATACCAGCTGACCCCGTCGATGGCCCGGTCGACGTCTGCCTGCGCGAGCTTCCAGGGTTTGCCGATCTCCCAGACGAGGAGGAGGGCGAGCAGTTCGCGGTGTTCGGTCAGCGCGTCGAGAGTGGCGGAGATCCGGGCCTTGCGCTCGGCCAACGGGACCTGGCGCCAGGCCCGGTGCTGGTCGAGGGAGGCGCGTACGGCGTGCAGGGCGGCATCCGCGTCGAGCCGGGGCGGGCCGGCGATGGGACTGCCGTCGACGGGGCTGGTGGCGGGCAGCGGGTGGCCGTCCGGATGCCAGGCGGCGCCCCAGAGGTTGAGGGCCTGGTCGTCGCGGAACGCCTCGGGGGCCGCGGCCAGACTGCGCTGCCAGGCGTCCTGCCAGGACGTACCGGGCTTCAGGGTGAGGATCGGGGCGGTCCCGGGGCGGGCGCTCCGCCGCGGTTCAGCAGGTGATGCGGGGGTGGTGGCCATCGTGTGTCTCCGCTCTCGGTGCACGGCCGGAGGGGCAGGGTGGTGGCGCTCGGCGGCTCCCTGAGGAACCGTGTTACTGGACGGTAGTGGGCGCGGTGACACTGCGGCACGGTCCGGCGTCAGGTATGGCGAGTGTCACTCGGCGTGGACGACGGGGCCAGCTGGGTGAGGCGACCGTGGGGTGGGACGCGGACGACGGTCAAGGGCGAGCTGCGCCATCCTTCGTGTGCGGGTGCGCCCGAGGCTCGCGCCGGACCGCGACCAGGGCGGCGGTCTTCGTGGCTGGTGCGCTGCGGTCGTCGTGGCCAGTGCGCTGCGGGCCCACCGGCGACGAGGCACCCCACGCGGGCGGGTCCCCGCGGGCGGTCCCCCGCCGGCGGTGCCGCACTGGCGGTGCCACGCCGTCCGTCGTGCGTGGGGGGGCTCAGCCCGCGGTGGGTCCGGCCGGTTCGGCGGGCTCCGCCATCGCCTCGTGTGTACGGTCGGCGATCGCCCGGTGGTGGCGGACGACCTCGCCGATGATGAAGTTGAGGAACTTCTCGGCGAAGGCCGGGTCCAGCTTGGCGTCCTCGGCCAGCCGGCGCAGCCGCTCGATCTGCGCGGCCTCCCGGGCCGGGTCGGCGGGCGGCAGACTGTGCCGGGCCTTGAGCTCACCGACCTGCTGGGTGCACTTGAAGCGCTCGGCCAGCAGATGCACCAGGGCGGCGTCGAGGTTGTCGATGCTGCCGCGCAGGTAGAGCAGCCGCTCACGGGCCGCCTCGTCGGCGACGGAGGCCGCTTCGCCGGCCGCCGGTGCTGTCCCTTCGCTCATGTGCGTCTCGCCATTCGTGATCGGTCGGGTGCCTGGTGCGGTGCCGTGCTTCGGGCACGTGATGCGTGATCGGCTGCACATTACCCGGAGGGAGACCGGTGACCTGGGCGGGTCTCGCGGATCGGACCGGGTGGGTCTGAATCCGGCCGGGCCCGGTGGGACGGCGCCGGTGCCGGCATCGGTCCCTGGCACCGGGGGTGATGGCGAGCCGGTGCCAGGCGGTGGTGACGCCCACGAGCAGGGCACCCGGAACGGTGAAGAGGGCCGGGACACGGAGGAGTTGGGCCCGGCCCCCGCAGCGGTGAGCGAGGGCGCCGGTGTCGGTGACTCCCCACTCCCCCACCCGTAAGGGCGAGCAGCTTCTTCGGGTACGCCCGGTGGTGGGATCCCCCACAGATCCCGCCACCGGGCCGTTCCTCGCGGGCCACGGCGGTCGGCCGGTCCCGGATCCGGGGCGCTGAACCCGGCCCCGGCTCAAGCACCTACCCACACCGTGGCCCGGCCATCCCTCCGTCTTCCCCCCGTTCCTCGCGCGGCCGGCCGACCCGCTCGCCGGGCTCATGCACGAGGTCGCCGCGGGCGCCTGCCCGGCCCTCCGGGACGACCCGCTGCTCGCCGCACGGAACACGTCCGGAAAGGGACCACTCCTGTGAGAATGTGCGTCGACAGCAGGCCGCCGACCGACCACCGGCCGCCGCACAGTGCAGGGGGGACCCGCCGTATGAACACAGATCACATCCGGATCGCAGGGGCCGATGTCGCCGTCGTGGGTGGCAGCGTCGCCGGTTGCGCCGCGGCACTTGCCGCGCATCGCGCCGGCGCGGGCCGGATCACCATCCTTGAACGTACCTCCGGCCGCCTCGCGGACCGCGGCGTCGGCCTGGCGGTGCACAACGCCCGGTACGCGGAGCTCGCGGCCGCCGGATACCTGGACACCACGATGCCCTGGGTGCAGCTGACCACCCGCCGCTGGTACCTCCGCGACGGCGCCGCACCGCTCGGCCGCCAACTCGCTTCCCTGCCCTTCCCGTTCCGCTCGTACTGCTGGGGGCCGCTCTGGCGGGAGTTACGGCACCGGCTGCCGGAGGACACCGTCTTCCGGCCGGGCGTACGGGTGGACGGGGTCAGCGATTCCGCGGACGGCGCCACACTGCATCTCGACGGCGGCGACGGCAGCGGCAGGAGCGGCGGCGTACAGCACCACGACGGGCGCCGTACGGAGCGCTTCGACCTGGTCATCGGTGCGGACGGCTATCGCTCGACGGTCCGCACCGCCGCGTTTCCCGAGGTACGGCCCGGCTACGCCGGTTATCTGGCCTGGCGCGGCGCCGTCCCGGCCGAGCGGCTGGCGGCGCTCGACCTCCCCGGCCTGCCGGCCACTCCCTGGGCGGTGGAGGACTGCATCTACGCCGTGTTCCCCGGCGGCCATGCCATCATCTACCGCATCCCGGACGGCCACGGCGGCCACCGTGCCAACTGGGTCCTGTACACCGCCCCGCCCGCCGGCCTCGACCTGGCGCTGGACACCCCCACCAGCCTGCCGCCCGGCACCCTCACCGACGCCCTGCACACCCATCTCGCCCATGTCGCCAGCGAGTTGCTGCCGCCTTACTGGGGCGGTCTGGTCGGGCTGACGCCCCGCGAAGAGGTGTTCCTCCAGCCGATGTACGACTTCACGGCGCCGCGCTACACCGCCGGGCGGCTGCTGCTCGCGGGCGATGCGGCCACCGTCGCCCGCCCGCACACGGCCGGTGGCGCGGTGAAGGCGCTGCAGGACGCCGCCGCCCTGGAGGCCGCGCTGCGCGCCGTACCGGAGCGGCCGGATGCGCTGGACGCGTACGGCGCCGAGCGCGGGGCGACCGGCCGGGCGATGGTCGAGCTGGGACGGCGGCTGGGCCGGTTCCTGGTCCAGGACACCCCGGACTGGCGGAGGCTGGACCAGGCCGGGCTGGCGGCGGCCTGGTCCGCGGCCGATGGTTCGGGTGCGTTCGGCGGCCGCGAACTGCGAAACTGACACCTGGTCAGCGCAGGAGGGCGGACGCCGGGCGCGGACGGTTCACCCGGGGCGCGGCCCGGATGGCCGAGGAGCGCCCCCCGCCCGGCGACGAGCTGTGCGTGCGCGGCTACGGCACGTACAGCTCCCGCACGGCTGACCGCCTCCCCGGCATGTGCTGGAGAATGAGAACGCCAAGGTCACCTCGCCCCCAACGACAACCCGGTGACCCACGGCGATCCGCATCAAGGGCCGCTTCGGCCAACGACACATTCGGCCAACGACACATCACGGCACATACAGCACCGGGACCGCGCCGGACCGGTGCGGACGGGACTGATCAGACATGGGACGGGTCACCGAGCGACGCCGCGTCATCCGCATCCGCGACGGTGCCGTGAGCACCCGCCCGGACACCCTCGTCGCCGAGGAACCGCTGGAGATCCGGCTCGGCGGCAAGCCGCTGGCGATCACCATGCGCACGCCCGGTGACGACTTCGCGCTCGCCGCCGGTTTCCTCGTCAGCGAGGGCGTCCTGGCGAGCGCCGGCGAACTGGCGAACATCGTCTACTGCGCGGGGGCCACCGGTGCGGGCACCGCCCGCCCGTGGGCGTCCCCCCACGCGAACGAAGCCGAGCACGAGGAAGAAGCCGGGAGCGGGGGAGGGAACAACACCTACAACGTGGTCGATGTGCGGCTCGCGGAGGGGGTTCCGGTTCCGGACATCACCCTGGAGCGCAATGTCTACACGACCTCGTCGTGCGGGCTGTGCGGCAAGGCCAGCCTGGACGCGGTGCGCACCTCTGCCCGCTGGCCCCTGGACACCTCCCCCGACACCCCGGTCCGGATCGCACCGGCGACGCTCAGCGCGCTCCCCGACCGACTGCGGGCGGCCCAGCGGGTGTTCGAGCGGACGGGCGGCCTGCATGCCGCGGCGCTGTTCACGACGGACGGCGAGCTGCTCGACATCCGGGAGGACGTGGGGCGGCACAACGCCGTCGACAAGATCGTCGGGCGGGCGGTACAGCAGGGCCGGCTGCCGCTGTCCTCCTGTGTGCTGATGGTCTCCGGCCGGGCGTCGTTCGAACTGGCGCAGAAGGCGGTGATGGCGGGCATACCCGTGCTGGCCGCGGTGTCGGCGCCGTCCTCGCTCGCCGTCGATCTGGCCGTGGAGACCGGGCTGACCCTGGTCGGGTTTCTGCGCGGCGCCTCCATGAACGTGTACGCGGGGGAGCACCGGCTCGCCCTGGGCGCGGCGGCCGCCACCGACTGAGGCGCGCACCCTCGCACGGGCCGGCGGCCGTGCCTCACCCCTCCGGCAGCGCGATCCGGGTCAGCAGGGCGATCAACTGCTCGCGTTCGGCCGGGGTCAGGGCCGAGGTCAACTCCGCGTTGGCCTCGTCGCCGAGCTGCTGGGTGCGGCGCAGCCGCCGTTGGCCGTCGGCGGAGATCTCGACGGCGTTCTTGCGCCGGTCGCTGGGGTCGGGGGTGCGGGTCACCAGCCCGTCCTTCTGCAGGTCGTTGACGATCGCGACCATGTCCTTCGGGTCGATGGCCAGCGTCCGGCCGAGCTCCGCCTGAGAGACCGGACCGAGTTCGGCGACCGCCGAGAGCACGGCGTGATGCATCATCCGCATGCCTTCGGCGGCGAGGGCGTCGGCGACCAGGCGGTGGCCGCGGGCGGCGGCGCGGCCCAGCAGCCAGCTGGGGAGCGCGCGGATACGGCTGGGGGCGTAGGGAGTGTCGGCCATGGGGCCACCGTACCGAGAAACCCATTGGAGGACCCAACGAAAAACCATTGGCAGCACCAATGGATTGTGCTTATCGTTGGGTAACCCAATGAAGCCAGGCGGCACCCGCCCGCCGACAACCCTGGAGGTGCCCGTCCATGCGCCGCGTCCGATTCCATTCCTACGGCGGTCCCGACGTCCTGTGTGTCCAGGAGGCGGCGGAGCCGGTGCCCGGCCCGGGTGAACTCCTGGTGCGTACGGAGGCGATCGGCGTCACGCTGCCGTGCGTACGGCGGGTGCGCGGTGACGGCAACGGCGGCGGCGATCCGCTGCCCTCCATGCCCGGCGGCGAGATCGCCGGTACGGTCGTCGCGCTCGGCCCGGACGTCACCGGCTTCGCCCCCGGCGACCGCGTCACCTCGCTCACCCTCACCGGCTCCTACACCGAACTCGCCCTCGCGCCCGCCTTTCTGGCGAGCCGGATTCCGGACGCGGCGAGCGCCGTGGAGGCGGTGGCGCTGGTGCGCAGCGGGCATGTCGCGCTCGCGGCGCTCAGCACCGCCGCACCTCGGGACACCGAGTCCGTACTGATCACCGGCGCGGCCAGCGGCACCGGGCATCTCGCCGTCCAACTGGCCAAGCTCCAGGGGGTGCATCGGGTGGTGGCCGCCGTCAGCTCGGCCGCCAAGGCGGACTTCCTGTATGGGTTGGGGGCCGACGAGGTGGTGGTTTACGACCAGGAGTCCTGGGGTGCGCCGGTCGACATCGTCCTGGACGGCGTCGGCGGCGAGCTGCTGCCGTGTGCGCTGGCCGCACTGGCGCCCGGCGGCCGGCTGATCTTCTTCAACTCCGGTGGCGGCACGGTCCCGGCGTATGAACTGCTGGCGGGTGCCAAGACCATCACCGGGCTGACGATGCGCCACTTCTCCACCGTCCACCGGGAGCTGTACGAGGAGCACCGCGCACAGCTGTGGGAGCTGGCCGGATCCGGCCGGCTGCGAGCCGCCATCCATGCCGAACTGCCCCTGGACGAGGCCGCGAAGGCGCACGAGATCATCGAGGCCAGGGCCAACCTCGGAAAGGTGGTGCTGCGGCCGTGAGGCCCGGCGGGCGTGCACGGCACAGGCGGTACATGCGGTACACCCGGCACACGCCGCACTCCCGGCCCCCGCATCGCACCCGGCGCACCCAGCGCCCCCAGCGCACCCGGCGCAGTACCTGCGGGCCGGGAGAGTGAATTCCGTCTGTGGCAGGGAGAACCGGCGCACGCTCCTTGTCGCAGTCCGCACGCGGCAGTAGCTTCCGTCGCGATGCACATAGGACGTGGGATGTCCTGATGACCCGACGCCGATGCCTCGAAGGGCAGGCCGGACCATGACGTCAGTTCTCCGCGCACACCCCAGCCCCCGCCACAGACCCCGGCGCCGCCGCGCCGCGGCCCTGCTCGCCGCGCTGACCGCCACCGCCCTCGCCCTCCTGCCGACCGCCCCCGTCCATGCCGCGCCGGACGGTGCGCCGGGCTCCCCCGCCGCCCCCGCCGGCGGATTCGACCAGCAGATCCTCTTCAAGGCGTCCCAGGAACAGGGCTACTACTGCTTCCGGATACCAGCCGTCGTACAGTCCGCGCGCGGCACCCTGCTCGCGTTCGCCGAGGGCCGGCGGCACGACTGCGGCGACGCGGGCGATATCGACCTCGTCCTCAAACGCTCCACCGACGGCGGCCGGACCTGGGGACCGCTCCAGGTCATCAACCACGGCAACGGCGACACCCACGGCAACCCCGCGCCCATCGTGGACCGCCGCACCGGCCGGATCGTCCTCGCCGAGACCTACAACAAGGGCCGCACCGACGGCCTCAGCTGCGATGTCCCCTGTGATCGCACCCCGCACCTCCAGTACAGCGACGACGACGGCGCGACCTGGTCCCCGCCCCGGGACCTGACCGCCAGCATCCGCCCTCCGCAGTGGAACTCCTGGTACGCCACCGGGCCCGTGCACGGCATCCAGCTCACCCACGGACGGCACGCCGGCCGGCTGGTGTTCAGCATGAACGCCGAGAGCTATGCCGACCACCGGGTCACCGCCAACCACGCCGCCCTGATCCACAGCGACGACGGCGGCGCCACCTGGAAGGTCGGCGCACTGGACACCTGGCCCGTCTCGGCCGAGGGGACGTTCCGTCAAAAGCCCTCGGAGATGACCCTCCTGGAACGCTCCGACGGCTCGGTCTACGTCAACGGCCGGGAACAGGACGGCACCGATCTGGGCCATCGCACGGCGGCGGTCAGCCTCGACGGCGGCGACTCCTTCGCCGCACCGTTCCGCGCCCTTCCCGACCTCTACACCCCGATGGTGCAGGGCTCGGCGCTGCGTCTGCCGCATCCGCGCACCGGCCGCAGCCGCACCCTGTTCGCGGCACCCGCCGACCCCGACCGGCGCCGGACCATGACCATCCGCTCCTCCTATGACGAGGGCCGTACCTGGGAGGGCGTCGACCGTGGCGCCCAAGTCACCACCGACTGGTCCGGCTACTCCGATCTGGTCGCCCTCTCCCATGACGTCACCGGCCTGATGTACGAGGGCGGCACGGTCGACGCCCGGGACGAGATCCGCTTCGCCCGCTTCACCGAGGACTGGCTCGGCCCGCGGCGCGCTCCGGACCCCACGACCCGCGACAGCGCCCCCGGCGCCCGGCCGGCGCTCGTCCTGGGCGGCGCCCGCGGCACCGACGGCCGCTTCGGCCAGGCACTGTCCTTCGACGGCACCGACGATGCGGTACGTCTCCCCTTCCGCGGTTCCCTCCCCCTGGGCACCGACGACTTCACCTGCAGCCTGTGGTTCCGCTACGGCGCCACGACCGGCGAACAGCCGCTGCTGTGGATGGGCGGCGTGGGCGCCAGGGCCCCGCAGGTCTCGCTCGCGGGCGACCCCGCCCACGACCGGCTCGTCGCCCGCCGCACCGCCGTCGACGGCGCCCGGCCGGCCGCCACCGCCCAGGCGGTGACCAACAACGCCTACAACGACGGCCGCTGGCACCATCTGGCGCTGCGCCGTAGTGGCGGCCGGCTGCTGCTCACCGTGGACGGGGACGAGACCACCGTCGCCCCCGATGTCCCGGGGTCGGCCAGCCGCGGCTCGGTCTTCGGCGTACATCTCGGCCAGAAGCCCGACAGCCGCGTCCAGTTCACCGGCGCACTGGACGAGGTACGCGTCTACCGGCGGGCGCTGACCGATGCCGAACTGTCCGGCGTACGCACCGACAACGCCCCGGCGAACGGCCCACTGGTCCTGGGGCTGTCGCTGGACCGGGTACGCGGCGGCACGAAGTACTGATCGGCGCGGCGGCGCGAAGAGCTGATCAGCGCGGCGGTGTGAGGGACTGATCGGCTCGGCGGACGACGCCGTGGCCTGCCCGGACGCGACCGCGCCGGGCAGGCCACGGGTGTCTTACGGGCCGGACCGGACCGGGCGGGGCCGGACCGGACCGGGCGGGGCCGGGCTCACGGGGCCCGGACGCGGGCTCCCCCTGAACCGAACGGCACGCCTCGGGGGGAGACACCACCCCCCTAACGCCGCGCCCCGCTCATCACCACGTCCCCCGCGGCCTCCGCCACCGCCGCGCTTCCCGCAGCGGCGCCCGCCACCGCCGCCACCGCCGGCTCCGGTGCCGCGGATGCCGCCGATGCCACGGATGTCGCCGATGCCGCCGATGCCGCGAAGCGCTTCGCGAGGACCGCGCACACCATCAGCTGCATCTGGTGGAACACCATCAGCGGCAGCGCCGCGAGCCCGGCCTGTGCGCCGAAGAGGACGCTGGCCATCGGCAGGCCGGCCGCCAGGCTCTTCTTGGAACCCGCGAAGGTGATCGCGATCCGGTCCGCCCGGTGGAAGCCGAGCTTCTTCGAGCCGTACCAGGTGGCGGCCAGCATCACCGCGAGCAGCACGGCCTCCACCCCCAGCAGACACAGCAGCCGCGGCACGGAGACCTGGTGCCAGATGCCCTGGACCACACCGGCGCTGAAGGCGGCGTAGACGACGAGCAGTATCGAACCGCGGTCCACAAAACCGAGGGCCTTCTTGTGGCGGATGAGCCAGCCCCCGACCCACCGCCGCAGCAACTGCCCGGCGAGGAACGGCAGCAGGAGCTGGCAGACGATCGAGACCAGTGACCCGGCGGAGAAGCCGCCGCCGTCCCCGTGCAGGACCAGACCCGCCAGCAGCGGTGTGACGACGATGCCGGCCAGGCTGGAGAACGAGCCGGCGCAGATCGCCGCCGGGACGTTGCCGCGGGCGAGGGAGGTGAAGGCGATCGAGGACTGGACCGTGGACGGCACCAGGCACAGGAAGAGCAGGCCGGTGTAGAGGGTGGGCGGCAGGATCTGGGGGACCAGTCCGCCGGCGGCCAGGCCGAGCACCGGGAAGACGACGAAGGTGCAGGCCAGGACGGTGAGATGGAGCCGCCAGTGGCGCAGGCCGTCCATCGCCTCACGGGTGGAGAGCCGGGCGCCGTAGAGGAAGAAGAGCAGCGCGACGGCTCCGGTGGAGGCACCCTCGGCGGCGGTGGCGGCCGGTCCGCGGGCGGGCAGCAGCGCGGCCAGGGCGACGGTGCCCACCAACGCCAGGATGTAGCCGTCCACGGGAAGCCGGGACAGGAGCTTGGGCAAAGGGGGGCGGCGCATGGTCTCTCTTCGGTCGTTCGGCGGCTCGGGGCACGGTGCTGGGCCGGCCCTCTCCAGGGTGCCGTGACCTGCAGCGATCGGGAACCCCGCTTACCGTGGTCACTGTTATTGCACTTCGCGATGAGCGCCCCGGGAGTCGGCAGGCCCAGGGCCGACCAGGGACGGAGGGCCCGTGTTCGAACCCGCCCAGCTGCGCACCTTTCTCGCGGTCGCGCAGACGCTGAGTTTCACCCAGGCCGCGCATCGGCTCGGGCTGCGGCAGTCGACGGTGAGCCAGCACGTACGGAAGCTGGAGGAGGCCGCCGGGCGCCGGCTGTTCGCCCGGGACACCCATGGCGTGGCGCTGACCGAGGACGGCGAGGCGATGCTCGGCTTCGCCCGCACGATCCTGGAGGCGAACGAGCGCGCCGCGAGCTTCTTCGCGGGCACCCGGCTGCGCGGCAGACTCCGCTTCGGCGCCTCCGAGGACTTCGTACTGACCCGGATGCCCGAGGTCCTCGAAGAGTTCCGGCGGGACCACCCCGAGGTCGATCTGGAGCTGACCGTCGAACTGTCGGGGACCCTGCACGAGCTGCTGGCGGCCGGTCGGCTGGACCTCGTCCTCGCCAAGCGGCGGCCGGAGGACTCGCGCGGACGGCTGGTCTGGCGCGACCGGCTGGTGTGGGTGGGAGCCGAGCGGCTGCGCCTCGATCCGCAGCGCCCGGTCCCGTTGGTCGTCTACCCGCCCCCAGCGCTGACCCGCGCCCGTGCGCTGGAGGCGCTGGAGCGCGCGGGCCGGGAGTGGCGGATCGCCTGCACCAGCGGAAGCCTGAACGGGCTGATCGCCGCAACCCGGGCAGGTCTGGGCGTTATGGCACATACGAGGGGCATGATCCCGCCAGGTCTGGTCCGGATTCAGCCACGTGCGGGACTTCCGGAACTGGGCGGCGTGGATTTCGTTCTTCTGTACGGACAGCGCGACCGCGCGGCGCGGGGCCCGGCGGAGGCACTGGCCGACGCGATCCTCGCGGGCGGCGACCGCCTGCAGCTCCCCTGATCGGCGGCGGAGCTCCCAACAGGCCGGCTGATCCGCTGTCACGTGCAGAGATTTGGTGCAGATATGGTCCCGGCGTCGTGATCGTCCGGCGTTGAACCAGCTGGATCATGTCCCTGCTTCTCCGGAGTAACCCGTTTTCTCCAGTTGGCCAGTTCCTGTGCGACCGCGTTCGCCACGTGGTAAGGCCCTGCCGGATGCCGTCACGGTGGGGTACGGTCGCGGCCTTGTGAGCAACACCACGAGGAGCTGGGTCATTGCGCGAGTTCACCGTCCCGCCTTTGGCGACCGCGCCCCGGGTCGGCGGGCTGGCGGATGCCGTCTACGAGCACGCCGACGCCGATCCCGACCGCGTCGCGCTGGCGCGTAAGGACGACGCGGGGACCTGGCAGAACGTCACCGCCGGACAGTTCCGGGACGAGGTCCTCGCCCTGGCCAAGGGCCTGCTCGCCCAGGGCATCCGGTTCGGCGACCGCGTCGGCATCATGTCGCGTACGCGCTATGAGTGGACCCTGTTCGACTTCGCGCTGTGGTCCATCGGCGTCCAGTCCGTACCGCTGTATCCGACGTCGTCGGCGGAGCAGGTCTTCTGGATGCTGCACAACGCGGGCGTCTCGGCATGTCTGGTCGAACACGAGGACCACGCGATGACCGTCGGCTCGGTCATCGACCGGCTGCCGCAGCTGCGCAAGCTGTGGCAGCTGGACGCCGACCCGGTGACCGAACTGACCGCGGCCGGTGCGCATATCGACGACGATGTCGTCCACCGCCACCGGATGGCCGTCACCCCGGACGCCACCGCCACGATCATCTACACCTCCGGCACCACCGGCCGCCCTAAGGGCTGTGTGATCACGCACGCCAACTTCATGGCCGAGGCCGACAACATCGTGCTGCGCCACGAGACGGTCTTCACCTCCAAGTCCGGTGACGAGGCCGCCACCCTGCTGTTCCTCCCGCTGGCCCATGTCTTCGGGCGGATGGTCCAGGTCGCCGCGATCCGCGGCCGGGTCAAGCTCGGCCACCAGCCCGAGCTGGCGGCCCGTGCGCTCCTGCCCGACCTGCAGAGCTTCCAGCCCACGTTCATCCTGGCGGTGCCGTACATCTTCGAGAAGGTCTTCGCCGCGGCCCGGCGCCGGGCGGAGGCGGACGGCAAGGTGGGGCCGTTCGACAAGGCCGTCGAGGTCGCGGTCCGTTATGCCGAGGCGCAGGAGAACAAGGCCTTCGGCACCGGGTCCGGTCCGAGTGCCGCGCTGCGGATGCAGCATCAGTTCTTCGAGAAGGTGGTCTACAGCAAGGTCCGGGCGGCGATGGGCGGCCGGGTGCGGCATGCGATGTCGGGCGGCTCCGCGATGGAGCGCCGGCTCGGGCTGTTCTTCGACGGCGCCGGGGTGCGCATCTTCGAGGGCTACGGCCTGACGGAGAGCACCGCGGCCGCCACCGCCAACCCGCCCGAGCGGACCCGCTTCGGCACCGTCGGCACCCCCGTCCCGGGCACCACCGTGCACATCGCGGAGGACGGCGAGATCTGGCTGTACGGGGGGCAGGTCTTCCACGGCTACCACAACGACCCCAAGGCGACCGATGCCGTGCTGCACGACGGCTGGTTCTCCACCGGTGACCTGGGCGCGCTGGACGAGGACGGCTATCTGACCATCACCGGCCGCAAGAAGGAGGTGCTGGTCACCTCCGGCGGCAAGACCGTCTCGCCGGTGGGCCTGGAGGAACGGGTACGGGCGCATCCGCTGGTCGCCCAGTGCATCGTCGTCGGCAACGACCGGCCGTTCATCGCCGCGCTGGTGACCCTGGACCCGGAGGCGGTCGCCCACTGGCTGGCCATGCGTGACAAGCCGGAGATGCCGCCCACCGACCTGGTGCGCGACCCGGACCTGGAGACCGAGATCCGGCGCGCCGTCGTCGCCGCCAACACCCTGGTCTCCCAGGCCGAGTCGATCCGTACGTTCCGGATACTGGCCAACCAGTTCAGCGAGGAACACGGGCTGCTGACCCCGTCGTTGAAGCTGAAGCGCAAGGCGATCGAGACGGCCTACACGGCCGAGGTGGACGCGCTGTACCAGACGTGACGGGCGGGCCGCGGTGGGCGCCGGCCGGCACCGTGGCGTTCCCCCGTCCGGCGGACCGGGATCGTCCGCCGGACGGAGGCCGTCCACGCCGCGGCCGACGAGGCTCCTGCCATGGATACCCGACGCCTCACGCTCCTCGGCCGGCTCGCGGTCGTCGCCTGTGTCCCGTACCTGACGCTCAAGCTGCTGTGGGTGCTGGGATTCGACATCGGCGTCATCGACACCCACCGCGTCGGCCGCACCGCCTGGGTCACGGCCAATGCCGTCACCTTCGTCATGGACGCCATCGCCGCCGTGGTGGCACACACCCTCACCCGCCCGGCCGGCCGCCGCACCCCGGCCTGGCTGCTGGCCTTCCCGTTGTGGATGGCGTCCGGACTGCTCATCCCGCTGCTGACGGGCCTCGCCGGCGGCAGCGTGACCGCCCTGGTCACCGGCGCCCGCAATCCGCTGTCCGCCGGTGGCTTCCTCGCCCCGTGGGTGTTCGGCGTCGTCTACGGCGGCTTCGCCGTCGAGGCCGTCACCCTGCTCGGCGCCTTCGGGCTGTACGCACACCAGCGCTGGGGCGGCCTGCTGCGCCGCCCGCTGCACGCGCTGCCGGACACCGGCACCCGGGCCCTACAGCGGATCTTCCTGCTGCCCGCCGCGGTGCTGCTCGCGGCACTGGGCACCGTCCACCTTCTGTGGGGCGCGGGCTCGACGCTGGGTGTGGCGGCGGACGAGGTGGCCGCCCGCACCGTCATCAGCTCCGCGTCGGACTGGGCCGCGGGCCTGCTCTCGCTCGCCGGCGCCGCCGGGCTGCTGCTTCTGGTCCTGCCGGGCCTGCTGCCCCGGCTGAGGGTCCGTACGCCGCTGGCCCTGGCCTGGTCCGGCAGTGCCGCGGCCTTCGCCTGCGGTGGCTGTCTGTGGCTCGGGCAAGCGGTGACCGACGGCCTCTCCCCCGGCGCCTCCGCGGTCCCCGAGGGGCTTCCGGGCCTGCTCGGCGCCCTGGAACTGTGCGCCGGACTCGTGGTCCTCTGCGCCGGGTCGTTCGCGCTCTGCGAACTCACCGCCGCGACCCGCTCCGCACCCCCGGCCGCGGGCGGTCACCCGGCCCCGCCCACGGCGCGCACCCAGGAACGCGCGGCATTTCCTGCATCCCGTCCCGCTGCACGGGAATGCGCGACAGCGGATGATCGTTGACATCCCTGAAGACGAATGCCGACGTAAGGATCGATTCCCCCGTGAGCAAGGTTCCGTCCATCACGCTCAACAACGGCGTCGCGATGCCGCAGCTCGGCTTCGGTGTCTGGCAGGTCGAGGACAAGCAGGCGGCCACCGCCGTCGGCCAGGCCCTGGACGCCGGGTACCGCAGCATCGACACCGCGGCGATCTACGGCAACGAAGAGGGCACCGGCAAGGCGCTCGCCGCCTCCGGCATCGACCGTGACGAGCTCTTCGTCACCACCAAGCTCTGGAATGCCGACCAGGGCCACGACGCGACGCTGCGCGCGTTCGACACCTCCCTCGCCAAGCTCGGCCTGGAGTATGTCGACCTCTATCTGATCCACTGGCCGCTCCCGTCCAGGGACACCTACATCGAGACGTACAAGGCCCTGGAGAAGCTCGCCGCGGACGGCCGGGTCAAGGCCATCGGTGTCTCCAACTTCCTGCCCGAGCACCTGGAGCGGCTGCTCGGCGAGACGTCCGTCGTCCCGGCCGTCAACCAGATCGAGCTGCACCCCCGGTTCCAGCAGGCCGCCTCCCGCGCCTTCCACGCCCGGCACAACATCGTGACCGAGGCCTGGTCGCCGATCGGCCAGGGCAAGGGCCTCCTGGAGGAGCCGACGATCGCGGAGCTCGCCGCCAAGCACGGCAAGACCCCCGCCCAGATCGTGCTGCGCTGGCACGTCCAGCTCGGCAATGTCGCCATCCCGAAGTCCGTCACCCCCTCGCGCATCGCCGAGAACATCGACGTCTTCGACTTCGAGCTGGATGACGCGGACCTCACCACCCTGGCCGGTCTGGACTCCGGCAACCGCCTCGGCCCGGACCCGGCCACCTTCGACGTGGCCTGATCCGCAGCCCGTAGCGGCGCCGTCCGGCTCGTCCGGGCGGCGCCGTGGTGTATCCGAGTGGCGGGCCCGGCGGACGGCGGTGAGTGTGGAGGGTGAGTGTGGGGTGGCTCCCGAGGCGTGCCGACCGGGGCCGGTACCCCTCCGCGTTCCGCTCCTCCCCCGTGCCTGAAGGGAGGTGCCCCATCGAGGAGGCCTTGATGCCTGAAGTCACAGCTCCCTACCAGCCCGGGACGCCCTGCTGGATCGACCTCGCGGCCCCTGACCAGCAAGCGGCCATCGACTTCTACTCCCAGGTCTTCGGGTGGACCGGAGAGATCGGCCCCCCGGAGAGCGGCGGCTACGCGGTGTGTGAGCTCAACGGCAGGCCGGTGGCCGGAATCATGGCCGCGGTCCCGATGGGCGGCCAGCCCGCGCCGCCGACCGTGTGGACCACCTATCTGACCACCGCCGACGCGGACGCCACCGCCCAGGCCGTGCGGGGGGCCGACGGCACGGTCCTGATGCCCGTCATGGACGTGATGACGCTCGGCAAGATGTGTATCGCGGCCGACCCCACCGGAGCGGTGTTCGGCGTCTGGCAGGCCATGGACTTCCCCGGCGCCGGCATCGTCAACGAGCACGGCGCGCTGATCTGGAACGAGCTCAACACCACCGACCCGTCCGCCGCCGCCACGTTCTACAAGGCGGCCCTCGGCATCGAGAGCGCCCCCATGGAAGGCGCCGACACCTACTACTCCCTGACGGTGAACGACCGTCCGGTGGGCGGCATGCAGCCGATGTCCGAGCAGATGCCGGCCGACACCCCCTCCCACTGGCTGGCGTACTTCTCGGTGGCCGACACCGATGAGACGGTCGAGAAGGTGACCGCGGCCGGTGGCGCGGCGCTGCAGCGGCCCTTCGACATGATCGCCGGCCGGATGGCCGTGGTGAGCGATCCGCAGGGCGCGACCTTCGCCGTGATCCATCCCAAGCCGATGGATCAGGGCTGACCGGGGCGCGGACGGCTCGCCGGCTCGTGGGCTACTGCGCCCGTGCCGTGTGGAGGGTCTGCGCCGACAGGAAGAAGGCGTCGGGGCGGCGGGTGATACCGGCGGCGTCCTCGGGATCGATGAGGCGGACGAGAGTGGCGAGGTCGTCCTCGTCGAGGCGGTCGCCGTACATGTCGCGAGCGCGGGACAGCGTGGCCACGAGATAGGCGCGGGCACCGGCGGGCAGCGGGGCCGGCAGATCCAGCAGAAAGCTGCGGGTACGCGGGGTGCGCAGACCGGCGTCGGCGAGGAAGGCGGGCCAGTCCTCGATCTCGTCGGCGGCGTCGGGCAGCGCCGCGCGCATCCCGGTGAACCACTCCTCGCCGGCCGCGTCGAGCCGGGACTGCAGACCCGGGCGGCCGATGCCGAGGTCGCGCGGCAGAAAGCGCGGGGCGAGGCCGCCCTCGACGATGGCGAGCAGTCCGCCGGGCCGCAGATGACCGGCCAGGGCGGCGACCGCGGCACGCTGGTCACCGATGTGGTGCAGGGCCCTGCTCGACCAGATGAAATCGGCGCCGCCGAGGGCGTCGAGTCCGTCCGGGACCTCGGCGAGATGGGTGTGGAAGCGGTCGCCGAGGCCGAGGCGGGCGGCCCGGTCGCGGGCCCGCTCCAGGAGTGCCTCGGTCGCATCCACCGCGACCACCTCGGCGTCGGGGAAGGCGCGGGCCAGCAGACAGCTGACGACGCCCGGTCCGCTGCCGATGTCGAGCACTCTGCGCACGCCGCCGGGGCCGGGGCCGGCCGCGACGGCGGTGGCCGGCTCGCGCAGCCAGGCCGCGGCCTGTTCGTAGAGCGGCGTGTACAGCTCGGCGCCCTGTTCGAGGAGCGGGCCGAACTCCTCCCAGTCGGGTTGGGCGCCGTCGTGCGGGTGGTGGTGCCCGGGTCCGGGCAGGTCGGGGTTGCTCATGCTCTGAGCCTCCGTGACAGGTGGTGCGCATGCAATCTCCGGTACCGGTCCGGCAACCCCAGGTTCCCGCGGGAGAGGAGGTGCTCGTAATCTCTTGGCCTGTGGCTACTCCGGGATGGATGCCGCCGACGGATACCGAGCGGCGGCTGTGCGAAGCAACGGCGCGTGGGGACAGGGACGGTCAGGTCGCGGCGATCGCCGGTGAGGATCTGTATCTGGCGGTCCCGCAGCAGGGGCAGGACCCGCTGCCCGTCTACGACGACCCGGCGGCGGGCGGTAAATGCATTCCCGTCCTGACCCGCGGCATGCTGCCGCCGTGGCAGGCGCAGCAGTTCTTCGACCGGGTTTCGGTGGAGGAGCTGGCGCAGGACTGGCCGAACGACAAGTGGCGGCTCGCGGTGAACCCCGGGACGCCGTGCGCCGCGTATCTCGCCGCGTCGCCCACCCACCGCGCCGGCTGGCAGCGGCTCCGCGCCCAGCTCGGGGTACGGCCCGGCGGACTGCTCGTCACGCACTACGGCGGTCCGCTGCACGGCCCCGTCGCGCAGGGGCTGGCGTGCGGTGCGCCGATCGCGGTGCACCACAGCGTGCCGTGGAACGAACTCGGTACGGCCTTCCTCGACCACGCCGCGGACGCACAGACCCTGCGCGACCAGTGGTCGGTGACCGACCCCGCCAGTTGGCAGCAGCGTCTGGACCAGCTGCTCGGCGGGCAGTTCGTCCCGGCGGAGACCGAGACGGCGCTGCGCGCACGGGCCCGCGCCCGGGACGCCGAGGACCCGGCGGACGCGGCCGGCGAGGAGCCGGGGACCACGGGCTCCCGGGACGCCGCGGACACCCCCGCCGTCCCCGAGCTCGTGACCCGCTACGAGGAGCGGTTCCGCACGGACGGGCTGCTGCCGGCCGACGGCCGGGTGGTGTCCCTGGTCGCGCTGGACCACGCACATGCCGTCAACCTCGTCCGGTGGGGCCTGGGCGCCCGGCTGTGCGCACCGCAACAGGCCGAGCAGGCCGTGCAGCAGGTCGCCGCGCGGGCCAAGGAGGTGTACGGCTCGTGGGAGGAGTTCGCCGCGGGCTACGCCCTGGGCCGGATGCTGGCGTTCGACAACGGCTGGTTCGGGCCGCAGTACGCGGAGGCGGTGCATCTCCACCGCGTCCTCACCCAGGACCCGTCCTCGCCGTGGCGCGGGCTGCCCTTCGCCTGACCCGCGGGCGCCGTCGCAGGCGGCTCGCGAGGCACCGGTTCGGTGTAGAGGTAGGGCATGGATGCAGCGATCTGCCTGTTCAGCTCCGACCTCCGGCTGCACGATCAGCCGGTGCTGGATGCCGCCCTGCGTGCCGCGGCACAGGTGGTACCGCTGTTCGTGGTCGACACGGGCATCGCTGACGCCGGGTTCATGGTGCCCAACCGGGCGGCATTTCTGGCCGGTGCGCTGGCGGATCTCGATGCGGGGCTGCGCGAACGGGGCGGTCGGCTGGTCATCCGTACGGGGGACGTGGTCACCGAGGTCTGCCGGGTGGCGGCGGAGACCGGGGCCGGGGCGGTGCATCTCGCGGCCGGGGTGAGCGGTTATGCGCTGCGCAGGGAGCGGCGGCTGGGCGCGGAGCTGGCGGCGGCGGGGCGGGCACTGGTGGTCCATGACGCGGTGATCACGGTGCTGCCGCCCGGCGCGGTGCTGCCCTCCGGGCCGGGCAAGGACCACTTCGCCGTCTTCACCCCGTACTTCCGGCGCTGGCAGGCCGCGGGGCGGCGGTCGGTGCTGCCCGCGCCGCGGTCCGTACACGTCCCCGCCGAGGTGCGGTCCGAGGACCTGCCGTCTGCGCGGGTGCTGTGCCCGGACGGCAAGCCCTCGCCCGCGCTGCCGGCGGGCGGTGAACGGGCGGGGCGCCGCCGGTTCGGGGCGTGGCAGCGGTCGGGAATGGCCGGCTACCAGGACCGGCAGGACGATCTGGCGGGCGATGCCACCTCACGGCTGTCGCCGTATCTGCACTTCGGGTGTCTCTCACCGGTCGAGCTGGTGCACAAGGCGGCGGGCCGGAGCGACGCCGGTGCCGAGGCGTTCGTACGGCAGCTGGCCTGGCGGGACTTCCACCATCAGGTACTGGCGGCCCGGCCGGGTGCAGCCCGCGCCGACTACCGCACCAAGGGCGACCGCTGGCGCTATGACGGCGCCGAGGTGACGGCGTGGAAGGAAGGCCGTACCGGCTATCCGGTGGTCGATGCGGGGATACGGCAGCTGCGGCACGAGGGGTGGCTGCACAACCGGGCCCGGATGCTGGTGGCGAGCTTTCTGACCAAGACGCTGTATGTGGACTGGCGGGTGGGCGCGCGGCACTTCCTGGACCTGCTGGTGGACGGCGACGTGGCGAACAATCAGCTCAACTGGCAGTGGGTGGCCGGTACCGGCACCGATACCCGGCCCAACCGGGTGCTGAATCCGCTCGTCCAGGCCCGGCGGTTCGACCCCGAGGGCGCGTACGTCCGGCGCTGGGTGCCCGAGCTGGCGGGTCTCGCGGGCGCGGCGGTGCACCAGCCGTGGAAGCTGTCCGGGCCCGAGCGCGCGGCGTACGACTACCCGGATCCGGTGGTGGACCTGGCGGACGCGCTGGTGCGGTTCAGGCGGGCGCGCGGGCTGGCGTGAGCGGGGCACCGGCCGTCCGGGTGTCGTGGGCGGCACCCGGGCCGGGAGATGATGCAGGGCGGACCGACGGAGAGGACGGATACGACATGGGCGGGAGCGGTATGCGCCGCGGGCTGGACCGGACAGTGCTGGACCGGGCACTCGGGGCGGCGGGACCGAGGCAGCCGGCCGCGCTTCCCACCTTGGCCCAGTGCCGTACCGCGCTGCGCCGTACGCCACTGTCGGTGTGGCACGACGATGTGACGGACTGGGCCGCGAGCCTGACGTACTACTCGGTGCTGGCGCTGCTGCCGTCGCTGATCGTCACGGTGTCGCTGATCGGTCTCGCCGATCCGCCGGCCACCGAACAGCTCATCAACCAGATCAGTGCGATCGCCCCGGCCGAGGCGGGCCCGACCGTTCACCGGGCGCTGGTCGGCATGGCACAGCAGCAGACCGCCGCATGGGTGGTGGTGGGCGGTGCCCTCGTCAGTGCCCTGTGGTCGTCCTGCAGTTATCTGGCGGTGTTCCGCCGTGCACTGCACGCCATGCACCGCACGAAGGACGACCGGCCGCCGTGGCGCAAGGCACCGCGCATCCTGTGCACGGCGCTGCTGCTGATGGCGCTGCTGATCAGCAGTGCGGTGGCGCTGCTGGTGAGCGGGCCGATCGCGACCGCGCTGGGCCGGGCCGTGGGGCTCGGTGAGGCGGGCGAGGCGACCTGGAACGTACTGAAGTGGCCACTGCTGCTGCTCCTGGCGACGGTGCTGGCGATGGTGCTGTTCCGGTCCGGGCCGCCCAGTTCCCGCGGTGTGCGCAGGGCGGCCCCCGGCGGCGTGGTCGCCGTGCTCCTCTGGCTGGTCTCCTCCGCCGGATTCGCCCTCTACGCCTCGTACGTCGGCACCTTCAACCGGCTCTACGGCTCGCTCGCGGGGCCGGTGGTGTTCCTGATCTGGCTGTGGTTCTCCCATCTGTCGCTGCTGTCCGGCGCCCAGTTCAACGTGGAGCTGGCACGTGCGGGGCGGGTGGTGCGGCCCCGCACCGGCAGCTGAGCCCCTGCGGGGTCAGCGCACCCCGTGGCCCGGAGCGATGTCCTCGATACGGCGGGCGAGACCGAAGTCGAGGTGGGTGAGCCGGCCGCCGATGCTGTGGGTGTTCAGCGCGATGTCGATCCGGTTGTAGCCCAGGGTGAGGTCGGCGTGGTGCCCCAACTCCTCCTGGATCTGCGCGATATGGATGACCATGGCGGCGGCCGGAAAGTGCCCGTGGAAGAGGTAGTGACGGCGCAGCAGCTCACCGTCCACGGACCAACCGGACAGCTCCGCGAGGCGCTCCTCGATCTCCGTCGCGCTGAGCGGTTCCACCTGAGCATTCATTGCGCTCGCCTCTCGCCGTGTGCCGGCTGCCGATGAGCCGGCTCCCGATACGTCTCGCTGTCCGGGCGCCACCTCCTGCCGCGGCGGCCGCGCCGGGCCCAGCCTGGCACGCCGGCGACGCTTTCCCCCGTAACGGCGGCACGGCACTCCCCCTCCCGTACGGTCCACCGCACCGCACCGCATCGCACCGCTCCGCGCCCCGACCACCGTCCTTCCCGTACGGCCGGTCGGCCCACACCACCGCCCCTCGGCTACCGTCCCTCCCATGACAACTGCTGCGGCATCCTCGCCGGAGAGGACCACGGGTGTCGGCGCGCTGCTGCGCGAATGGCGCGACCGGCGCCGGATCAGCCAGCTGGAACTGGCGCTGCGCGCCGACTCCTCCGCCCGCCACATCAGCTTCATCGAGACCGGCCGCTCCCGCCCCAGCCAGGAGATGGTCCTCCGGCTCGCCGAACATCTCGACGTCCCCGTACGGGAGCGCAACGCCCTGCTGATCGCGGCGGGCTACGCCCCGACCTTCCCGGAGACCCCGCTGGACGACCCGTCGATGGCCGCCCTGCGCTCCGGTATGGAACGCCTGCTGACCGGCTACGAACCGTTCCCCGCGCTGGTGGTCGACGGGACCTACCACGTCCAGGCGGCGAACCGCGGCATCTCCATGCTGCTGGCGGGGGTAGCCCCGTCGTTGCTGCAGCCGCCGCTGAACGCCCTGCGGATCACCATGCACCCCGACGGCCTGGCCCCCCGCATCCGCAACTACCGGGAATGGCGCGCCCACCTTCTCTCCCAGGTGGAGCGGCAGTTGGCCCTGATGCGCTCCGCCCCCCTGCGCGCGCTCTACGACGAGGTGTGCGCCTACCCCCTGCCACCGGGCGGCCACGAAACAGCCGCTCTCGGCGAGCACTGCCCCTTCGCCCTCCCCATGATGATCGAACACGACAACACGGTGCTGTCCTTCATCTCGACCATCGCCACCTTCAACACCCCCATGGACGTGACCGTCTCCGAACTCGCGGTGGAAACCCTCCTGCCGGCTGATCCCGAGACGGCGGAGTATCTGCGGGAGGTGGAGTGGTAGGGGCGGGGCGGCCTCACACAGCAGGCACCCGGTCCAGGAACCCGAGGACCGACCGGACCCGTCCGTCCTCCCCCAGCCGGATCACATCGAACCCGGCCACCGGCGCCGACCCGTCCGCCACACTGACCAGCTCCCACCCGAACCGCGCGATGTCGTGGTGACCGTCCACCTCACCCAGCTGCCGGAACACATGACCGGGGAACTGCACATGGGCCCCGGCGATCACAGCCGCCAGCCCCTCGTGCCCCGCGACATCGGCCAACGGATCGGTGTACGTGACGTCCGCACAGCACGCCGCCCCGACGGCCTTGCCCAGCGCCCCCTCCTCACGCGCGTTCCACGCCTCGAAGTACCGCGCGACGGCCGCCGCGTACCGGTCCTCCGCGTTCGGCGACTGCTGGACGATCTGCTCCTGATGCTGCGTCATGGCGTACTCCCACTCCTGGTGATGCGTCATGCCTCATGCCTCATGCGTGATGCGTGATGCGTGACCCCCGTGGTGCCCGAACGGCACCACTGTCTGGCATCGGTTCACGGGCCGGAGTGCGCCGGCCCGTGAACCGATGCCTTCACCTTGCCGGGTGGTGGGGTGGGGGTCGATTACCCGGGAGGTAATGACGCAGCCGCTTCCGGTGGACCGCGGTGACGGCGTTGCCGACAGCTCACGTCAGGAACGTTGATCCGCTACTGGACGGCAGGGAGCAGCCGTGGTCGATCAAGAAGGGGACCTCTGGCCACCCTGCCTACGCGGCGCGAGGGTCAGCGGGCGGAAGCAGTGGTTCGTGGTGGTGCCAGATGAGGTAGCGGTCCTCGCACCGTAGCTCTGCGGCGCCCCATTCCACGCGCATGACACCTCGCTCGGTTCGGCCGTACGGGGTGGGGGCCGGTCCGGTGCCGGGTCCTGTACGGCCTTGGTGGGCAGTGCCGCGTGCACGGTGGTGGCCGTCACCTCCGCTCAGGAGGTGAGCCCGCGTGCGCCCCGCTCAGCTGTGATGGCGGATGTAGCCGTTGCCGTCGGAGTCGGATCCGCTCTTCGTGTAGGAGTGGACATCCGAGCGGCTGCCGGAGGGCTTGTACAGGTAGATCGTGTCGCGGTCGTTGTTCCACATGAAGTTGCAGTTGTCGCGGTAGACCACGTTGTGCTTGTCCGAGTCGGTGCCGTGGCCGCCGCGGAGGTTCACGTAGTCCCCGGGCTGGAGGTAGTGGCCGGCGGTGAAGGTGAAGCGGTTGCCGGTGGCGTCCTTGACGACGTAGCCCTTGAGGTTGATGGTCGCCGACGACGAGTAGTTCTTGATCGTCAGGTATTCCTCGTCGGTGTTGCCCGAGGAGCAGCTGTTGGAGTCCCGACCGGGCGCGTCGTACTGGACTCCACGGATCTTCAACGCCGAGTGGTACTCCGCGGCCTGAGCCGGGGTGGCGGCGAGGAAGGACAGCGCGCCGGCGGTGACAGCGGCGGCAGCAGCGACGACAGGACGCTTGAGCAAGGGAGATCCCCTCCATAGTCTGATGAAATCGTGTGACATGTGGAGGACTTGCGACCATCCGAGATGGTTGCACGGTGAACAATAACGACCGAACTCGACAGAAAGAGACCAAGCTCTTGGTGCGCGCAACGTCGTCTGACTCCGCGCCGTCGCGCCCCGCTGCGACCGTCCGATGCCGCCCGTTCCCCGCGCGACTCGGCCGCTGGGGGCCGCCCGACCAGCAGTGCTGCCTTCTTCCGGGGTGGCGGAACGGGCGCCGGCGGCACCGCATCGCTGATCGTGAGCGTTGCGCAGAACGTGGGGCGGCATAGCCTGGGGGGTATTGCCACGCTTGCCCCGGCCCCGTGCCGCTGGGCGGCATCCGGCGGCGACTGCGGCAAAGCCGTGTCCGCCCGTGTCGAGCGGGTGGCCGGTGAGCAACGCCGACGAGAGGACACGCCATGAGCACCCCGACACCCGACGAAAACGCTCCCCCGAGCGGGGCACCGTCCCCCGAGGGAGCGCCGTCCGCGGCGGAGGCGGCGGATACCCAGGCCACCCTGGTCGAGCTCGCGAACAGCACGGCCCTGCTGCCGCAGGCACCGCCGGCCGAGGGCGAGGAGCCGCGTCCGGAGGGCGCCATCTCGCTGCCGGTGATCGAGCAGGACGGCAATCGGTACATCCCCGTCTTCACCACCGAGGACGCGCTGGTGGCGGCGGGTGGAGATCCCGGCGCCGCGCTCAGCATCCCCGTCGTCGAGCTGGCCGCGAACTGGCCGGCGGACGACCTGTGGCTGGCGGTCAACCCGTCCACCGAGGAGGGCCTCGCCCTTCCTCCCGACCTGGTGCGGGCGCTGCCCGTCTTCAGCCAGGGCGACGGCCAGGTCGACCTGCCGGGTCAGGTCGGTGCGGAGGGCGGTGCAGAAGGTGGTGCGGAAGGTGGTGGCGCCGGGGAGTCCGGCCGGCCCCCGGGCGGATGACCCGCACCCGGTCCGTCACGGAGGTGATACGCGCGAGGCCTGAGAGTGGCTGCCTCGGCGCCCTGGGGCGGGCGGGGCGTGCTCGTCGGCGCCGGCCTGGGGGCACAGGCACACCCCTGAGGTAGCGGTAACCCCCGGCTCGGTGCGGGGGCGGACCGGCTGTCGGGGCGGGTGCCGGGCCAGAAGACTCCTCGGTATGACGACGAGTCTTGAGTTCTCCCGTTCGGCTGCCGGTCCGGCTGCGGCCGCAGGCAGCGACTTCGCACGGCTGTCGCGCCGCATGGTGGCGGCGGGGCTGCTGAAGCGCCGGCCGGGCTACTACGCCGTGCGGCTCGCGCTCGTGACGATGGCGTTCGCCGGTGGCTGGGTGGCGTTCTTCGCGCTGCGTGACAGCTGGTGGCAGCTGGTCGTGGCCGCGTTCCTGGCGCTGGTGTTCGCGCAGGTCGCGCTGGTCACGCACGATGTGGCGCACCGGCAGGTGTTCCGCGGGCGCCGGCCGAGTGAGGTCGGCGGGCTGCTGTTCGGCAACCTCGGTGTGGGGATGTCGTACGGCTGGTGGATGAACAAGCACACCCGGCATCACGCCAACCCCAACCATGAGGAGCTGGACCCGGATGTCACACCGGACATCCTGGTGTGGTCGCGGGACCAGGCGCGGGCCGCCACGGGGCTGCCCCGCTTCATCGGCCGCTATCAGGCGCAGCTGTTCTTTCCGCTGCTCACACTGGAGGGCTTCAACCTCCGGGTGTCGAGCATCCGGGCGCTGCGGTCGCCGACCATGAAGCACTGGGGAAGCGAGGCGGCGCTGTTGCTGGCGCATATCGTCCTGTATCTCACCGCGCTGTTCCTGGTGCTGTCGCCCGGTAAGGCGCTCGCCTTTCTGCTCGTCCACCAGGCGATCTTCGGTGTCTACCTGGGGTGCACCTTCGCGCCCAACCACAAGGGGATGCCGACGCTGACGGGCGGCGCCCGGCCGGACTTTCTGCGCCGTCAGGTGCTGACCTCACGGAATGTGCGGGGCGGGGCGCTGACCGACGTCCTGCTCGGTGGGCTCAATTACCAGATCGAGCACCACCTCTTCCCCAGCATGCCGACGCCACATCTGCGGCGTGCGCAGACGATCGTGCGGGCGTACTGCGCCGAGATCGGTGTCCCGTACCACGAGACGGGGCTGATCAGGTCGTATGCGGAGGCGCTGCGGCACTTGCGGTGGGTGGGGGAACCGCTTCGTGGTCCGCGGGCGTAGGCAGCGCTTCCGCGGCCGCCGCCTCCTCCTGGCGGGCCGTACGGCGGGCCGCCATCCAGGCGTAGACGAGGATGCCGGCGAACAGGAAGAGCACGCCCTGGTAGATCGCGGCGTAGCCGGCGCCGGCGACGAGCCAGAAGGTGAACCCGAAGGCGGTCAGGGCGAGGGTCAGATCGCGGGCGAAGCGGGCGGGGCGGACCTTGTCACGGCGGCCGGTGAGCAGGAAGTAGACCTGGGCGCCGGCGGCGAGGAGGTAGGGCACGGTCGCCGAGAAGGTGGTGATCAGGACCAGGATCTCGAAGACGCCGCCGGAGCCGATCAGGTAGTTGAGCACCGTGAGGGCGCTGGCCAGGACGACGGCGGCCAGGACGCCGAAGGTCGGCACACCGCGCCGCTTGGTCAGGAACCGTGCGGGGAACAGCCCGTCCTTGGCCGCGGCATACGGGGACTGGGCGCTCATCAGGGTCCAGCCGTTGAGGGCGCCGATGATCGAGACGACGGCGGCGATCGCGACGACCGTGCCGCCCCAGTGCCCGCCGAACATCGCGTTCACCGCGTCGGAGAACGGTGCCTGGGACGTCACCAGCTTGTCGTGGGCGACGGTGCCGAAGACGGCGACGGTGCCCAGGAGGTAGACCACGGCGGAGCCGATGGTGCCGAGGACGGTGGCCCGGCCGACGTTCCGCTCCGGGTCACGGACCTCGCCCGCGCTCATCGCGGCGGACTCCACACCGACGTAGGAGTAGAGCAGGATCGCGGCGGCCGCGGACATCCCGCCGAGCGCACTGCCGCTGCCCTCGTGGAACGAGCCGAGGTTGGCCGGGTCGAAGAAGAACAGGCCGACGACGGCGATGAAGAGCAGCGGGATGAACTTGAGGACGGTGGAGACCGTCTGGACCAGGCCGACGTAGCGGGTGCCGGCGAAGTTGGCGAGGGCCGGCAGCCAGAGCGCACCGAGGGCGATCGCGAGGTCGGTGGCACCGGAGGGGCGGCCGGGCAGCAGGACGTGGACGTAGCCGACGATGGCGACCGCGAGCGCCGCGTTGCTGACCCAGGTCATGGTCCAGTACGACCAGGCGGAGAGGAACCCGGCGAAGTCGCCGAACGCCTCGCGTGCGTAGACGTAGGGGCCGCCGGTGTCCGGATGGCGCTCGGCGAGCCGGCCGAAGACCAGGGCGAGGGCGACGGCACCGACGGTCAGTACGCCGAAGGCGACCAGACTGACGGTGCCGAACGGGGCCACCGATGCCGGCAGCAGAAAGATGCCGCCACCGATGATGTTGCCCATCACTAGGCAGGTGGCGGTTCCCAGACCGAAGCGGCGCGTGTGCCGGTCGTTCATGGTGTGGTGGGCCTCTCGTCGTGCGCTGTGCACCCGGGGTTACCGAGCGGTGTTCATCGTCGGCGATCGGTGGCGTCCGCCAAAATCAGCGGGTTTTGTCCTGCGCAGCGGGGTCCTGGGACGGAAGACCTTCGGGCGGACGTACCCCGCGCCGGAGTTCGTCCGCAGCGGGCTCCAGGGGCAGTTGCGGCCCCTGGGCCTCCCCCAGCCAGCGGCGCAGCACCCGGTGCACCTGTTCGGCGCCGGTCAGCGGCTCGCCGTCCGGGGCCGGCGGGGTCAGCTCGACGGGCCAGAGGAGGAAGGGGCGGCTCTGGGCGCCGCCCAGTCCGCCGTGCGAGCCGATCTGCTCCTCGAAGGCGTGTACCGCGCCGGTCGTCGGGTCGCAGGCGGAGTTGACCATGAGGTCGGCGACGTGCGGGAAGCGGTCGGTGCGGCGTACGGCATTGGCCGCGCCGTCGCCGAACGGTGCCAGGGGATCGGCACCGATGACACGGCCGGTGTCGAGATGGTGCTCGGCACCGGCCGGGCCGAGCACCACGGGGCCGTGCACCGCGGAGCGGACCAGCAGAAAGCCGATGCCGGGGTGGTTGGCGAGGGTGGCGAGCAGGGCGGGGTGTCTGCGGTCCAGTTCCTCGCGGGTGATCCGGCCGGGCACGTCGGGGAAGGACACCAGACCGAGGTTTCCGGAGCCCAGTACGAGGGGCTGGGAGGAGCCCGGCCCCGCCGTCCGCTCCGGGCGCCGTCCCGCCGCCTCCTCGGGGCGGTGCAGCGCGGCCCGCGCGGCCTCCCTGGCCTCGGCTCCGCTCGGTGTGCGGCCCGCGCGGCGGGGCACCGGCAGCCCGCAGCCGGCGCGGACGAGATCGCCCAGGCTCAGCCCGTAGCGCTCCAGGAACGTCGGGCCGTGGCTCTGGCCGTGGTCGGAGAGCAGCACGATGCGGTAGGGGCGCGGCGCGTGCCGGGCGGCCCTGGCGATCAGCGCGAGGGCCCGGTCGAGGCTGCGCAGGACCTGGAGCGCATCGCGGTGGGCGGGCCCGGAGTGATGGGCCACCTCGTCGTAGGCGACGAGGTCGGCGTAGATGGCGCTGCGGCCGGCGAGCAGGTCGCCGATGACGGCCGCGACCACCACATCGCGCTCGACGACGGTGGCGAAGGCCCGGATAACGGGGTAGAGGCCGCCTCGGGTGACCCGCGGACGTTCGCGGCGGAAGCGGGTGCGCAGGGACTGGACGAGCTCGCGGACGACCTCGGCGACGAAGGAGACCGCGGTGCGGGTCGCATTGGCCGGGTCGGAGAAGTAGGCGAAGTAGCCGGCGCGGGAGCGGTTGTACTTGCCGCGCCGGGCCGCCACCGACATCACCAGGGCCACCTGGTCGGCGCCGCCGCTGAAGAGGTTGCCGCGGCTGGCGCCGTCACAGGCGAGCAGTCCGCCGTCGCCGGTGCGCTCGATGGCGCGGCGCTGGAGTTCGGCGGCGCTGCTGGGCCGGTTGCTGACGACGACGGTGCGGGTGTCCTTCTCGTACCAGCGGAAGGCCGGCACGTCCTCGTTGCTGCCGTGCAGGAGGGCGAGCTGGCTGGCGCCGGTCTGGCTGGACCAGTCGGTGTGCCAGGGGGTGAGGCGGTGGCCGGCGCCGGTCCAGCGGGCGACGGTCGGCATCAGCGGCTGCTCGCCCTGGGCGGCCTCACGCAGCAGGTCGTGGCCCACGCCGTCGAGCTGGAGGAAGACCGTGCCCGGGGTGGCCGGGCCGGGGGCGGTGCCGGCCCGGCGGCCGTGGCGGCGGCCGGCGAGCCGGACCAGTCTGCGGTGGTAGGCCTCGTCATTGCGCACCGCGAGGAAGGCGGAGGTGGCCGAGGAGGCGGCGGACATCACGGCCGCGACGATCACCGCGGTCTCCGGTGCGGCCTGTCCGCGTCCCTCGGGGAGCAGAGCGAGGGCGAGCACCAGCAGAGAGCCGTTGAGGAAGAAGACCAGCAGTCCGAGGACGAGCGCCGGCACCAGCAGCAGGGCACGGACGAGAACGGGCCACACCAGCGCGCTGAGCAGGCCGAACGCGCCGGCGCCCAGCGCTGCGGTGGCGGCGGTGCGGGTGAGGCTGTCGCCGCCCGGCGACTGCAGCCGGAAGTCGGGCAGCAGCCCGGCGAGCACGAGCAGGGTGAGGCTGGACACGAGCCAGACCGCGAGCACCCGGAACAGGGCACCGCTGAGGGCTTTCCACCGCGGCATCCGCACGCCGTCCCACCTCACCCTCCGGCCCGCCCCGGCAGTGCGGGCCTGCCGCCAGCATGGCACCACGTGCCGGGGGGACAAGTGCTGCCCCGTATACGGCATCGGACGCATCCGCGGATACGGGAACGCACCGCCCGGCCCCGCCGGTACGCCGCTCCCGGTACGCAGCTCCCGGCACACCCCGGGGCCGGGTCAGGGCAACACCGTGCGCCGAACCCGGCCGCTCCCCGCCGGCCGTTTTCCGGTCCGGATGGTGGAGGATCGAGAGGACGCACACGGGAAGCGGCACGGCCGCCCGCGGAAACGGGGGCGGCGCGTCGGGACGGGAGGTGCTCGGTGTCGGTGGAGGTCACCTGGTGGGGGCATGCCACTGTGACGGTCGAGGACTCCGGGGTGCGGGTGCTGACGGATCCGCTGTTCGTGCGCCGGCTGGCCCATCTGCGGCGTCGGCGGGGCGCGCTGCCGCCGGCCGAGGCCGCACGGGCCGATGTCGTCCTGGTCTCGCATCTGCACGCCGACCATCTGCACCCCGCCTCGCTGGCCCGGCTCGCGCCGGGGACCCGGCTGGTGGTGCCGCGCGGGGCGACGGCCGCGGTGCCGGGGCTGCGGCGGGTGGCCGCGGCCCGTGCGCTGCGGGTCACCGAGCTGCGGGCGGGCGAGGAGTGCGCGGCCGGTGCGGTGACGGTCCGCGCGGTGTCCGCCGCGCACGACGGGCGGCGGCTGCCCTGCGGACCGCGCCGGGTGCCGGCGCTCGGCTATGTCGTGCGGGGCACGGCCCGGACGTACTTCGCGGGCGACACCGGGCTGTTCGAGGAGATGGCGGCGGAGGTCGGGCCGTGCGAGGTGGCGCTGCTGCCGGTGGGGGGCTGGGGGCCGTTCCTCGGCCACGGGCATCTCGACGCGCGGCGGGCGGCGCAGGCGGCGGCGCGGCTGGCGCCGTGCTGCGCGGTCCCGGTGCACTACGGCACGTACTGGCCGATCGGGATGGATGCCGTACGGCCGCATGAATTCCACGCGCCGGGCCAGGAGTTCGAGCGGCAGACGGCGCTGCTGGCGCCGGAGGTGACGGTGCACCGGCTCGGGCACGGCGAGTCGGTGCGGCCGAAGGTCGTGTGATGACGCTCTTCGGTGAGCTGGTGCGGAACGTACCGCCGGAGTCGACGCAGCAGGTGGTCGGCTATCCGTCGCTGTTCCTGCTGGTGGTGCTCGGGTCGCTGGTGCCCGTGGTGCCGACGGGAGCGGTGGTCAGTTCGGCGGCGGTGGTCGCCTTCCATCACACCTCGCCGTTCGCGCCGCTGATGGTCTTCGTGGTGGCGTCGTGCGCCGCGTTCCTCGGCGATGTGGGGCTGTATTCGCTCGGGCGGCGCGGCAGCCACTCGCCCCACGGTTCGCGCTGGCTGGCACGGCTGCGCGCCCGCGCCGCGCCGGACCGGCTGGCCCGGGCACAGCACAAACTGCGGGAGCACGGGGTCCTGGTGCTGGTGCTGTCCCGGCTGATGCCCGCGGGGCGGATCCCGGTCATGCTGGCGTGTCTGCTCGCGGCGGTGCCGCTGCGACGGTTCGTCCGCGGCGATGTTCCGGCGTGTCTGGCGTGGGCGGCGACGTATCAGCTGATCGGGCTGCTGAGCGGTTCGCTGTTCCGCAGTGCGTGGCAGGGCGTGGCCATGGCGGTCGCCCTGACCGTGGTGATCGGGGTGGCGCCGGCGCTCTGGCGGCGCGTCAGGGTGGGCGGGGGCGCGGGCGGGTCCTGAAGCGTCCCCTGGTCCGTGTGACGGGCCGGTCGATGTGACGGGCCCGTCGATATGTCGTGCCGTCCCGCGGGGGCCGCCCCACCGGCTTGGGCCGCACCCGTACGCCCACAGGAAGCAGCCGGGAGAACCGTCAACGCACTCGAAGGCGTCCATGCCGAGGCGACCAGGGCAGACCTGGAGGAAGACAACGAGAAGGAAGCACTGTGACGATCACTCCTCGCCTGGTGGCGGAGTACCGGATCCCGGGGGTCTGGTATGCCCTGTCCGGAGACGGGCGGTTCGATCTGAGCGGGCCGCATCCACGGCTGACGCTCAAGGGTCCGGACTCGCTGCGGGTGTACGAGCTGGCCGAGGACCGGGAGTTGCTCGCCGCGTTCCCCCGGCCCGCTCCGCACGGGAGATCTGTGGAGGACTGGGTTGCTCCGGACCTGTCTTTCGTGGTTTTCCAGAACGAGACCTCCTACACAGCCGTCGACCGGGACGGCAACCGGCTGTGGCAGCGGTCTTTCGGCGCCTGGTCCACAGGCCGGTGGGGCGACGTCGGCTTCGCCATGGCGGGGCCGTACCGGGAAACCCAGATCCTGCTGCGACTGCCGTCGGACACCCCCGGCAAGAGCCTCTTCGTCACGCTGGACTCCGCGGGAAATGAGCTGGTGCGCAACGTCCTCCCGTGCGGTGGAGCAGAGCGGTATGTGGGGCTGACGTGGGGACCCGAGGGCTATCTGACGGGTGTGTACGCATCCGGCGGTGGTGCGCGAAGGACGCACTATCAGGCATCCCTGGCCTGCGGCCATATCGTCCTCGGCAGGCAGACGACGGCGCCTGCCACCCACCCGGCGCTGCGCGGCCGGTTCCCCCTGTCCACGAACCCGTCGGGCACCGGGGAGATGAGCGTCGACGAGGGCGGTCAGGACGTGCGCTGGCACCGGCTTCCGTCCCTCGAAGTGGCGGCGGTACTGCGGTTGAGCGACTTCCCCCCACCGGGCACGGGTGACTGCTCGGTCCATGACCGGCTGTGGATCTCCTTCCGGGGCGGCTACGTTGACGCGGACACCGCCCTGGTGACCTTGCACAACGACTACAACGAGGCCCGGGTCCTCATGTTCGGCGAGGACATCTGGGAGGAACACAGCCATTGGCTGGCCGACCCGGCGACCGGTGCACTCCACGGCCGGATCGACTACCCGATGCGCGACGTCGAGACCGTGCTGCTCCTCGGCGACGGAACGTGGGTGACCACGGAGCGGGACGTCCTCTACCGCTGGTCGGCCCCGGACGGTGAACGCTGAACCCGGACCGCCGCTACCGGAGAGAAACCAGGTCAGGACGTGCAAGCGAAGGAAGTCCCGGCCAGGGGACTCCGGCCGCGGTGCTCAGCGTCCGGCCAGCACCCGGGAGGCGCCGACGGGCAGATCCCAGAGGTCCTCTCGGGGGCGTCCGGTGGCGGCCCAGGCGGTGCGGACCCGGTGCAGTGGTTCCAGGGGCGGCTCGCCGGAGAGCAGGAAGGTCGACCAGTGCATCGGGGCCAGGGCGCGGGCGCCCAGGTCCTGGCAGGCCTTGACCGCCTCCTCCGGGTCGGTGTGCACCGGCCGCAGCATCCAGCGCGGGTCGTAGGCGCCGATGGGCAGCAGGGCCAGGTCGATGCCGGGGTAGCGGCGGCCGATCTCCTCGAACCAGTGGCCGTAGCCGGTGTCCCCGGCGAAGTGGACCCGCCGCCCGTCGGGCGCGGTCAGCAGCCAGCCGCCCCACAGGGAGCGGCAGGTGTCGGTCAGGGTGCGCTTGCTCCAGTGGTGGGCGGGGACGAAGTCGATGCGTACGGGGCCGCCGGGGGCGGGCAGTTCGACCGCCTCCCACCAGTCGAGATCGGTGACCTGGGTGAAGCCGCGGCGGCGGGCCCAGGGCGCCAGTCCGGCGGGGAGCAGCAGCGGGGTGTGCCGCGGCAGCCGCTTGAGGGTCGGGGCGTCGAGGTGGTCGTAGTGGTTGTGGCTGATGACGACGGCATCGACCGGCGGCAGGTCCTCCCAGCGGACGCCCACGGGGGTGACCCGTGCGGGCGTGCCGAGGATCTTGCGGGACCAGACCGGGTCGGTCAGTACGGTCAGCCCGCCGATCCGGATGATCCAGCTGGCGTGCCCGGCCCAGGTGAGGGCGAGGGTGGTGGTGTCGGCGGCCGGCATCGGGCCCGGTGCGAAGGGCAGTTGCTGGATCTCCCGGAGCGTCTCGGGGGGCGGGCGCAGTTTGCCCTCCCGGGCGATCCGGGCCAGGGCGCGGACACCGGGCAGCGGCGCGGTCAGCCGGTGGGTGAAGTCCCGTGGCCAGGTGCGGGGTTCGCCCAGCGGGCGTGGTGCGGCGAGCGGGGGCGGGGTGGCATGGGGGAGGACCGGCGCGTCCGCGGTGGCCTGCCCGGTGGCCTGCCCCGTTGCCTGCCCGGTGGCCGGGCCCGCGGGATGGCCCGCTCCCCCGCCCGCTCCCCCGCCCGGCCCGGCGCCGTCGCCGGGTGCGGCGGGCGGGAGCCGCTCGGTGTCGGGGAGCCGTTCGGTGTCGGGGAGCCGCTCGGTGTCGGGGAGCTGCTCGGCAAGGGAGCGCTCGGTCTGTTCGGTCATCGAGGGGCTCCTTTGGGCGGACGGAACCGGGGCGGGTTCAGGGTGAGGTGGGGCGCGGCCGGGCGCCGTGCGGGGCGGCGGTCAGCCGTCCGCGGAGGTCGTGAGTCCGGCCAGCGCGCGGGACAGGGCGGTCAACGCCTCGGTGATGTGCGGGAGTTCCAGCGGATCGGGGGCCGCCAGGGCGCGCCGCCGCTGCTCCTGGCCGGCGCCCAGCAGCGCCTCGGCGCCGAGCCGTACCCGCAGGGCACCCGGTGCGTCACCGAAGTGGTGTCCGCCGCGTGCCGCCCAGGGCGCCAACTTCCGTTCCAGTGCGTGGGATTCCACGATTCCGCGGACCCCGAGAGGCCGGCGCAGCGGCTCGAAGTCGGCGTACAGATGGCTGCCGGAGTGCGGTGGACGGCAGACGGCACCGGCCTCGGTGACGATGTGGTGGAGCGCCGCGGCGAGCACGCCGTACACCCGGGCGACGGTGGCCGTTCTGGCGCGCACCTCGTCGGGCTCGCCGAGCGCATGGGTGACGGCGCAGCCGAGCGGCCCCGGAAGCGGTGTACGGACCGCGGCGAGCGCGTCCAGCACGGCGGCCCGGAGGGCGGCTCCCCGGCCGGTGCCGGGGAAGCGGGCCAGCGCGGCGGGCCAGGAGGCGGGCACCAGCGTGGCCCGCAGGTCGGTGAGCACCACGACCCCGTCGGGCAGCATCTCGGCGGGGCTGAGCACCACGGTGTCATGCGGATCGTGCAGCAGATCGCGGCGGCTCTCGTCGCTGATGATCCACAGACCTTCGTCCGCCGCCGCCTCACAGACCTCGTGCAGCTGTTCCGGCGCGGGACAGGTGCCGGTCGGGTCGTCGGCGACGGACAGGACCAGCACGCGCGGGGAGTCGCCGTGCATCCGGGCCCGGCGGACGGTCTCCAGCAGCGCGAACGGGTCGGGCACCCCGCCCGATTCCGCCGGTACGGGGACGAGGTGCACCGGCCGGCCCAGCAGCCGGGCGGGGGGTGCGTACGACGCGGAGCAGGGCCGCGGCAGCACCACCGCCCCGCCGGCCGCGGCGTACAGCGCGAGGAGCAGGGCCGGTGCCCCGGGGGCGGCGAGCACCCGGTCGGGGGTGGTGACCAGACCACGGCGTTCCCAGTAGCCGCAGGCGGCGGTGCGCAGCGGCGCGGCGCCGCCCAAGGGCTCGGCTTCGGTGCGGTCGGCGGCCGCGGAGAGGTGCGCGGCGAGTTCTGGGAGGACCGGCAGGCCCACCGGCGGATCCGGGTCCGGCTCGCGCTGCGGATCCCGGGCGGTCCGCTGCATCCGTACCTCCACTCCACGACGGCGGGTCGATCGTGGGCCCATCACATGAAGGGCGGCCGCGTCCACCTTGGCAGATCACGGGGGTGGCGACGGGGGCGACACGTCAGCGGAGGGTGGGACCGGCGCTCCGGGACCGGCGCTCAATACGCCGGGCACGCCGGCTGCGCCTCGTAGCGGTGCACCGTGACCACCTCGCCGGTGCCCCAGTCCTGCCGCTCGGTGGCGCGGCGCCGCCAGCCCTGCCGCTCGTAGAGGGCGATGGCCGCGGTGTCCGTGGTCTTCACCTCCAGTACGGGCCGCAGGCCGCGGGCCGCCGCCTCCGCCGCGACGGCGCGCAGCAGCCGTCCGCCGAGGCCCGCACCGCGTGCGGCGGGTGCGACATAGAGCCGGCTGACCTCGGCGCCGCACAGCGCCGCGTGGCCGGTGACCGTGCCGTCCGTCCCGGCGACCCATGCGGCGGTCAGCCCCTCGGGGGTCAGCCAGCGCGCCGGATCGTCCGGCCAGTGGTGCGGATAGCCACTGTGGGTGTGCACCTCGGCCAGGACCGCCACACAGGCATCGAGGTCGCTGTCCTGACGTCTCCTGATCATCCGGGCATGGAAGCACAGCTGGCGGGAGCCCGGCAGCCCCTGGGCCGTACGGGTCCGGACGCTCCGCGGCGCCGCGCGTGGTGCCCGCGCGGCGGGATCCTGCCTGTTCCGGGCCGTCTGGGGTACAAGGTGGCGCATGCGATCGCTACTGACCCATCTCGACCGGCGGACCTTCGACCTGATTGCCGCGCGCGAATGGCCGGGCGCGCAGCGGGTGCTGCCCCGGCTGACCCGGAGCGCCAATCACGGGCTGCTGTGGTTCGGCCTCGCGGCCGGTGCGGCCGCGCTGGGCGGCCGGCCGATGCGTCGGGCCGCGCTGCGCGGCGTGGCCTCGCTGGCCGTGGCGTCGGCGACGGTGAACACCCTCGGCAAGCGCTCCGTACGGCGGCAGCGCCCGCTGCTGGACACGGTGCCGGTGATACGGCAGCTGCACCGCCAGCCGTTCACCTCTTCCTTCCCTTCCGGGCACGCGGCCTCGGCGGTGGCGTTCGCGACCGGTGTGGCCATGGAGAACAAGTGGTGGGGTCTGGCGGTGGCGCCGGTCGCCGCGTCGGTGGCCTTCTCCCGCGTCTATACGGGTGTGCACTATCCGGGTGATGTGCTGGCGGGTGCCGCGCTGGGGGCCGGTGCGGCGTTCGCGGTGCGCGGTTTCGCACCGACCCGCGCCCAGTTGGCGCCGCCCGCCCGGCCGCGCGCGCAGGCGCCCGCACTGCCGGGCGGCCGCGGTCTGGCCGTGGTGGCCAACCAGAGGTCGGGGCAGCGTTCCGGCCCCCGCCCGGACCGGGCCGCGGAGGTGCACGGGGTGCTGCCGAAGGCCGAGGTGACGGTGTGTGGCGAGCCGGACGGGCCGTCGCTGGACAAGGCCCTGGAGGATGCCGCGGAGCGGGCGAAGGAGCTGGGCGGTGCGCTGGGGGTGCTCGGCGGGGACGGCACCGTCAATGCCGCGGCGGCGGTCGCGGTACGGCACGGGCTGCCGCTCGCGGTGCTGCCCGGCGGCACGCTGAACCACTTCGCATACGACCTGGGGATCGAGACCTATGCGGCGGCGGCCCGCGCCGTGGAGACCGGTGAGGCCGTCGCGGTGGATGTGGCGCGCTTCCGGGCCGGGCCGCATCTGGAGGGGCGGCAGTTTCTCAACACCTTCTCGATCGGCGCGTATCCGGAGGTGGTGCGGATCCGCGAGCGGTGGGCGGGCCGGATCGGCGCCTGGCCTGCCGGGGTGCTGGCGGCGTGGGAGGTGCTGCGCACCGCCGAGCCGCTGACCCTCCGGATCAATGGCGAGCGGCGCGCCGTATGGCTGCTGTTCGTCGGCAACTGCCAGTACCGGGGGCTGGGGTTCGCCCCGGTGCGGCGACACGATCTGGCGGACGGGGTGCTCGATGTGCGGGTGGTGCACGGCGGCCGGCTGGCCCGCACCCGGCTGCTCCTGGCGGCTCTGACGGGCACCCCGCGCAGCTCTCCGGTGCTCGGTGAGGCGCGCCTGTCCCGGCTGCGGATCAGCGACCTCCCGGAGGGCACCACGCTGGCGTTCGACGGCGAAGTGGCCCACGCGCCAGGCGAGTTGACGCTGGAGAAGCAGAACGAGGCGCTGACGGTCTATCGCCTGCTGCCCGAATCATGAGACCCCACTCTCATTATTCGGGATGGCGGCGTACGGTGTGAGCACCACACCGAGGGGCGGCCGCAGTGCGACGCGAGCGGCGCCCGGGCGGCGACCGGGGATGCCGTCGCGCGCCGCCCGGTCGCCCTCCGACGCATGTGAAGGAGCCGACCATGCCGCAGGAATCCGCCGTCTACACCCATGGCCACCATGAGTCCGTACTGCGCTCCCACACCTGGCGCACGGCCGCCAACTCGGCCGGATACCTGCTCGGCGCACTGCGTCCGCACATGCAGATCCTGGACATCGGCTGCGGCCCCGGCACCATCACCGCCGATCTGGCCGCACTGGTGCCGGACGGGCAGGTCACCGGCCTGGAGTACGCGCCGGACGTCCTGGAGCAGGCGCGCGCCACGGCCGCCGGCCGCGGGGTGACCAACGTCCGCTTCGCGGTCGGGGACGTCCACGCACTGGACTACCCCGATGACACCTTCTGCGTGGTGCACGCCCATCAGGTCCTGCAGCACGTGGGCGACCCCGTCCAGGCGCTGCGCGAGATGCGCCGGGTCACCAGGCCGGGCGGGATCGTCGCCGTCCGCGATTCGGACTACGCAGCGATGACCTGGTACCCGGAGAGCGACGGGATGACCGACTGGCTCCGGCTGTACCAGCGGGTGGCCCGCGCCAACGGGGGCGAGCCGGACGCCGGACGCCGGCTGCACGCCTGGGCGCGGCAGGCCGGTTTCGCCCCGGACGCGATCACCGCCACGGCCGCCACCTGGCTCTTCCGCACGCCCGAGGAGCGGTCCTGGTGGAGCGAGCTCTGGGCGGACCGCACGGTCAGCTCCTCGTACGCGCGGAGAGCGGTGGACGGCGGGCACGCCACGACGGAGCAGCTGCACCGGATCGCGCAGGCCTGGCGGAGCTGGGGCGCCGAGGAGGACGGCTGGTTCGGCATCCTGCACGGCGAGGTCCTCTGCCGCGTCTGACCGCGGCGCACCCCGCCCGGCCCGGACACGGACCGCGCACCCCGGCACCGGCGGTGCGCGGCTGCCCCGCCCCCGCGAACCGCCGGGCGGTCCGCCCCTCCGCGGCCCCCTCCGCACATCCCTCCGACGGCCCAGCCACGCCCCTCCCCGGCAGATAAATCCTATTAATCCCGATATGGATGGGGTGTGACCCCACAACGACGCCTGGCCGCGATAGCCGCGCTGACCCTCCTGGCGGCGGGCTGCGGCACCCAGCAGCCCGCCGGCCCCGCCCGCTCCGCGCCGCCCGCCCCGCCGGGCGGCGCACGGGCCTCCGCCACATCCGGCTTCACCCTCCTGGCCACCGGCGATGTGCTGCCGCACCGCGAGATCATCCGGCGGTCCGGTGACGACGCGCACGGCCACGGCCATGACTTCCGCGCCATGTTCGCCGGGGTGAAACCGGTGGTCTCCGGCGCCGACCTGGCGATCTGCCATATGGAGACGATCTACGGCAGGGACGGCGGGCCGTTCACCGGCTACCCCAGCTTCAAGTCCCCGCCCCAGGTCGCCGCCGCCCTCAAGGACGCCGGCTATGACTCCTGCTCCACCGCCTCCAACCACACCCTCGACGACGGCGCCGACGGGGTGCACCGCACCCTCGGCGCCATGGACTCGGTCGGCCTGCGCCATGCCGGCTCGGCCCGCTCCGCCGCCGAGGCCTCCCGGATCACGCTGCTGCGGGCCGGCCCCGCGAAGGTCGCCCAACTCTCGTACACCTACGGCACCAATGGCATACCGCTGCCCGGCAAGGCACCCTGGGCGGTCAATCTGATCGACCGGAAGAAGATCCTCGCCGATGCCCGCGCGGCCCGCCGGGCCGGTGCGGATGTGGTGGTCGTCAGCATCCACTGGGGCACCGAGTGGCAGCAGCCGCCGGACGAGCAACAGCGCACCCTGGCCCGCGCGCTGACCGCCGCACGCACCGGGGGACGGCCCGACATCGATCTGATCCTGGGCACCCATGCGCATGTTCCACAGGCGTACGAGAAGGTCAACGGCACCTGGGTCGTCTACGGAATGGGCGACCAGCTCGCGGGCCATATGTTCAACCACAGCGACCAGCCGGACGGCCGCGGCAACCAGAGCTCGATGGCCCGCTTCACCTTCGCCGGACCGGCCTCTCCCGGCGGGCGCTGGACGGTCCGCAAGGCGGAGTTCCTCCCCCAGCTCACCGATGTGAACGACGGATTCCGGGTCGTGAACCTCAATGCGGCGCTGGCCGGGCAGCCCGGACGCAGCGACTACGCACGGGCCCGGGACAGCATCCGGGACATCGTGCTGTCCCGGGGCGCGGCGAAGAGCGGTCTGATCATGGGCAAGTGATCGCGTACCGGCAGGCCCCCCAACTAGGGTGGCCCGTATGGACATTCTGGGGACCTCATTGCGGGTGTGCGTCGGTGATCTCGATTCCGCGATCGGCGTCTACGAACGGCTGACCGGTGCCGAGGCCATCCGCTTCCAGCGCGGCGGGGTGGCGGTCGCGGCCGTCGGGTGCTTCTTCCTGATGAGCGGCCCCGAGGCGGAGTTGTCGGTGCTGCGGAAGATCACCGCGACCCTCGCCGTCAAGGACGTGGACGACGCGGTGACCGACCTGAAGGCGGTCGGCGCGGACATCATCGCCGGCCCCCTGCCCACACCGATCGGCCGCAATCTGGTGGCCCGCCACCCGGACGGTTCGATCTTCGAGTACGTGGACCGGAAGCAGGACGGGGAGGGCTAGGGCCTGTCTTCCGGAGGGGCCTCTTCAGCCGGCCTGGCCGCCGCGCAGCAGCCCGACGGCCCGTGCCGGGGCGTGACGTCCGGGGCGTCCGTGCGCTGGAGGGATCGTGCGAGGCTGCGGGGCGTGCGGCGGGTGCGGGGTGTGAACGGCTGCCCGAGGCCGGGGGGTTACCCCTACTGTGCAGGGACCCGCTGTCCGGATGGTTCAGTGGATCTTGGACGTGCAGGCTGAGCGGGTCCGGATTCGCGAGGTGCCCGGCCGGGTGCACAAGGAAGGTTCCCCATGCTCGATCGCGCTGGTCAGGTTCCGCGGGTGCGCCTCTCGGTGTCCGGGCGGCGGCGGGTGATCGCGATGACGGCCGTGATGGCCGCCGCGCTGGCGGTGGGCGCGGCACTGCCCCCGTCCGCGACGCAGGCCGACGGCTCCGCGGATGCCGTGCGGAAGGGGCTGGACCGTCTGGTGCACGAGGACCGGTACCCCGCCGCCCTGGCGTCCACCGTCGGCCGTGACGGGCGCATCCACCACTTCACCGCCGGTGTCGCGGATGTGCGGACCGGGGCGAAGGTGCCGGTCGACGGGCAGGTGCGGGCGGCGAGCAATACCAAGGCGTTCACCGCCACGGTTGTCCTGCAGCTGGCCGGCGAGGGCAAGGTCGCCCTCGACGCCCCCATCGAGCAGTATCTGCCGGGCCTGGTGCGCGGCGGGGGCATCGACGGCCGCCGCATCACGGTACGCCAACTGCTGCAGCACACCAGCGGACTGCCCGACTACACCGACTTCATGGGCGACCCCACCGGCAAGGAGCGCCACACCTACGTCCAGCCCCGCACCCTGCTCGACACTGCGCTGGCACACAAGGCGCTGTTCGCTCCCGGTACCAAATGGGCGTACAGCAACACCAACTACCTCCTGGCCGGTCTGCTCATCGAGAAGGTCACCGGCCGCCCGCTCGCCGAGCAGATCACGCAGCGGGTCATCGACCGGGCCGGGCTGCGCCACACCTACTTCCCCGGCGCGGGCGACGAGAGCATCCGGGAAGCGCACCCCCAGGGCTACTTCGCCGTGAAGCCCGGGAGACCGCTGCAGAACATCACGGAACTGGACCCCTCCTGGGGATGGGCTGCCGGGCAGGTGATCTCCACCCCGGGCGACCTGAACCGCTTCTTCACCGCCCTGCTCGACGGCACGTTGCTCCGGCCCGCGCAGCTCGCCCAGATGCGCACCACCGTCAGGGTCCCCGAGAGTGCCGGTATCGGGTCCGGCGTCCGGTACGGGCTGGGAGTGACCAGCACGCCGCTGAGCTGCGGCGGGCTGGCGTGGGGTCATGGCGGGGACATCCCCGGCTACGGCACACGCACCGGTGTCACCGATGACGGCCGCGCCGTCACGGTCGCCGTCACCGCCGACGGACCGCCCACCAAGCAGGGCCCGCGCGATGTCCTGACCCTCCTCGACACCACCCTCTGTGGGTAGCCCCGGCGCCCCGGTGACCGTGCGACGTCCGGTGGCCGTGCCGGTCTCTGGCGGGCTCCGCACAGCCGGCTGCGTCCGCCGCTGCTGCACACCGTCGCCAACAGCGATTGCCGAGTTCATGCGCCTGCTCGCGGCCGGCGGCAGCAACCGCTGAGCCGCGTTCCCCGGTCCTTCTCGGTGGCAACGGCTGTTCCGTTGCACTTCACCCGCCGGATCCGGCTCAGTGGGCGACGACGGCGGCGGAGACGAGCGTCGCAGCGGCGAGGCTGCCCCAGAGGGCGGCCGGGCCGTGGGGTGCGAGAGCGGTGATGGCCGCCGGGGAGACGGCGAGGCCGAAGCCCGTGGAGAGTTCGAAGCGGGCGAGGGTGCGTCCCAGGACATGGGCCGGGGCGAGGGCGGTGACGAGCGCGGTGGCGCTGCCGGCGTAGATGATCTCGCCGAGAGTGCAGACCACGGACACCATGGCGACGGCCGGGGCACCCCAGCCGTGTCCCAGCGAGGTGGCCGCGAGGAAGCCGAGGTAGGACACGGTGAGTACCACGCCGGCGAGAGCCAGCACGGTCCGCCGCCGGAAGCGGGACATCAGGACGGTGACCGGAACCTGCAGGGTGACCACCAGCACCGTGTTGGCCACGAAGATGGCCGCCGACCACACCGGGGAGGCGTGCAGCTGTGTCACCAGCACCAGAGGGAGCGCGATTTCGGGGACGTTGAGGCAGAAGACGTAGAGCACGTTGGCGGCCAGCAGCCCGCGCATCCGGGGTGCGGGCCCGTCGTCGTCCCTGTCCTCGGCCGGGGTGCCGGCCGGCTGCGCGCGCAGGTGGACCGACCATGCCAAGGCCGCCGCAACGAGATAGGCGAGCCCGGTGACGGCTGCCAGCGCCTGCAGTGCGGTGGTGCCGCCCGTCAGGCAGGCGGTGGCAAGGAGCGCGCCCACGCCCAGGCCGGCGTTGCGCAGGGCGCGGCCGCCCGCGAGAGCGGCGTCCCGGTCCCGGCCGTGGGCGACCGTGGCCACCAGAGCCGCATGGGCGGCCGGCCAGGCCTGGTTGCCGATGCCCAGGAAGAGCGCCGCCGCCGCGAACAGCCAGACGTGCCCCGCCGGGGCGGCCAGCAGCAGCGCCACGCCCAGCACCCGCACCAGCATCGACGCGGCCACGACCGTGCTGCGTGCGCCCCGGTCCAGCCATCGGCCCACCGCTGGCATGCACACCAGACCCACGACGACGCCGACCGTCATGGCGGTGCCGGTGACCGGCGCGGACAGCCTCAGCACCGTCACCCCGTAGAGCAGCAGAAAGGGCCGCAGCAGGCCGGTGCCGAGCGCGTCCACGGCCAGGGCGACGGCATAGCGGGGGCCTCCGGAGGCCCGGACGAGGGCGCGGGGCTGGATCTTGGTGGTGGTTGCCATGGCGTCAACGGTGGGTTCGGCCGCCGGGCCGGCTCCGTGGGTTGACGGACACCGTCAATCGACGCCGTCGGCGGCCAACCGGTCCGTGATGATGAGGGGGTGACATTGAGGATCGACATCAGCGGCCTGCCGTCCGAGCGGCTGCGGTTCACCGCCTCCCCGCTGGCCGAGCTGACCGCCATGCTGCATGTGCTGGCCGAACCCGGGCATCATCCGCAGCTCGCCGGCTGGGCCGCGGATGTCTGGGCCGGACTGCGGCCGGAGCCGGCCGAGCGGTTGCGGGAGGCGGAGTTCCTCTGGCGTTCCTCACAGGCCGACTTCCTGATCCCCGCCCGGCCCCGGCCGACCCTCGCCGAGGAGTTGGACGACGTGGACCGGATCGACGACGACACGTATGTGACCGCCGCCCTCGTCACCACGTGCGGCAGCAGCCGGGGCCGCTTCGCCGCGCCGTCGCCGCTCACCGACGCGAGCGCGCGCGAGCGGGCCCTGGACCTCGCCCAGGCCCGCGGCGCGCGGCAAGAGGCCTTCGCGGAACGGCTGCTCGCGGACCCGGCCGCTGTGCGGGCGCGGGTGCGCCACACTCTCGAACAGTGCGCCGAGGCCTTCTTCGACGCCGCCTGGGCGGGCGTCGTCGTGCAGCTCGCCACCGACCTGCGCCTGAAGAACGACCTGCTCAAGCGCCAGGGCATCGGGGCGGCACTCGCCTCGGTCTCCGACGCCGTCACCCTGGCACCGGACGGCGACTGCATCATCGTGGACAAGCTGCTGGACAAGGCGACCGCGGCCCACGGCACCGGGGTCACCTTCATCCCCAGTGTCTTCGGCCGCCCGCACCTGGTGGCGGTCCACACACCCGGGTGGCAGCCGGTGGTGCAGTACCCCGTGGCCGAGCCGAGTCCCGCAGAGCCGGTATCGCTGGAAACGGTCACACGACGGCTGGAGGCACTCGCCCATCCGGTACGGCTGCGGCTGCTGCGCGCCCTGGCCCGCGGCCCGCACACCACCCGTGAGCTGGCCCACGCCTGGGAACTCTCACCCCCGGAGGTGTCCCGCCACCTCACGGTCCTGCGCCGCGCGGGCCTGCTCACGGCCCGTCGGCACGGTCGTTACGTCCGCTACACCCTCAATCTGCCCGATCTGACGGCGCTGGGCGCCGACCTGCTGGCGGCCGTACTGCGCTGAGCAGCTTCGGCCTGCCGCCAACGGCGCCCCGTTGGACGCCGCACAGCTCCCGCCTCAGGAAACATCCAGCACGATCTTGCCGCGGGTCCGGCCCGTCATGCTCTGCCGGAACGCCTCGGCCGCTTCGGGCAGTGGGAAGGCCGACGCGACCGGCACGGTCAGCTTGCCGGCGTCCGCGAGCGCGCCGAGGGCGGTCAGGTCGGCGGTGTCCGGGCGGACCCACACCATGTGGCCGCCCTTCGCCTTCACCTCGCCGTCGGCGATGGAGGCCACCCGGCCGCGGTCCTTGAGCAGTTCCTGCGAGACGTCCACGACGCCACCGCCGACGAAGTCCACAGCCGCATCGACGCCTTCGGGCGTCAGCTCGCGCACCCGTCCGGCGAGGCCGTCGCCGTATGTCACCGGCTCGGCGCCCAGGGAGCGCAGGAACTCATGATTGCGCTCGCTGGCCGTGCCGATGACGCGCGCTCCCTGCGCGACCGCGATCTGGACGGCGAGCGAGCCGACGCCGCCCGCGGCGGCGTGCACCAGAACGGTCTCGCCCGCCGTCACACCGACCCGGCCCAGTGCCTGATAGGCCGTCAGTCCGGCGAGCGGAAGCCCCGCGGCCTGCTGCCAGCTGAGCGACGCCGGCTTGGGTGCCAGGGTCCTGACCGGCGCGGCGACCAGCTCGGCGAAGGTGCCGTGCTGGACCTCGTCCTTGCGGACATAGCCGATGACCTCGTCGCCGATCGCGTACTCGGTGGCGTCCGCGCCGACCGCCTCGACCACGCCGGCCACATCCCACCCGGGGATGAGCGGGAAGTGACCGTCCATCATCGGGTCCAGATACCCCCCGACGATCTTCCAGTCCACCGGATTGACCCCGGCCGCCTTGACCCGGATCAGGAACGAGTCCGGACCCACCTTCGGATCGGGGTGGTCGGTGTAGGCGAGGACCTCGGGGCCGCCGTAGCTGTTTGCGATGATTGCCTTCATGATCCGCTACAACGCGTGAACGGCCGGGGTTCATTCCACGGTCGCACGGACGTTCACCGAGATGTGGCGCGGACGGTCACCGAGATGGCGTACGAGGCGCGCGGAGAGGCCGCCCTCAACGCCGGTCACCGCTGCGGCCCTTCCCGGACGCCCTTGCTCCTGCCCGTCAGCAGCCGTCCGCCGGGGCCCTCCAGCGTTTCCGCCTTGTCCCGGAGCAGGACGGCGAGGTCACCTTTGAGACTGCCGGTGTCCGGCTGCGGGCCGAGGTTGCTCGCCCAGCGGCCGCATCCGGTACTCGTAGCGCTCCGGGAGCGGATGCGCGGACCGGGCCGCGGCGCGGACCTCCTCGGTGACCGGGCCGCCACCCGCGACCAGTTGCTCGGCGATGGCGTACCAGGTGTCGCCGAGCACCTCGTCGCCCTCCCGCAGACCTGCGATCTCGAAGCCGGCCTCGAAGATCTCCCGGGCCGCGGCCGGCCGGCCCTGGGCGAGCAGCACCTGTGCGGTCAGCAACCGGAAGCGGCCGTCGGCCGGGTCGGCCGGCGGCAGGTCCGCCAGCAGCTGCGCGGCCTCATCGGTACGGCCGGCCGCGAGCAGCGCGGGCACCGCCTCCCGGGCGAGCGCCGGCAGCACCACCCGCCAGGCCCGTGCGGCCGGGTCCGGTGCCGATGCCGCCCGGACCGCCTCGGCGCAGGCCTGCGCATACCGGTCGGCGGCGCGGGCCGGATCGCCCGCCGTGGACTCGGCAACGGCCAGGCAGTACAGCGGCAGACAGCCGGCGCCGTGCCCAACGGCCCGCTCCCAGCTGCGGACCGCCTGGGCACGGTCGCCGGCCTGCCACTGGGCGAGCCCCAGGTGGTAGTCGGTGGACGGGCCGGACGGTGCGGACTCCAGCAGATCGCGCCAGGCGGGCGCGGTCAGCACCGGTCCGGGTACGGGGCCACCGGCCGGCAGGTCCCCGGTCCTCAGCAACGTCAGCCACGGCTCCTGCTCCGCGCCCAGCGTGGCCGGGCCGAAGGGCGTACCGGGCAGATCCAGGCCCATGCGGGCCGCCTCCAGTGCGCCCCAGCCGGAGCCGGTGGCCAGCGACTCCTTCGGTTCCTGGTCGGCATACGGCAGCCAGGCGGCATACGCGGCCTCGACGTCCGTCCGGGGCAGGGCGGCCTGCAGCCGGGCGGCGACCTCTTCGCGGGCCGCACCCCAGTCCGCGCCATGCACCGTCGCGGGGTCGGTGGCCAGCGGCCCGTACGCCTCCAGCCAGGTGAACTCGCCGCCGGCATCCAGCGGCACATGCTCCAGCTGGGTACGGGCCAGACCGGCCTGGATCTCGGCGTAGCCGCCGGTGCCCGGCTGGGTGAGCCACTGCTGCCAGCGCCGCCCGGCCCGCCCCGCGCCCCACAGGAAGAGCTTGCGGCCGCGCAGGGTGTCGGTGGAGGTCTGCACCAGCCCGCGGCCGTCCGCGTCGAGGGAGGTGACCCAGCGGCGGGCGCGGTCGGGCACGTCGTAGAAGTAGTCGGCGGGGTAGGTGCTGCGCAGGGGGTAACTGCGGTCGGTGCCGTCGCATTCGGGGACCGGGACGCGGCGCAGGGTCCGTGCGTAGCCGAAGTGCCAGGCCTCGTCGGCGGGGGCCAGGACACGGGTGCGCTCGCCTTCGGGCACGGCGGTATTGGACCACCAGTAGACCGGCACGGTGTGGTGGTGCGGATTGCGGATGCGCACGCCCACATGGAGGAAATCGGACCCCTCGGGCAGCCACAGGTCCACCTGGAAGGGCAGATCGCGCAGCCGCTCCCACTCCCACAGCCGCAGCATCTCCCCGCCGTCCGGCGCCGGGACACGGGCGGCGTGCAGCGGGGCACAGGAGAGGGTGGTGTGCCCGGTGGCGCCGATGTTCCACTCGATTCCGCCGGAGAACCATGCGCCGTTGAGGGCGAAGGCGGCGGGCTGCAACACCGGGTTGCGGTAGAGGAGTTCACGGTCGCTGGGCTTGTGGTGCAGGGAGTACACCCGGCCGCCGAGGCCGGGCAGGACGGTGGCGCGCAGCCGGTCGTTCTCGATGACCAGCGCATCGAGGTCGGTGCTCCGGCGGGCCCGGCCGTAGCCGTCGCGCAGCGGGGCGGGCAGGATCGAGCGCAGCGGTGCCCAGCCGATCTGCCGCGCCATGTCGGCGGGCAGACCGGCGTCCTGAGGGACCTCGATGCGGTGCGGGTCGTGGCCGGCGCGCAGCGCGGGGAGGGGGCTGTCCGGGCCGAGGGGAGCGGCGGGAAGGGTCAGGGTGGTGCGTCGCACACGGGTGGCCACGGCTGCCTCGCAATGCTGGACCGGGCCACCCCGGCTGCGGCGGCCTCCTGTTGACCATGGAACCGCGTGATCGCCGCTCTGCACAGGGCTGCGCGATGCCGGGCGAGGTCAGGGTTGCGCAAAGACACCCTCAAGGAGGTCCGCGAGCAGCGCCGCACCGGTCCCTTCGGGGTCGCGGTCCGGGTCGTAGATGGTCACGTTGATACCGACGCAGCGCGGTGAGGCGGCCAACGGGCCGAGCAGCGCCCGGAGTTCACCGGTGAGCAGTCCGTCGGGGTCGGGGCTGTCGACGGCCGGCATGACGGACGGGTCGAGGACATCCGCGTCGAGATGGATCCAGAAGCCGTCGAGCGGGGGGTGCTGGAAGTGAGTGAGGACGTCGCGGGCGACCGCCTCCGGGCCGCGTTGCCGGATCTCGCCGACCGGGACGTGGCTGATGCCGAGGCCGGTCAGCTCCTCCTGGTCCTCGTCCACATCGCGGATGCCGAGGGCGCACACATCCTCGTCGCGGACGTACGGCCGCAGCCCGTCGAGGTCCGTGAGGTCCGCCTGGCCCCGTCCGGTGATCTGCGCCAGACCCTCGCCGGCCGCGGCCCCGACCGGGCCGGAGACCGCCGTGTTGCCCGGGTGCCGGAAGTCGCCGTGCCCGTCGAGGTAGGCGACGCCGTAGCGCCCCAGCCGCCGCAGCGCGAGCACCGCACCGAGCAGGATGCTGCAGTCACCGCCCAGCACCACCGGGAAGTCACCACTGCCCACATGCCCCTCGATGCGTGTCGCGAGCCGGCCCGTATAGGCGGCGATGGCGGCGGCGTTGAAGTCGCCGTCGCCCTCCTTCCACTCCCCCAGGTCGTAACGCGGCGGCACCACCACACCGCCCTCCAGCGCACCGAGCCGGCGCAGCAGTCCCTGTTCACGCAGTGCGCCCGCGAGCTTGTAGCAGCCGGGAACGGTGCCGGGCGCGGGCGGTCGCAGCCCCAGGTTGGAGGGGGCATCGATCAGTACGGTACGGCGCATACGGTGATCGTCACACAGCCGCACCGGAAATGGGGAGGCCCGGGGAGACCCGGCGAAATAGCCTGGTACTTCGGCTCATTGGCGCAGGCAGAACGGAAGTCGGCACCCATGACGCCCCAGCACGCCTACCGAGTGATCGTCCGTGGCAAGTGGGACGGGCTGACGGCCGGGTCCCGGGCGAAGCACACCATGAAGATCAACCGCAAGTCCCGGTAGCCGGGGCCCCGTCGGACGGCTCCGCGGCGGCGCCGGGTTCGTTGAACCGCAACCGGTTGCCGAAGGGATCGGTCAGCGTGAGCGAGGTCCCGATCTCGTCCTGCTCCAGACCGGGCCGCAGATACGGGTAGTCCTTCCCGGCCAGCTCGGCGTGCAGCGCGCGCACCCCGCTCAGCTCGGCGTACACCGTGGAGCCGGGCGTCGCGTCGCCGTGGTGCTCCGACAGATGCAGCACGAGATCGCCGCGCGACACCTGGGTGTAGAGCGGCATACCGGGCTCGAAGCGGTGCTCCCAGTCGACCGTGCAGCCGAGGTAGTCGAGGTAGAACTCATGGGCCTTGGCGACGTCGAAGATCCGGAAGACCGGCACGGTGCGGTGGAAGTCGATGGTCATGCGGACATCGAATCACTCTGTCCGCCCGGAGACCATCTCGGCGGTGATCGCCCAGCGTTCGTGGTCGCGCCAGGCGCCGTCGATGAAGAGGAAGTCCGGGGAGAATCCCTCCAGCCGGAACCCGGCCCGTTTGACCAGGGCGATCGACAGCTCGTTGGCCGGCTGGATGTTGACCTCCAGCCGGTGCAGCCCCAGCTCCGTGAAGGCGTGGTGCACCACGAGCCGCAGGCCCTCGCTCATCAGCCCGCGGCCGGCGGCGTGCGCAAAGGCGCCGTAGCCGATCGCGCCGCAGCGGAACGCGCCGTGCACGATGTTGTTGACCGTGAGGTAGCCGGCGATCCGGCCACCGGCCGCCTCACAGATCAAGAAGCCCTCGCGCTGCGGCTCCTGGAGCCGCAGCAGATAGCCGTCGTACGCGGCGTCCGTGGTGGGCGGGAAGAGCCAGGGGCGGTGCAGCTCCGCGCTCTCCCGCGCCAGCGCGGTGAACTCTTCCCGGTCGGCGGCGGTGAAGTGCCGGATACCCACCCGCGGGCCGCGCGCGAGATAGCGGTCGTTGCTCGTCACCGGAAGATCGTACGCAGACCGCACGAAGGCGGTGGCAACGGCGCCGTCGTCGACGTGGACGGCGGGCAGCGGACCGCCGTCGCGGCGGGCGGCCAGCTCGGCCGCCGCGAGCGCGCAGACCGCGACCGAGCGGGCCAGCGGCAGCACCGGGAGCCCGGCCGCCAGCAGTCCGGGCGGACCGCCGTAGGTGATCCGCCCGGTCAGCCCCGGGCCACCGGTGCGGTGAGGCGGGCGACCGTGCCGAGGGTGACCCGGCCGCCCGCGACCGCTCTCCGGACGGCGCGCTCGCCCCCTCGCCCAGCCGTGGAACGGAGCGGAGCGGGCCGAACACGGCCTTTCCTGCACGAAGTTGGCCGAACTGCGCGTAGACATACCCGGCATCCGAGGCATGAGGTGAGATCGGCGCGGCGAACACGGCGCGCCACAGCGTTGCCATCTCACACACGAGCAACTCGAGCCACTCGAGACTCGTAAGGGAGGAATTTCGTGACTGAAGCCATCCCCTACTTTCAGAACCGCACCTGTCCCTACCACCCGCCCGCCGCATATCAGCCACTGCGCGAGGCCGGCCCGCTGACCCATGTCACGCTCTACGACGGCCGCACGGTGTGGGCGGTCACCGGCCACACCGAGGCACGGGCGCTGCTGACCGACCAGCGGCTCTCCGCCGACCGGCAGAACCCGGCCTTCCCGGTCCCGTTCGAACGCTTCGCGGCCATCCGCCGGGGCCGGGCACCGCTGATCGGGGTCGACGACCCGGAGCACAACACCCAGCGCCGGATGCTGATCCCCAGCTTCAGCCTCAAGCGGACCGCCACGCTGCGTCCGGAGATCCAGCGTGTCGTCGACGGGCTGCTCGACCGGATGCTGGACCAGGGCCCGCCCGCCGAGCTGGTCTCCGCGTTCGCCCTGCCGGTCCCCTCGATGGTGATCTGCGCACTGCTCGGTGTCCCGTACGCCGACCATGAGTTCTTCGAGGAGGAGTCCCGCCGTATCCTGCGCGGCCGATCGGCCGGGGAAGCGGAGGACGCCCGGCTGAAGCTGGAGGAGTACTTCACCGGGCTGATCGCCGCCAAGGAGAAGAACCCGGGCGACGGGCTGCTGGACGAGCTGATCGCGGACCGGCTGCGGACCGGCGCGCTCACCCGTGAAGAGCTGGCCGGGCTCGCCATGATCCTGCTGGTGGCCGGGCATGAGACCACCGCCAACATGATCTCGCTCGCCACCTTCACCCTGCTGGAGCACCCCGAGCAGCTGGCGCAGCTCAAGGCCGACGAGGGTCTGATGCCGGCCGCCATCGAGGAGCTGCTGCGGTTCCTGTCCATCGCGGACGGCCTGCTGCGGGTGGCGACGGCGGACATCGAGATCGGCGGACAGCTCATCCGCGCCGGCGACGGGGTCCTGCTCCCCACCTCGCTGATCAACCGGGACGATGCCGCCTACCCGGCACCGGACGAGCTGGACCTCGGCCGTTCGGCCCGCCATCACGTGGCATTCGGCTTCGGGATCCACCAGTGTCTGGGGCAGAACCTCGCCCGCGCGGAGATGGAGATCGCGCTGCGCTCGCTGTTCACCAGGATCCCGGAGCTGCGGCTCGCCGTGCCGGCCGCGGAGATTCCGTTCAAGGCCGGAGACACTCTGCAAGGCATGATCGAACTGCCGCTGGCCTGGTAGCAGCCAGGACGGCAGACCAGAGAAAGGGGTCCGGAATGCGGATCGCGATCGACACCGACCGCTGTATCGGCGCCGGCCAGTGCGCCCTGACCACGCCGGGGGTCTTCACCCAGGACGACGACGGTTTCAGTGCGCTGCTGCCCGGCCGTGAGGACGGCGCGGGCGACCCGCTGGTGCGGGAAGCCGCCCGCGCCTGCCCCGTGCAGGCCATCACGGTCACGGACGACTGAGCAGCCCCCCTCGCGGACGCCCCGGCTGACGCGCACGGCTTCCGGCTGACACCCGGCGCCTGTGGCGTGCCCGAGACGCTCCGCCCCTCCACTTGTCCCTACGGCATCCACCCCATCCGCTACCGCAACACCCCTTGGGTGACGGGCAGTTCGAGGACCCCGGTGTCCTCGGGCGTACTGGTGACCGTCACCGGCTTCACGCCGCGATTGCCCGCATAGGCGTCGTCGCTCGCGGCGATCACGAAGCGCAGTCGGTGCCCCGGCTCGTAACGGTGCACGATGCCCGGCAGTTCCACGGTGAACCGCCGGGTCACATCGGGCACCCGGGCCGGGGCCACCAACCGGTGCACCAGCGTCTTCCTGCCGTCCGGCGCGACATCGTAGAGCTTGGCGAACAGGACCAGCCGGTCGGCCGCGTCCGAGGACTTCTGCGCCCGCTCGGCCCGCGGTGAGACGACCTTCAGGGTCACCCTGGGCGCGCCCACCACGTCCACCGGCCCGCCCGCCACCGGCGCTGACGTCCAGTCCAGGTAGGTGCCCCTGGCGTCGTACGGCGCCACGTCCGGCAGCCCCAGCATCCCGGCGAGCGAACTCTCCGAGTGGCTGGTGGCCGTCCGCAGATTGCGGTACTCGCGGCTGCCGCGCGCCACCGCACCACGGTGGCCGACGAGCTTGCCGTCCCCGGAGAGATAGAGCCGCCGGGTGCCGCCCGCCGGGAAGGCGGGCGAGGTGGCGTAGGCGGACCCTTCGGTCACCCAGTCCCGGTAATAGGCGAAGGCCGGGCCGGTCGCGGTCGCCGTCCGGTGCCGCAGATAGCGGTCGAACCACGCCAGGATCCGCTGTCCGACGTAACTGGTGTCCAGATTGCCCTGCGCCAGGTTGAGTTCCCCCTTTGCCGGCTTCTTCATCCCGCCGCTGTGTCCCCATGCCTGCCAGATCATCTTGACCGGGGTGCCCCGCGCGGCGAGGGTCCGGTAGGTGGCGGTGGCCTCGTTGAGGTTGAACAGGCTGTCGTTCTGGCCCTGCACGAGCAGCGTCGGCGCCGTGACCGACGGCAGATACGAGACCGGGGAGACGCTGCGCACATAACGGAGCACGGCATCGGTCTTCTCCGCCGGGTACTTTCCGGAATCCAGCAGCCGCTTGGTCTCACAGGCCCGCGCGACGAAGTGCAGACAGCCGGAACCGCCGGTGCGCGACGGGTCGAGCTGCGGATGCAGCAGCCCCTGCGCCTCACCGATCAGGAAGAACCCGTTCGTCCACTGCCACTTGTAGGCGCCGGGCAGCGGGCCGGTGACACCGTGAGTACGGCCGGCGTTGTTCGGGTCGAGGGAGTAGGAGAGGTCGTTCCAGGTGATGAGCGGCACCAGCGCGTCGACCCGGTGGTCGACGGCGGCGGTGGCCAGCTGGATCGCGCCGCCGTAGGAGCCGCCGATCATGCCGACCCGCGGATCGCGTGCGCCGTCCTTGGCGACATAGTCGACCCGTGTCCCGTTGTCGGCCGTACGGGCACCGGCCAGCAGGTCGACCAGCCCGCTCGCCGCCCGGCCGTCGATCCCGGGGTCGTCGAGGGAGATCGGGCAGCCGGTCTTGCCGAAGCCGAGCCCGGAGTAGGCCAGCGCCACATAGCCGCGGGCGGCGAAGGCCTTGGCGAGGGCGTCGGTCGAGCCGTCCGCCTTGCTGCCGCCGAAGCCGTTGGTGGTCAGCACGGCGGGCACCGGGTGGGCGGCGTCGGCTCCGGCCGGGCGGTAGACATCCGCGTCCAGGGTGCAATTGCGTTCTCCGGCCCGGACGGTGACCTTCAGCGAACTGACGGTGTACGGGTCGGCGGCGGCAACCGCGGGGGCGGTCAGGAAGAGCGGCGCGGCGAGGGCGGAGCCGGCCAGCAGGGCGAGGGACCTGCGGAGCACGGGGCGGGACACGGCTCGGGACACGCTGGGCACGAGGACCTCCACACAGGTCGTACCAACCAGTCGGTAGCGGCGCGCTCATGCTGTGACACGGGTATCGGCAAGTCAACGCTCCTGACACGCGTCGCTGTTAGGACGTGCGTTCAGTGGCGTCTTCGGCCGGGGCGAGCCGCGGATTCCCCATGAGGCCCTGGACGGCGGGGCGATGACCAGCCCTCAGGCCGGTTACGCGCTCACACCGCCGCCGGTTCCTCGAAGGTCAGCGTGCCGGCCGTGGCGTCCAGCTCGGCGGGGAGGCCCAGCGGCACGGTCAGCGCGGACTCACCGTGTCCGAACCCGAACTCCTCGGCCACCGGCACCCCGAACCCGGCCAGCCGGTCCACCAGCACCTCCCGCACCCGGTCGTAGGGACCGCAGCGGGCCCAGGAGCCGAGGACGATCCCGGCGACACCGTCCAGCCAGCCGGCGCGCAGCAGCTGGGTGAGCGCCCGGTCGATGCGGTAGGGCGATTCCCCGACGTCCTCCAGCAGGAGCAGTCCGCCCGCCGCGCCCGGCCGGGCCCGCGGGGTGCCCAGCTCGGTGGCGAGCATGGCCAGACAGCCGCCGAGGGTGACCCCGCGGGCCCGGCCCGGCACCAGCGGCCGGGCGGACGGCGACACCAGGGTGCGGACGGTCTCCGGCGCGAACAGCGTGCGCCGCAGATGGTCACGGGTGGCGTCGTCCTTGAGGAACACCTCCCCCGCGACGGCCGGCCCGTGCAGGGTGGACACCCCGGCACGTACCGCGAACGCCTCGTGCAGCACCGTCACATCGCTGAAGCCGACCAGCGGTTTGGGCGCCGCGGCACACAGGGCGTCCCAGTCCAGCAGGTCGACCATCCGCTGGGCGCCATAGCCACCGCGCGCCGCGAACACCGCCTTGACGGACGGATCGCACCACGCCTCCTGGAGGTCGCGGGCCCGCTCCTCGTCGGAGGCGGCGAGATAGCTCAGTGTGGGGTGGGTCCCGCGGGCATGGGGCGCGGCGACCGGGTCGAGGTCCCAGCCGCGGAGCACGTCCAGCCCGCGGTCCAGCCGCTCCGCCACGATCGGGCCGCTGGGCGCCACCACCGCCACCCGGTCGCCGGGCCGCAGCCGCGGTGGCCGGACCGGCCAGGACACCGTCATCCGCGCAGCTCCAGCGTCGGGACATCGCTGCGGGTGATGCCGAAGGTCTGGGCGTAGAGGGAGAGTTCGGCCTCCACGGCGCGGACGATGGTCTCCGCGCGGCGGAAGCCGTGTCCTTCCCCGGGGAACGGCAGATAGGCGTGCCGTATGCCGCGCCCGGCGACCTCGGCGAGGAACCGTTCGCACTGCGCGGGCGGGCAGATCACATCGTCCAGGCCCTGGAGCAGCAGGAACGGCGCGGCGATCCGGTCCGCGCGGTGCAGCGGCGAGCGCTCGCGATAGCGGTCGGGCACATCGGCGAACGGTCCCACCAGCGACTCCAGATACTGCGACTCGAAGTCATGGGTCTCGCCGGTGGCCCAGCCGGTCAGGTCCAGGATCGGATAGCTGATGGTGCCGCAGGCATAGAGGTCGGTGGCGGTCAGGGAGGCGGCGGCGGTCCAGCCGCCCGCGCTGCCGCCGCGGATGGCCAGCCGGGCGCGGTCGGCGGCGCCCTCGTCGGCCAGCGCGCGGGCGACGGCGGCACAGTCCTCGACGTCCACCACTCCCCACTGGCCGCGCAGCCGCTCGCGGTATTCGCGGCCGTAGCCCGTCGAGCCGCCGTAGTTGACCTCGGCGACGCCGATGCCCCGGGTGGTGAAGTAGGCGATCTCCAGGTCGAGCACCAGCGGGGCGCGGCCGGTGGGGCCGCCGTGCGCCCACACCACGAAGGGGGGCAGCTCACCGTCGGGGGCGCGGTGGTCGGGGTTGTGCGGCGGGTAGAGGTGGGCGTGGATGTCCCGCCCGTCGGGGCCGGTGAAGGTCCGGCTCAGCGGCCGGGGGTAGTAGGCCGGGTCCAGGACGTCGGCATGCCGGCAGGCCAGTACCCGGGCGCGTCCGGTGCAGGTGTCCAGTTCGACGATCTCGTACGAGCTGTGCGGGCCGGCGGCGATGCCGAGGACGCGGCTGCCGTGTACGGCGAGGCTGGGCGCCCATTCGGTCCACGGGCCCGCCGCGTCGACCAGTTCGCCGGTCACCGGGTCGAGGATGCCCAGGGTGGTGGAGCCCTGGCCGTGGATCACCGCGAGGGTGCCGTTCTCCAGGGGGAGGAACCAGCGCTGGCCGACGGTCCACAGCGGCCCGCCGAACTCCTCCTGTCGGGCGGGGCACAGCGCGCGGCTCGCCACCACGCCGTCGCGCTCCCCCGCACTCGGCTCCGCTCGCGCGGGGGGACCCTCACCGTCGGGGTCGATGCGCTGCAGCTCCCACCAGCCGCTGAGGTCCGAGACGAACAGCAGGGAGCCATCGGCCGCCCACTCGATCTGGGCGACGGACTCACCGGCCGCACCGCCGTGCGGGGCGCTGGGGCCGAGGTCGCCGACGAGCGGCCGGACGTCCTCGAACTCGCCCTTTCCGGTGACCCGGGCCACCATCGCCAGCGTGCCCTCCCAGGGCATCCGGGGGTGGTCCCAGGCGAGCCAGGCGGCCCGCCGCCCGTCCGGGGAGATCCGCGGACCGGTCACGAAGCGATGCCGGTCGTCGCTCAACTCCCTTACCGAAGAGCGGTGTTCGGCGGCCGAGCCGTCGAGCGGGACGGCTGCGATCACCCGGCGCACATCGGTCGGCCGGTCGCCCGTGAACTCCTCCAGGACGCACCACACCTCACCGAGCTCCGGGCGCAGCACCGGATCGGCCCAGCGCAGCCCGTCACCGATGCCGGAGTGCGGGGTGAGCGGGCGCGGGGCCTCGTCGCTGGCCGGTGCGTAGGCGTACAGCCGCTGGTCGGCAAAGTTGCTGAAGACGACCAGCGGTCCGCGCTCGGTGACCGCACCGGCCCAGGGCTGGCCGCCGTACTCCAGCACCCGGCTGCGGACGTTCCAGGGCGCGGGCAGCACCGACTCCTCGGTGCCGTCCGGCCGCCGGCGGACCAGCGCCCGCCGGCCGCCCTCGGCGGGCCGCGGCTCCGTCCACCACACCTCGTCGCCCACAACACCGACGAAGGCCGGCCGGCCGTCGTGCGCGGCGACCGTCCGGGCATCTATCGGGGACGTCCAGCCGCCGTACGGAGCCGTGGTCACCATGCTGCAGTTCCTCTCCACACCGGTCGGGCGATGCGTCGGCCGGTCAGACCGCACGCAGGAAATGATCGAGGACCCGGACACCGAAGTGCAGCCCCTCGACCGGCACACGCTCGTCCACGCCGTGGAAGAGCGCCTGGTAGTCGAACCCCTCGGGCAGTTTCAGCGGTGAGAAGCCGTAGCCGGTGATGCCCAGCCGGGAGAACTGCTTGGCGTCGGTACCGCCGGACATGCAGTACGGCACGACCTGGCCGTCCGGGTCGAAGCGCTCGATCGCGGCCCGCATCGCGGCAAACGTCGGGGAGTCGACCGGAGCCTCCAGCGCGACCTCGCGATGGTGGTATTCCCAGCTCACGTCGGGTCCGGTGAGCTCGTCCAGGGTTTCGCGGAACTCCGTCTCGCCGCCGGGGACCACCCGGCCGTCGACATGGGCGACGGCGGTTCCCGGGATCACATTGATCTTGTAACCGGCCGCCAGCATCGTCGGATTGGCGCTGTTGCGGACGGTCGGCTCGACCAGTCTGGCGGCCGGGCCGAGCTTGCCGAGCAGCGCATCGACATCACAGCGCGGCGAGTCGACATCCACCTCGATGGCCTGCAGCGCGGCGAGTTCGCGGAGCGCGGCCCGTACCGTCGGGGTGAGCCGGACCGGCCAGTCGTGCTCGCCGATCCGGGCCACGGCCGCGGCCAGCCGGCTGACGGCGTTGTCGCGGTTGACCTTCGAGCCGTGCCCGGCCCGCCCCCGTGCGGTCAGCTTCAGCCAGGCCGTCCCGCGCTCCCCCGCCGCCACCGGATACAACTGCATCCCGCCGCCGGCGTGGAAGGTGAACGCCCCGGACTCGCTGATGCCTTCGGTGCAGCCCTCGAAGAGCCCGGGGTGCTGATCGGCCAGGAAGCCGGAGCCGTCCTCGGCGCTGGCCTCTTCGTCGGCCGTGAAGGCGAGCACGATGTCCCGCCGCGGCCGCACACCGCTGCGGGCCCACTGGCGGACCGTGGCGAGCACCATCGCGTCCATGTTCTTCATGTCGATGGCGCCGCGGCCCCAGACGACACCGTCGCGGATCTCCCCGGAGAAGGGGTGCACACTCCAGTCGGCGGGCTCGGCGGGCACCACGTCGAGATGGCCGTGCACCAGCAGGGCATCGGCCGCGGGGTCGGTGCCCTCGATACGGGCGACCACATTCGTACGGCCCTTGCTGCGCTCCAGCAGCGTCGGCGTCAGGCCGGCCCCGGCCAGCCGCTCGGCGACGTACTCGGCGGCCGGGCGCTCCTGGCAGGCGCCGTCACCGGCGTTGCTGGTATCGATCCGGATCAGTTCGGAGGTGAACCGCACCACCTCGTCGAGTGCCTGCCGGTCCACGCCGGGGGCCTGCCCGGTGCCGGGCTCCCCGGCGAACTCCACCTCAGCCATATTGTTCCTCCACGGCGGACGACACGACGGTGGTGACCGCCTTGAAGCACCGGATGGCTTCGTACATGTTCTGACCGGTATACGCGATGCGGCGCTCCCCGCATCGTTCCACGCCGGGCACGCAGGTCGCCGCGCCCACCAGATGTTCGGCGTCGAATTCCAGCTCGAACCGGAACGGCCCGCGCCAGGACGGTTCATGACGCACCGCCAGCGCCGTTCCCTTGTGGGCGGCGGCCCGGATCTCGGCCGCCGTGCGGGCCGGCGGACGGCAGACCGCCGCATAGCGCGACACATAGTCCTTGACCGCCACACCGGGCGCCTGCGGGGCGTACCCCAGCGCGTCCTGGCAGGTGCGGTCGTCGCCGGTGACCAGCACCACGGGGACGCCGTACTCGGCGACCACCAGGGAGTTCAGATAGCCCTCGCTCGCGCGGGTGCCGTCGACCCAGACGCCGGTGAGGGTGTTGGCGAGGTAGGTGTGCGCGAGGACGCCCTCGGTGCCTGCCCCGGTGTGGTAGCCGACGAAGGCGATCCCGTCGACGTCTCCGTGCTGCACACCTTCGACCATGCTCAGCGATTTATGCCGTCCGGTGAGCATCTGCGCGCGCTCGTCGAGCTGTTCCAGCAGCAGATTGCGCATCGTCCAGTGCGCCTCGTTGACCAGTACCTCGTCGGCTCCGCCGTCGAAGAATCCGGCAATCGCCGCATTGACGTCGGACGTGAACATATGGCGGCAGCGCTCCCACTGCGGTGTGCCCGGCAGCACATCGGCCGGCCAGGTCACACCCGTGGCGCCCTCCATGTCCGCGGAGATGAGGATTTTCACATGCACCAGTCCCGTCGCAGCTAGGAGGCGGTACGCACGACACCTGACGTCGCCCGGTCACACCACAGTTTCAGCGATCCCGAACGGCTTGCCCAGCCTAACCAGGGCCTTCGTTCTGACGCCCCGTCCAGCGCGTTCCAGGGCTGCCCCGTTGAGGACACCAGCACGACTTCTTCATCGCAGCACCACGATTCCTTCCAAGCGGAAGCTGGGGGTACGCTCGTCTCCCACCGCATCTCGCACAGTTTCTGTCGCAAAGCGGAAGGACTTCCGACGGAATCCGTAAGGACTTCTGAACGAGTTCTGTCAGCTGCCGACGGCACATGCCAGGTGAGGTACAACAGGCCGGACCAGCTTCCCACGCGAGGAAACAGAGGCAGAATGGTGAGCGAGGCACTCAATGGCGTCCGGTTACCGCAATGCGGTGACACGCGAGCCGACAGCGAAGCCCAACTCGCGATCTTGACCGAACTGATCGCGCAATCCCTTTGCGATCGCAATCCGAGCTTCAAGGAAGTGATCGAGCGGGGTGGTCACCAGCAGGTGGCCCGGCTGATCCAGGATGTCCTGCGGTCCGGCCGTCCGCTGCCCGAGAAGGTGCGCGCGGTCATGCTGCGCACCGACACCGATATCCATCTGGTGGCGTCCGCACTGGGCGACTGCCTCGTCAGCACACCGGGCGAGGCGCCGGGCCTGCTGATCCCCGCCGAGCTGGCCGACGGCAAGAGCGGACGGGCCAGGCTGAAGGGTGTCCTGCGCCATCGCGCCGCGGTGGTCGGCCAGGCGGTGCCGCCGACGGAGGCCGCCGCCTCCGTACGCGCCGCGTCCCGGCTGCTGGACCTGGCGTCCGCGCACGACGGCCCCGAGGCCGGAGTGGTGTTCGTCGACGACCACCTCTCCTCCCTCGTCCTCCTCCAGGACGAGTCACTGACCCACACCCTGATCGCCCACCGTCTGCGTCCGCTCGCGGGGCTGACACCGGAGCGGTGCGAGCGCCTGGAGGCCACGCTGCTCGCCTGGCTCGGCGGCATGGGGGCCCCGGAGGTGGCCAAGGCGCTCAGCATCCACCCGCAGACGGTCCGCTACCGGATGCGTCAGCTGGAGAAGCTGTTCGGCGCCCGCCTCCGGGATCCACGGACCCGCTTCGAGATCGAGATGGCCCTCCGCAGCCGCCAGCTGATGGCGGCCGCACGCCGGCGCCGGGCGGCCGCCACCCGCCGCCCGCGCACCACCGCCAAGCCCCGGAAGGCCCTGCCACGCCCCTAGAGACACTGCCCGCATTCGCCCTCGGATTTGGCGAATGTCACATCCCGACACACCCCCCAAATACGGACAATCCACCCATCACGCCCAGGGTGTCCGCACCCCCGCCACGTATCGTCACCGTGACCCCTGAAGCGGGACACCGGCCGGCCGCACGGCCGCTGCGACCCGACGCACAGCCGGTCGCACGAGGCCGGCCGCCCGACGGCGAGCCTCCGATACACAGCGGGACAGGACATCACCCCCATGCACGGATCACGCATATCGACCTACGCGCGCCGCGGGCTGGCCGCGGTCGTGGCCGCCGGATCGCTGCTCACGGTGCTCACCACAGCGACCCCGGCCTCGGCCGGCTCCGGCAGCGCGCCGGTGGGCGGCTCCAAGGTCGTGTGCACCTCGGAGCAGCCCGGCCTGGCGCCCGCACTGTCCCAGGACATCGCCGACGCCCTCCACGGGCGGGAGGGCGCCTCGGCGCTGGCGATCTACGACCGGCGCACCAGGACCCACTGCGAGTTCAAGGCCGGCGCTCACTTCGACTCGGCGAGCGTGGTGAAGGTCACGGTGCTCGCGGCGCTGCTCCGGCAGGCCGAGGAGGCGCACCGCAAGCTGACCCCGCACGAGGTGAAGCTGACCACCGCCATGATCACCAAGTCGGACAACAAGGCGACCACCGAGCTCTGGCGCCGGATCCGCCCCGCCGGCGTCCAGCACTTCCTGTCCCTGGCCGGCATGCGGCACACCGTCCCGGGCCCGCACGGCGCCTGGGGTCTCACCCAGATCACGGCCGGTGACCAGCTCACCCTGATGCGGCTGCTCACCACGGACAGCCCGGTGCTCAAGGCCGCCTCCCGCGGTTACGCCCTCGGCCTGATGCACCGGGTCGTCCCCGACCAGCGCTGGGGTGTCCCCGCCGGTGCCCCCGGCAGTGCCACCGTCCACGTCAAGAACGGCTGGCTGCCGCGCAAGACCGACGGCTGGCGGGTGAACAGCGTCGGCGCCTTCAACGGCAGCGGGAACGACTACGGCATGGCCGTCCTCTCCACCGGAAACCACACCATGGACGACGGCGTGGCCACCGTCGAGCGCGCCGCCCGGGTCATCCACCGCGATCTGACGCCCTGACCTCCGGCGGGCCCCCGGCCCCACGGCGTCCGCCGGATGCGCCGGGCGGGTGTCTGCGCACGCAGCTGCCGGCTCGCTCCCGCGCGCCGGCGGCGGAACCGCCCTGTCTCATCTCCCGTTCGGGATGATCCGCCGCCCCGGCAGCGCCAGCCGGCTGCAGCCCCGCCGCCCGGCCTGGTCCCGGGCGAACGCGACCAGCAGCGGCCGCAGTTCACTCGCGGCGAGACGCCGGTCCGTACTGCCCGGGTAGCTGCTCGCCTCGTAGTGGGCGGACTCCCCGTCGCAGCGGGCGGCGGCGGTGCCGAAGTCCTCGCTCATCACCTGGCCGTCGTCCGGGAAGTCGCGCGGAAGCCGGACGTTGGCGCCGATCAGTGTGTCGAAGGACTTGTCCGTCCAGTCGCCGTACCAGCCGCTGAACTCGGCATACGACTCCCCGCTCGTGCCGTCCACGAGGGCGCAGCTGGTGATCGCCGCCTGCGCGTCGGAGCGGGCGACGACCCGCCAGGGCCTGCCCGCCGGGTTCTCGGGGAGCCGGGCACGGGCCAGCCAGCCGCAGCCCGCGCCGCCCTTCTCCAGCGGCACGGCCTTCGGACGCAGCACCGCCCGCTGCGGCAGCGGCAGCCGCGGCGCACCGCAACCGGCCGTGGGCGAGATCCGCCTCCTCCTTGCCGGCCCGCAGCTGCTCGGTGGGGAGTACCTCCGCCAGGTCGTCCGCCGAGAGCAGCCCCTCACAGAGGTGCGTCGCGTACCACCACGGCTGCCACAGCGGCTTCGCCGCATATCCGCCACCCGCGAGCACGGCCAGGACCACCACGATGACGGCCACCGCCCGCCGGCCCGGTATCCGTCTCCGCCACCCCGCTGCCGCCATGACTCCCCCATCCCCCTTGGCTCGTCGGCGGATTCCCGGGGAACCCGCGGCGCAGAACCCTACGCGCCGCACGGGCACGGGCCGTTGGCGGGCCGCCCCGTCCGCTTCCGGCTCCTTTCGGACGCCCTACGAGGCGGTACGACTTTGCACTCCCCAGGGTGACCGGCACCCCGAACGGCCCCGTACGGGGCTGCGCCGGGATATCAACGCCGCATGAGCGAGGCAGCGCCACCGGTGGTCCGCCGGGCATACGCGCCGCCCGCTCACCGCCCCACACCGCACTCTGGGAGGAACTCGGTGCCAGGCCGCGTCAAGGCAGACCTCAAGGGAGTTCCCGAAACGGCGTTGTGGACGCTCTATCACCGCGCCGCCGAGGCCGCCCGCCCGGACACGGTGCTGCCCGATCCACGCGCCGTACAGCTCATCACCGAGATCGACTTCCCTTTCCAGGAACGGATGGGCGCCGCCCGGCCCTGGCTGGCGCAGGCCATCGCCCTGCGCGCCCTCGGGTTCGACCGTGTGGTGCGGGCGTTTCTCGCCGACCGTCCGGACGGCACCGTGGTCGCTCTCGGCGAGGGCCTGGAGACGCAGTTCTGGCGGGTGGACAACGGCCGGGCCCAGTGGGTCACCGTCGACCTCAACGGCCCGTTGGCGCTGCGCAAGCGCGTGCTGCCCCACGGGGCGCGGCAGCGACTGGTGGCCTGCGACGCCCGGGACAGCCAGTGGATGGCGGACATCGATCCCGCACGCGGTGTCCTGGTGACCGCACAGGGCCTGCTGATGTATCTGCAGCCCGCGCAGGTGAACCGGCTGATCGCCGCCTGCGCGGGTGCGTTCCCCGGCGGCGCGATGGTGTTCGACACCGTCTCGCGGCGCTTCAGCGCCCGCACCCGCACCCGTGCGAAGGGGCCGGGCGGCCATCGTCTGCCCCCGATGCCCTGGGGCATGGACGCGGCCGACCGGGACCACCTGTGGCAGGCCCATCCGACCATCAGCGAGGTGTCCGAGGTGCCGCTCCCCGCGGGCCGCGGCTTCCTCGGCTATCTCGCACCGCGCGCCGCCGCCCTGCCGCTGCTGCGCACGGACCGCCCGCTCATCACCCGGCTGCGCTTCGGCGCGGCCCCCGCCTCCCTCACGGGTCAGCCCTGACGGTTCTCCACCCCGTCGAGAAAGGCGTCCACCCGCTCCGCGAGCCGCTCCGGGTACTCCCCGCTGATCGCGTGGGAGGCCTCCGGCCAGACCTCCACGGTGCGCTCGCGCAGGGTACGGGCGCGGGCCGCGGCCTTCCCGGCGTCATGCGCGATGCTCTTCCCGGCGATCAGTGCCAGTACGGGGACGCGGAGGGAACGCAGCTCGTCCTCGCCGGGCAGGGCCGGGGCCGGGAAGCTGACCTTGAAGTCCCGCATACCGGAGGCGATCAGCCGGCCCTCGATGTGCTCCGAGGCGTCGCCGATCCCGCCCGAGATCCAGCCCAGCAGGCGGTTGCGCAGCCCCTCCGGCATCTCGGGGAGCACGCTCCCCAGCGAGACCACGATCATCTTCCAGCTCAGCGGCGCGAAGGTGTTCGCCGGATCCAGCGCGATCACCGACGCGATCCGCTCCGGACGGTGCAGGGCGACCTGCACCGCCAGCCAGCCCCCGATCGACACCTCCAGCACATGCGCCCGGGGCAGTGCGAGCCGAGCGAGCATCTCGTCGATCCAGGCCGCCTGATCGGCACCGGACGTCATCGGCGCCGACTGCACGCTGCAGCCCGGCTCCCCGAGCCCGTCGACGGCGTACACGGGGCGCCCGCTCCGCATCAGCCCCGGCAGATTCGTCCGCCACAGCGGGGTGCACGACTGTCTTCCCGGCATCAGGACGAGCGGCACTCCGTCCCCCGAACCGAAGCGGTACACCCGCACCGTCCCGTACGAGGTCTCCACGGTCCGCTGCTCAACGGGCTCGGGCAGCCCCTCCATCGCCTCCCGGTACACCGCCGCGAACCGCTCGAAGGCCGCCGCGTCACGGAACGCCCCGATGCGCCGCCGCGCCCATTCCGGTCCGATGCGTGGCTCCGGAAAGCTGATCTCCGCCATCCGGTCATCCCATCACGGCCGCGCCTGCCGCCGGGGGCCGGTCCCTCATCCCATCTCCCCTGAGCACAGGCACATTTGACGCTACGTCAGGTGCGGCTGTTCCGGCTGTTCCGGCTGTTCCGGCTGTTCCGGCTGTTCCGGCTGTTCCGGCTGTTCCGGCTGTTCCGGCTGTTCCGGCTGTTCCGGTAACCGTAGCGGTGCGTTCAGTCCTCGTGCCCCAGCTGGAGGTCACGTTCGGTGCGGCCGCCGCCGGCCACCTGGAGGACGGTGGCCACCGGCGGGTATCCGGCGGCGATGACGGTGTACTCGCCGGCCGACAGATCCACGAAGCGGAACAGCCCGTCGGGCCCGGTGGTCGCGGTGTCGACAACATTCCCGGCGGCGTCCAGCAGGGTGACCCTGGCGTCCTCGACGGTACGGCCGCCGCCGGCCCGTACGGTCCCGCGCAGCACCGCGCCACCGGCGAGCTCGATGTCCTGGCGGGTCTCCCGGGAGGCCTGGACGGTCACCGGCAGCGCGGCGGGGCGGAACGCCGGGGCGCTGGAGGCCAGGGTGTACTCGCCGGCCACCAACTCCCCGATGACATAGCCGCCTTCGCGCCCGCTGCGGGTGGTGGCGACGACCTCACCGCGGACATCGGTGAGAGTGACCATGGCATCGCGCACGGGGGTGCCGTCGGCGGTGGTGACGGTACCCGCGAGCCGCCCCGCGCCGCCGAGCACGACATCCAGCTCGACCGGCCGCTCGCCGACCGTGACGGTGACCGCCTGCGGCTGGTGGCCGCCCGCCGCCGCGATCAGCACATACGAGCCGGCACCCGGGGTGCTCAGCGCATACCGGCCGTCCTCTCCGGTGGCGCCGCGGCCGATCTGCCGGCCGGCGACATCGATGAGGGTGAGCGCGGCGCGCGGCACGATGCTGCCGTCGTGGTGCTGGACGGTGCCGCAGACCGGGACGCCGGCCATGACGGCGGTGTGTCCGGTGGTGGCGTAGCTGTGCGCACGGGCATAAGCGGAGCCGGAGCCACGGGAGTTGACGGTGGTCGTGTCCGTGGCGGAACGCGCCTGCGGTACGGCGGCGGGGTCGGCCGGGTCGCCGTACGGCGCCTGCGGGGACGGGGCGGCCTGCGGGGACGGGGCGGCCTGCGGGGACGGGGCGGCCTGCGGAGCATGAGAAGCGTGGGACACCAGGGGTTTCACTTTCAGGAAGAAGGCGAGCACAAGGCCCAGGACGAGCACCGGCACGAGAGCGAAGAAGATCCCCGGCATGGCGTCCGCATACGCGGCGACAGAGCTGTCGCGCAGCGAGGCGGGCAGCACACGCAGCAGTTGCGGGGTGATCGACTCCGGATCGGACAGCTGCGCCGACGCCGACTGCCGGTCACCGAGCCGGCGGGCCAGCCGGTCGGCGAGGAGGGAGCCGAAGAGGGCCGCGCCGACGCAGCCGCCGAGTTGCCGGAAGTAGTGGGTGGCGCTGGTCGCGGTGCCGAGGTCGGCGGTGCGCAGGGAGTTCCGCACGGCAAGCACCAGCACCGGCAGGACGAAGCCGATGCCGAGGCCGAGGAGGCCCGTCCAGAGGCTGTAGAGCTCCCGCGCGGTGTCCTGCTGCCCTCGCGACAGCAGCCACATCCCCACCGCGGCCACCGCACACCCCAGGACGGGGAAGACCTTGTAGTGGCCGGTGCGGCCGATGAGGTGGCCGGAGACGAGGGAGGCCAGGACGATGCCGCCCATCAGGGGCAGCATCAGCAGCCCGGACTCGGTAGCCGTGGCGCCGTCGGCCCTCTGCAGGAAGGTCGGCAGATAGCTGGCGGCGCCGAAGAGCGCGATGCCGACGGCGGCGCCGATCAGACCGGTGACATGGAAGACCGAGTCGCGGAACAGTCGCAGCGGGAGCAGCGGTTCGGTGGCGAAGTACTCGACCGCGAGGAACAGCAGGGCGGTGCCGAGCGCGCCGGCGCCGAGGCCGAGGACGACCCGCGAGTCCCAGGCGTAGGTGGTGCCGCCCCAACTGGTCAGCAGGACCAGGCAGGTGGAGAACGCGGCGAGCAGCAGCGCCCCGGCGATGTCCAGCTTGATGCGCCGCGTGGGCCGGGGCAGCTTCAGCACACAGGCGATGACCAGGAACGTCAGCGCTCCGAACGGAACGTTGAGGTAGAAGCACCAGCGCCAGGAGACATGGTCGGCGCAGAAGCCGCCGATCAGCGGTCCGGCCACGGAGGCGAGGCCGAAGGCGGTACCGATCAGGCCCATGGAGCGGCCGCGGGACCGCGGCGGTACGACATCGGCGATGATCGCCTGGACGCCGATGATCAGCCCACCGCCGCCGACGCCCTGGACCGCCCGGAAGATGACCAGTTCGTCCATGGTCCGTGACCAGCCGGCCAGCGCCGAGCCGACGGTGAAGACGAGGAGGGCGAAGAGGAAGACGGGCTTACGGCCGAAGAGGTCGCCGAGCTTCCCGTAGAGGGGCAGTCCGATGGCCGAGGCGAGCAGGTAGGACGTCACCGCCCAGGACATCGGGCCCAGACCGTGCAGCTCACCGACGATCTTCGGGAGCGCGGCGGCGACGATGGACTGATCGAGGGCCGCGAGCAGCAGCGTCAGCATCAGGCCGCCGAAGATCAGCCGGATACAGCGGGGGCTGACCGGCACCGGCGCACCGGGGCCGAGCGCCTCTGGCCCGGCGCTCGCGACCGGAGCCGAAGCCGGAGCCGGTGGCACTGCCATTGGCGTTGCCATAGCCGTAGCCGTAGCCATTGGCGTTGCCGTTGTCGCACCGGATGCGGGCGGATCGGTGCGCTCGACCCGCTCGCTCAGAGTGGTCCCGCCCACGTGCTGCTCCCCTCGTCACGCCTGTTGCCGCCCAAGTTCTCGCATTGGGCGACAACACCGATCAAGCGCGGCAAAGGGGTGCGGACGGGGCGGGACCGGACGTCAAGTACGTTGCCCGGGGCGGCTATTGGGCTCCCATCAGGGCTTTCCGTACGGAAGTGCTCCAGCGGGACGGACACTTCGGCTCACCGGAAACCACCCGAACCGGTGAGTGTGACGGCATGCATGCCGGGTGACGGGAGTGACCGCCGCTCACTTCTCCACGTGGGCGGCGAGGTTGGCGAGCAGGGCGTCGTAGATCCGGCCGAGCCCCTTGGGGGCGAAGGTCTTCTCGAAGAAGCCGCCGACACCGCCGGCACCCTGCCAGGTGGTGGTGACGACGACGCTGGCGCGCCGCTCACCGGCCGGGGTGACGACCCAGGTGGTCACCATCGAGGAGTTGCGGTCCTTCTCCACGAGCTGGCCGTCGGTCGGCTCGTCGACCTCCAGCAGGCAGTCGCGCACCCGCTTGCTCGTGGCCTGGAGCTTCCAGTGGACGAGGGTGCCCTTGCCGTCGCCGCCCTCGCGGACCTCGTACTCGCTGAAGTGCTCGGGCAGCAGCTGCCGGCGCGTGCCGGCGTAGTCGGCGAGCGCGTCGAACACGTCCTCCGGGTCCGCCGCGATCTCGCGCTGCGTGATGGCCTCGACCTGACCCATGTGTGTCTTCCTCCAGTAGTGACTGCCGGTCCTGCGGTGCGCCGCCCAGCCAACCACCCCGCGGCGGCGCGCCCAAATTCAGGGGCGCCAGGCCGTAAGGGAACATGTGTTCTATTATGGCGAACGGGGGGCTCGGCAGTATCCAGAAGGAGGCCCGATGCGCTGGGACAATCTCGGCGAAAGCCCGTCCGCGCTGTTCGGCACGGATGTCGTCAGCCGGACGGTCGACCGCCCCGAGTTCCGCGGGATCACCTTCCACGAGGTGCGCGCCCGCTCGATCGTGAACCGTGTCCCGGGCGCCTCCCGGATGCCGTTCGAATGGACCGTGAACCCGTACCGCGGCTGCAGTCACGCCTGTGTCTACTGCTTCGCCCGCAAGACACACAGCTACCTCGACCTGGACACCGGGCAGGGCTTCGACTCACAGATCGTGGTGAAGGTGAACGCCCCCGAGCTGCTGCGCCGCGAGCTGGCCGGGCGCCGCTGGCGCGGCGACCACATAGCCATGGGCACCAACGTCGACTGCTATCAGCGCGCCGAGGGCCGCTACCGCCTGATGCCCGGCATCATCGCGGCGCTGCGCGACCACGCCAACCCCTTCTCGATCCTCACCAAGGGCACGCTCATCCTGCGCGATCTGCCGCTGCTGCGGGAGGCCGCCGCGGTCACCGACGTCGGTATCTCGGTCTCCGTCGGCTTCCTGGACCGCGAGCTGTGGCGCACGGTCGAGCCCGGCACGCCCGCCCCGGACCGCCGGCTGGACGTGGTGCGGACGCTGGCCGCGCACGGCATCCCGTGCGGTGTGCTGATGGCGCCGGTGATCCCGTTCCTCGGGGACCGGCCGGACCAGCTGCGGGCCACGGTCCGGGCCATCGCGGAGGCCGGTGCCGGTTCCGTCACCCCGCTGGTGCTGCATCTGCGGCCCGGCGCCCGCGAATGGTTCATGGCGTGGCTGGGGCAGCACCACCCGCATCTGGTGCGGCGCTACACGACGATGTACGCGGACGGCGCCTATGCCCCCACGTGGTACCAGCGCCGGATCACCCGCCAGGTCCATGAACTCGCCGCGGAGTACGGCATCGGGCCCGCCCGGTCCGGCGGGGCCCGCCGGATCCCGCCGCCGGACGCCGCTCCCGGACCGGCCGGAAGCCCCGGTGACGAGACCTCCGACCACCCTGCGGAGCCGACCCAGTTGACCCTGATGTGACCGCGGCAGCCGTCAGGCCGGGCCGGCCGGCACCGACTCCAGGGCCCGCGCCAGCCGGTTGCGGGCTGCGGTCTGGGCGGCGATCCGGGCATCGATGACGGCCAGCCGCTCGCGGGCGATGCGCAGCCCCTCGGGGGACGGCGGGGCAGTGGTCATATCGCCGTCCAGGCAGGACGTGAAGCAGTGGACGTCGGCGAGCGTGAGTCCGGCGGCCAGGAGGTGGAGGATGTTGCGGACCCGTACGGCCGCGCGCGCGTCGTAGTGGCGATAGCCGTTCGCCGACCGCTCCGAGGCGATCAGCCCCTCGCGTTCGTAGTTGCGCAGCGCGCGCGGCGACGCCCCCGTGACCTGCGCCAGCTCCCCGATCCGCACCGGATCACCTCCCCGTCCGGCACTGTTTCTACCAGGGCGGGGCGGGCGCCCCGGACCTGCCCCGGCCGGTCCGTCAGCCGACCACCGCTCCCCCGTCGACCGGGAGGATCACCCCGGTCACGAACGAGGCGGACGGCGCGGCGAGCCGGGTGACGGCCCAGGCCACCTCCTCGGGACGGCCCACCCGCCCCAGGGGTGTGTGCGCGATCTGCCACTTCCGTAGGGCCGCCCGCTGCTCCGGGGACCAGCCCTGGTGCTGTGCGATCGGGGTCTCGATCGCACCGGGCGCGACCGCGACGACCCGTACGCCGCGCGGTGCCAGTTCCACCGCCCAGCTGCGGGTGAGGAGTTCGAGCCCGGTCTTCGTCGCGGCGTAGACCGAGTTGCCCGGCCAGCCCCGCTGGCCGACCGAGGTGCTGATGTTCACCACCACCCCGCCGGTCCGCTCCAGGTGAGGGACGGCCGCCTGGGTCAGCAGTACCGGCGCGACGAGGTTCGTCGCCAGCTGCGGGGCCATCCCCTCCTTGGTGAAGCTGCCGAGCGCCCCGCTGCCCACCACCGCGGCATTGTTGACCAGCACATCCAGTCGGCCGTAGGTCTCGACCGCGTGGCGGACGAGTTCCCCGGGCACACCATCCGCGGTGATGTCGGCGGCGTACGGCACGATCTCGCCGTCCCCGGTGCCGGTCCCCGCGGCCGTCTCCGCCAGCGGTCCGGGCCGGCGGCCCACCGCCAGCACCCGTGCGCCTTCCGCCGCGAAGGCGTGGGCGGTGGCGCGCCCGATCCCGGTGCCGGCGCCGGTGACGAGCACGGTCCTGGGGTGTGTTCCGGGCCCGGGCGGCCCGGCGTTCGTTGCCTGTTCCATGCCGGGAGTCTCGAACCCTGACACCTGGGGCAAGGTCAAGCCGCTCCCCGCCTGCGGCCGGAAAAATCCCTTGACGGGCCCCCTAGCCTCTCCGGCATGGATGGGACCGAGAGGACTTCTGCCCGCGTAGCCGCGCAGCCACCGCACCCCGTACGGATACGGGAAATGACCGAGGCCGATATCGACGCCGTCTCCGCGGTGCGGGTCCGCGGCTGGCAGACGGCCTACCGCGGGCTGATGCCCCAGGCGTATCTGGACGCGATGAGCGTGGCCGCGGATGCCGGGCAGCGGCGGTCGTGGTTCGGGCGCCGGCCGCCGGAGGTGTCGGACCTGGTGGCCGAGCGGGACGGCGAGGTCGTCGGCTGGGCGTGCGTCGGTCCGGCCCGTGACCCCGATATCGCCCCGGGGGCCGGGGAGTTGCCCGCACCGAAGCCGACCGCGGGCGAACTGCTCGCCCTCTATGTGGCGCCCGGCCTGATCGGCACCGGCATCGGCCGCGCCCTGATGGCCGCCGGCACCGCCCGCGCCCGGGCGCACGGCTTCCACACGCTGTATCTGTGGGTGGTACGCGGCAACACCCGCGCCCAGCGGTTCTACGAGCGGGCCGGCTTTGTGCCGGACGGCGCCGAGGAGGCGTACGACGTGGGTGGGAGCAGCGTCCCGGAGCTGCGCTACCGACGCGCGCTGACGCCGGAGCCCTGAGCCGTCCGCAGCGGTCCGCGGATCAGGAACCGGCCGTTCAGGAACCAGGCGATCAGGAACCGGCCGATCAGGACCAGGCGATCAGAACCGGCCGGGCAGCAGCCGGCCGGACGCCTGCCTAGCCGGACACCCCCTGACCGCCGCCCGGCCCCGCACCCCGCTCCGGCCCGGGGACCCGGTCCGCTCCGCGGGCTGCACGGCCGTCCGCCCCGTGGTCCTGCCCGTCCGCCCCGCCGCCCTGTCCGTCCGCCCCGCCGCCCTGTCCGTCCGCCGCCGTCATGTCCTCGTGCACCCCCAGCCGCGCCAGTGACGCCGCCGCGGCGGCCGCCAGCCGTGGATGGGTGACGGCGGTGGTGAGCGCGGGGACGGCGCGCCGGTCGCCCAGCGCGCCCAGGCCCTCGACACAGGCGAGCGCCACCCGCCAGTAGGGGTTGTGCGGGGTCAGCAGCCGCTCCAGGGTCGCGATCAGCGCGGGTACGGACTGCGGTGCGCGGAGTTCGGCGAGCAGCCGGACCGGGTGCAGGGCGTAGGCGGTGCGCAGCGGGTTGGTGGCGAGCGCGGCCGCGGCGCGGGCGGTGCGGGGGTCGCCGAGCCGGCCCAGCGCATGCGCGGCGGTGGCGCAGCGCACCGGGTCGCGGTAGTTCAGTAACAGGACGAGCGTTTCGAAGGCCCGCTTGTCGCCGGCGCAGCCGAGGACGAAGGCGGCGATCTCCCGGGCCCACAGCGGGCGTTCGACGGCGACCAGCATCCGGGCCAGTTCCTCACGCCCGGCCGGGGTGTTCTTGCGGGCCAGCCCGAGTAACCGCTCGTAGGCGACCAGATCCTGTGGGGAGCGGAGTTCGGCCCGCACCCGGTCGGTCAACTCGTGGAATTCCTCTTCCATTTGCCGCTCCCCTCCCGCCGGGCCGCCCCGGTTCCCGCGACGTGGCCTGCACCACAGCCTAGTGACCCCCGCTACCCCTGGCGCTCTGGTTACTCACCGGTTAACCTGCTGGAACGAGCAGCACCACTGCTCGGGCGGCCTGGTGACGCAGCCGCCACAGAGTGAAGTCGGTTCGGCACAGCACGACACAGTACGGAGCACACGGCAGGGCCCCCGGGACAGGGCTTCCGCCGCGTCTCCCGCCCCGCCGGCGCTGCCATGGCGCTGCGGCTCCTCGCGGCTCTCCGCCGCCGTTCTGCCGCTGCGATCGCAGGCCTCGCGTCCGCGCGGATACCCCTCAGTCGTCACCTCTCCCCTGCCCTCAGGGGAACACCCTCAGGAGTCTCGCGATGGGCCCTCAGTCCACCCCTGATCTCTCAACTCAAGCCTCTACGCTGTCCCTTTCCACCGTCGCCATCATCGGCCTGGGCACCATGGGCACCGGTATCGCCGAGGTGCTGACCCGGGCCGGCCGCGAGGTCATCGGTATCGACACCGACGAGGCCGCGGCCCGCCACGCCGTCTCCGCCCTCGAAGCCGCCACCGCCCGCGCCGTGCAGCGCGAGCGGCTCACGGAGCGGGAGCGCCGGGACGCCCTGGCCCGGTTCCGTACCTTCACCGATCTGCAGGCCGCCGCGGACGCCGATCTCGTCATCGAGGTGGTGCCCGAGGACTACGAGCTCAAGCGGCAGGTCTTCGCCGAGCTGGACGCGGTGGTCCGGCCGGACACCATCCTGGCCACCGGTACCAACGCCCTGTCCGTGACCCGGCTGGCCGCCGATTCACCGCGCCCCGAGCGGGTGCTCGGCGTGCACTTCTTCAACCCCGCGCCGGCCATGAAGCTGGTCGAGGTGGTCTCCTCGGTGCTGACCGCGCCGACCGCGGTCGCGGCCGTCACGGAGTTCGCCCGCGACCTGGGCAAGGACCCGATCGCGGTGGGCGACCGCCCCGGCTTCGTCGCGGACGGCCTGCTGTTCGGCTACCTGAACCAGGCCGCGGCGATGTACGAGTCCAAGTACGCCACCCGCGAGGACATCGACGCCGCGATGCGGCTCGGCTGCGGTCTGCCCATGGGCCCGCTGGCGCTGCTAGACCTGATCGGCGTGGACACCGCCCGTACGGTCCTGGAGGCGATGTACGCCGAGTCCCAGGACCGGCTGCACGCCCCCGCGCCGATCCTGGGCCAGCTGGCCGAGGCGGGGCTGACCGGCCGCAAGGCGGGCCGCGGCTTCTACACCTACGACGCGCCGGGCGGAGCCACGGCCGTGCCGGACGCGGAGAGCCCGGCAGCCGCCGACGAGCAGGCCGGCGGGCGTAGCGTCACCGGCGTCGGTGTGGCCGGTTCCGGGACGATGGCGAGCGGTATCGCCGAGGTCTTCGCCAAGGCGGGCTTCAAGGTCGTGCTGGCGGCCCGCAGCCTGGAGAAGGCGGAGAAGGCGAAAGCCAGGATCGCCAAGTCGCTGGGCCGCTCGGTGGACAAGGGCCGGATGAGCGCCGAGGCCCGGGACGCCGCGCTGGCGGCGGTGACCCCGGCCGGGTCGCTGGACGCGTTCGCCGACGTGGACCTCGCGGTCGAGGCGGTGGCGGAGGATCTGGCGGTCAAGCAGGAGCTGTTCAAGACCCTGGACAAGGTCTGCAAGCCGGGCGCCGTCCTGGCCACCACGACCTCGTCACTGCCGGTCGTGGCCTGCGCCCGCGCCACCTCGCGCCCGCAGGACGTCATCGGCATGCACTTCTTCAACCCGGCGCCCGCCATGAAGCTGGTCGAGGTGGTCCGTACGGTCCTGACGGCCGACGACGTCCACGCCACCGTGCGGGCGGTCTGCGCCAAGGTCCGCAAGCACCCCGTGGACTGCGGCGACCGGGCCGGCTTCATCGTGAACGCGCTGCTGTTCCCGTACCTGAACAACGCGATCAAGATGGTCGAGGAGCACTACGCGACGCTCGACGACATCGATGCCGCCATGAAGCTCGGCGGCGGCTACCCGATGGGCCCGTTCGAACTCCTCGACGTGGTCGGGCTGGACGTGTCGCTGGCCATCGAGAAGGTGCTGCACGCGGAATTCCGCGACCCCGGGCTGGCCCCGGCGCCGCTGCTGGAGCACCTCGTCGCCGCGGGCTGCCTCGGCCGCAAGACCGGCCGCGGCTTCCGTGAGTACGCCCGGCGCTGACGCGTGGCGGCACCCCGGCCCGGCCGGGGGAGGATGGGGTGGACTGCTGGAACCCGACGGCGGTCCACCCCCGCTCACCGGGGCGGAGGTGGCACCTCATGCCGCAGGTCGCGTAAATATGCAGTACCGTCCCCACATGTCCCAGCCCGCTCGTACACAGCCCTCCGACCCCGACGCCGCCACTCCCGGTACCCGCCGTGCGGCGGCCCAACGGCTCAAAATGCGCCGGGAATTGTCGGCTGCGGCGATGGAGCTGTTCGCGACCAAGGGCTACGAGGCGACGACGGTCGATGAGATCGCGGCCGCCGCGGGCGTCGCCCGGCGCACCTTTTTCCGCCACTTCCGCTCCAAGGAAGAGGCGATCTTCCCCGACCACGACGACACCCTCGTCCGCGCGGAGGCGGTCCTGGACGCCGCCCCGCCGCACGAGAACCCTCTCGACACGGTCTGCCGCGGCATCAAGGAGGTCATGCGGATGTACGCGGCCTCCCCGGCCGTGTCGGTGGCCCGCTACCACCTGACCCGTGAGGTCCCCACGCTGCGTGAGGCCGAGATCGCCTCGGTGGCCCGCTACGAGCGGCTCTTCACCCGCTATCTCCTGGGCCACTTCGACGAGGGCGCACACCGCGAGGGCGACGACGACCCGCTGCTCGCCGAGGTCGCGGCGTCCGCCGTGGTCACCGCACACAACCATGTGCTGCGGCGCTGGCTGCGGGCCGGCGCGGAGGGCGATGTCGAGGCCCAGCTCGACCATGCCTTCGAGATCGTCCGGGAGACCTTCGGCGCCGGCATCGGCGCGGGCCGCACCGGCAGCGGAGAGAACCCCCCGGCGGCCGTTTCCCGGGAGGGCGAGGTACTGGTCGCGGTGGCCCGTACGGACGCCCCGCTGGACGAGGTCATGCGCACCATCCGCAAGGCGATCACAGAGCGGAAGTAGCGGCTCTTCGGCCGTCACGACACGAGCGCGGCCCGGCACCCTTCGGCTGACCGGGCCGCGACCCGGATGGCGTAACGCCCTCCCTGCGCACGCTGCGCGCATATCCCCTTTCTTTGCGTCACCTCCAGGCCTCCCATCGGCCGTCTTTTGCTCATGCGTGCCACCCAGATGACATCTGAGAGAAATTCTTGGCACTCAGTGTCTTGTCGCCTGGCACGCGGTGTCATACGTTGAAGGTGTCCGGGCGGCCGGCGTGCTGCGAACCCACGCACGCCGGCTGTCCCACCAGCCCTATGTGGCTGTCCGCCCGGATGCCTGCGTCACAGGCACCTCCCAGCTGCCGCTGGGCACCGCGCTCACCCAGCGCTGCCAGGCACCGCGGCCGACGGCTCTGCGACCCCCGCAGAGGCGACGGCAACGGGGCCACCCCGGCCGAACCGACGGCACCACCTCTGCACCACCCCCGACGTTCCCTCAAAGCCGTTCCCCAACGAGCTTCGCCGGAGGCACCCCGTGAACGAAATCCTGGACGCAATCCTCGCGCCTGACACCACCAGCGCCGACTTCGCCGGCCTGACCATCCCCGAGTCCTACCGCGCGGTGACCGTGCACAAGGACGAGGCCGAGATGTTCGCCGGCCTCGAAAGCAAGGTGAAGGACCCCCGCAAGTCGCTGCACGTCGACGAGGTGCCGGTGCCCGAGCTGGGCCCGGGCGAGGCGCTGGTGGCCGTCATGGCCTCCTCCGTGAACTACAACTCCGTGTGGACCTCGATCTTTGAGCCCGTGTCGACGTTCGGGTTCCTGGAGCGCTACGGCAGGCTCTCCCCGCTCACCAAGCGGCACGACCTGCCGTACCACGTCATCGGCTCCGACCTGGCCGGCGTGGTACTGCGCACGGGTCCCGGCGTCAACGCCTGGGGCCCCGGCGACGAGGTCGTCGCGCACTGCCTGTCCGTCGAGCTGGAGTCCTCCGACGGCCACAACGACACGATGCTCGACCCCGAGCAGCGCATCTGGGGCTTCGAGACCAACTTCGGCGGCCTGGCCGAGATCGCCCTGGTCAAGTCCAACCAGCTGATGCCCAAGCCCCAGCACCTGAGCTGGGAAGAGGCGGCGTCGCCCGGTCTGGTCAACTCGACCGCCTACCGCCAGCTCGTCTCGCAGAACGGCGCCGGGATGAAGCAGGGCGACAACGTCCTGATCTGGGGCGCGAGCGGCGGACTCGGCTCGTACGCCACCCAGTTCGCGCTGGCCGGCGGCGCCAACCCGATCTGTGTGGTCTCCTCCGACCAGAAGGCGGAGATCTGCCGGAAGATGGGCGCCGAGGCGATCATCGACCGCAACGCCGAGGGCTACAAGTTCTGGAAGGACGAGCACAACCAGGACCCCAAGGAGTGGAAGCGCTTCGGCAAGCGCATCCGCGAGCTGACCGGCGGCGAGGACGTGGACATCGTCTTCGAGCACCCCGGCCGGGAGACCTTCGGCGCGTCCGTGTACGTCACGCGCAAGGGCGGCACCATCGTCACCTGCGCCTCCACCTCGGGCTACAACCACGAGTACGACAACCGCTACCTGTGGATGTCGCTGAAGCGGATCGTCGGCTCGCACTTCGCCAACTACCGCGAGGCGTGGGAGGCCAACCGCCTGATCGCCAAGGGCAAGATCCACCCGACCCTGTCGAAGACGTACACCCTCGAAGAGACCGGGCAGGCGGCGTACGACGTGCACCGCAACCTCCACCAGGGCAAGGTCGGCGTGCTGGCACTGGCCCCCGAGGAGGGGATGGGCGTGCGCGACGAAGAAATGCGCGCCAAGCACCTCGACGCCATCAACCGGTTCCGGAACGTCTGAGGCAACTCGGACTCCGGACCACGAAGATACGGGCCTGATATGACTGAGCGTCAGAAGGATCGTCCGTGGCTGATGCGGACCTACGCCGGCCACTCCACCGCCGAAGCGTCCAACGAGCTGTACCGGCGTAACCTCGCCAAGGGCCAGACGGGCCTGTCGGTCGCGTTCGACCTCCCGACGCAGACCGGTTACGACCCCGACCATGTCCTCGCCCGCGGCGAGGTCGGCCGGGTCGGGGTCCCCGTGTCCCACCTCGGTGACATGCGACGGCTGTTCCAGGACATCCCGCTGGACCAGATGAACACCTCCATGACCATCAACGCGACGGCCATGTGGCTGCTGGCGCTGTACGAGGTGGTCGCCGAGGAGCAGGGCGCCGACATCTCCAAGCTGTCGGGGACGACGCAGAACGACATCGTCAAGGAGTACCTCTCGCGCGGGACGCATGTCTTCCCGCCGGGACCCTCGCTCCGGCTGACCACCGACATGATCACGTACACGGTGGCCCACATCCCCAAGTGGAACCCGATCAACATCTGCAGCTACCACCTGCAGGAGGCGGGCGCCACCCCGGTCCAGGAGATCGCCTACGCGATGTCCACCGCGATCGCGGTACTGGACGCGGTGCGGGACTCCGGGCAGGTGCCGCCGGAGAAGTTCGGCGATGTCGTGGCCCGTATCTCGTTCTTCGTGAACGCCGGAGTCCGGTTCGTCGAGGAGATGTGCAAGATGCGCGCCTTCGGCCGCATCTGGGACAAGATCACCCGCGAGCGCTACGGCATCGAGAACGAGAAGCAGCGCCGGTTCCGCTACGGCGTCCAGGTCAACTCGCTCGGTCTGACCGAGGCGCAGCCGGAGAACAACGTCCAGCGGATCGTCCTGGAGATGCTGGCCGTCACGCTCTCCAAGGACGCCCGCGCCCGTGCGGTGCAACTCCCCGCCTGGAACGAGGCGTTGGGGCTGCCGCGCCCCTGGGACCAGCAGTGGTCGCTGCGTATCCAGCAGGTCCTCGCCCACGAGAGCGATCTGCTGGAGTACGAGGACATCTTCGCCGGCTCGCATGTCATCGAGGCCAAGGTGGACTCCCTGGTCGCCGAATGCCTCACCGAGATCGAGCGGATCCAGGAGATGGGCGGCGCGATGGCCGCGGTGGAGTCCGGCTACCTCAAGTCGCAGCTGGTCTCCGCGCACGCCGAGCGGCGGGCCCGGATCGAGGCCGGCGAGGAGAAGATCGTCGGCGTCAACTGCTTCGAGGGCACCGAGCCCAACCCGCTCACCGCGGATCTCGACACGGCCATCATGACCGTGGACCCGGCCAACGAGGCACGGGTGGTCCGGGCGCTGCACGACTGGCGGGACAACCGCGACGAGACGCGCGCCCAGGACGCGCTGTCGGTCCTGAAGAAGACCGCGGCGGGCGACGGCAACCTCTTCGCGGCCACCGTGGAGTGCGCACGTGCCGGTGTGACGACCGGTGAGTGGGCCTGGGCGCTGCGGGACGTCTTCGGCGAGTTCCGGGCTCCTACGGGCGTCTCCAGTGCCCCCCTGGCGGTCGCCGCCGAGGAGGGCAGCCCGCTCGCCGCGGTTCGCGAGAAGGTCGCCAAGACCGCGGCCGAGCTCGGCAGCGGCAAGCTGCGCCTGCTGGTCGGCAAGCCCGGCCTGGACGGGCACAGCAACGGCGCCGAGCAGATCGCCGTACGGGCCCGGGACGCCGGCTTCGAGGTGATCTACCAGGGCATCCGGCTCACCCCGGAGCAGATCGTCTCGGCCGCCGTCGCCGAGGACGTGCACTGTGTGGGGCTGTCGATCCTGTCCGGCTCACACGCCGAGCTGGTGCCGGACGTACTGGACCGGCTGCGCCGCACCGGCGTGGACACCACTCCCGGGCCCGGCGGCCCTCCCATACCGGTCATCGTCGGCGGCATCATCCCCTCCGCCGATGCGGCGGCCCTCCGGGAAGCCGGAGTGGCGGCCGTCTTCACCCCCAAGGATTTCGGTATTACGGAGATCATCGGCCGTATCGTCGACGAAATCCGGAAAGCGAACCAGCTCGACCCTCTGGAGGTCCCCGCATGACCCAGGCTCACCCCCCGGTGCACCGCCTGCGCCCGCGACGCTCCTGCCTCGCGGTCCCCGGCAGCAACCCGCGCTTTCTGGAAAAGGCCCAGGGCCTTCCGGCCGACCAGGTCTTCCTGGACCTGGAGGACGCCTGTGCGCCGCTCGCCAAGGAGGGCGCCCGGCAGCACATCGTCGAAGCGCTGAACGAGGGCGACTGGACGGGCAAGACACGGGTCGTGCGGGTCAACGACTGGACCACGCACTGGACGTACCGGGACGTCATCACGGTCGTCGAGGGCGCCGGCCCCAACCTCGACTGCATCATGCTGCCGAAGGTCCAGGACGCCCAGCAGATCGTGGCGCTGGACCTGCTGCTGACGCAGATCGAGAAGACCATGGGCTTCGAGGTCGGCAGGATCGGCATCGAGGCGCAGATCGAGAACGCCAAGGGCCTGGTGAACGTCGATGAGATCGCCGGTGCCTCACCGCGCCTGGAGACCATCATCTTCGGCCCCGCCGACTTCATGGCCTCCATCAATATGAAGTCCCTGGTGGTCGGCGAGCAGCCGCCCGGCTATGGGGCGGATGCCTATCACTACATCCTGATGCGCATTCTGATGGCCGCACGTACCTACGATCTACAGGCGATCGACGGTCCGTACCTTCAGATCAAGAATGTTGACGGCTACCGCGAGGTCGCCGGCCGCGCCGCCGCCCTCGGCTTCGACGGCAAGTGGGTGCTGCACCCGGGTCAGGTCGAGGCCGCCAACGAGGTGTTCTCCCCCTCCCAGGAGGACTACGACCACGCCGAGCTGATCCTGGACGCCTACGAGTGGCACACCTCGGAGGCGGGCGGAGCCAAGGGTTCCGCGATGCTCGGCGACGAGATGATCGACGAGGCGAGCCGGAAGATGGCGCTGGTCGTCGCCGGCAAGGGCCGGGCCGCCGGCATGATCCGCACGTCCAAGTTCGAGGCCCCGGAGGCTTAAGCGCGATGCAGTTCGGCCGTACCTATGAAGAGTTCACCGTCGGCGATGTGTACAAGCACTGGCCGGGGAAAACCGTCACGGAATACGACGACCACCTCTTCTGTCTGCTCACGATGAATCACCACCCGCTGCACATGGACAGCAACTACGCGGAGCAGACCACCGACTTCGGAAAGAACGTCGTCGTCGGTAACTACATCTACTCCCTGCTGCTGGGCATGTCGGTGCCCGACGTCTCCGGAAAGGCCATCGCCAATCTGGAGATCGAGTCGCTGAAGCATGTGGCGCCCACCTTCCACGGCGACACGCTCTACGGCGAGACGACCGTGCTGGACAAGACGCCCTCGCGCTCCAAGACGGACCGCGGCATCGTGCACGTCGAGACCAAGGGCTACAAGCAGGACGGCACCCTGGTCTGCGTCTTCCGGCGCAAGGTCATGGTCCCCACGGCCACCTACATCAAGGAGCGCGGCGGCGAGCAGCCCGGCCGCCCGGAGCTGCAGGCCCCGCCGGCCAAGAAGGAGAAGTAGCCATGACCCGTCTCGCGCAGACCGAGGGTCTGACCGACATTCAGCGGGAGATCCTCTCCACCGTCCGCGATTTCGTGGACAAGGAGATCCTGCCGGTCGCCACGGAGCTGGAGCACCGCGACGAATACCCGTCGCAGATCGTCGAGGGCCTCAAGGAACTCGGTGTGTTCGGCCTGATGATCCCCGAGGAGTACGGCGGTCTGGGTGAGTCCCTTCTCACCTATGCGCTGACGGTCGAGGAGATCGCCCGTGGCTGGATGAGCGTCTCGGGCATCATCAACACCCACTTCATCGTGGCGTACATGCTCAAGCAGCACGGCACGCAGGAGCAGAAGGACTATTTCCTGCCGAAGATGGCGGCCGGTGAGATCCGGGGCGCCTTCTCGATGTCGGAGCCTGCACTGGGCTCGGATGTTTCGGCCATTTCTTCCAAGGGCGTGCGGGACGGTGACGATTACGTCCTCAACGGCCAGAAGATGTGGCTCACCAACGGCGGTACGTCCACCCTCGTCGCGGTGCTGTGCCGGACGGACGAGGGCCACCCGGAAGGCACCGCGCCGCACAAGTCGATGACGACCTTCCTCGTGGAGAAGGAGGCCGGCTTCGGTGAGGTGCGCCCCGGACTGACCATTCCGGGCAAGATCGACAAGATGGGCTACAAGGGCGTCGACACCACCGAACTGATCATGGACGGGCTGCGGATCCCGGCCGATCGGGTACTCGGCGGCGAGACCGGACGTGGCTTCTATCACATGATGGACGGCGTCGAGGTCGGCCGGGTCAATGTGGCCGCGCGCGGCTGCGGTGTCGCCCAGCGCGCCTTCGAGCTGGGTGTTTCGTACGCGCAGCAGCGACACACCTTCGGCAAGCCGATCGCGCAGCACCAGGCCATCCAGTTCAAACTGGCAGAAATGGCGACAAAGGTCGAAGCGGCCCATGCAATGATGGTTAACGCCGCTCGCAAAAAGGACTCGGGGCAGCGAAACGACCTTGAGGCGGGCATGGCGAAGTACCTGGCCTCCGAGTACTGCAAGGAGGTAGTGGAAGACGCGTTCCGCATCCACGGCGGCTACGGCTTCTCGAAGGAGTACGAGATCGAGCGCCTCTACCGCGAGGCCCCGATGCTCCTGATCGGTGAAGGTACCGCCGAGATCCAGAAAATGATCATTGGGCGACGGCTACTCGAGGAGTACCGGATCCAGGGGTGAACATCCAGTTTGGGCCGGTTTGGCCTAGACGAAGATCACACCCCGTCATCATTCTTCGGCCACGGATTGGCTCTGGCTCTTGGCCAGTTGCCGCTCGTAACCGATAGCATCCATGGAAAGCCGCCGTCCCCCGTATCCATACGCGGCATCCTCCGCTACGAAGGTCATCCATGCCCCACAGCCAATCCTCTGCACCACGCGGTCGCGTCCGCCTCGCGCGCGGAGCGTCGCCGTGGCTCCTGCCGACCGTTGCCACGGCAGCGGTCAGCCTCGCCCGGTCCCGCCGGTCGGGTCGCTGGGCCGCCGTTGCCGTGCCCACCACCGCACTGGCGGCGGGCATGCTGTGGTTCTTCCGCGACCCCGAGCGGGAGATCGCTCAGGGGCGGGTCATCTCCCCGGCCGACGGCGTGGTGCAGAGCATCATGCCGTGGAAGGACGGACGGACTCGTGTCGCGATCTTCATGAGCCCGCTGAACGTTCATGTCAACCGTGCGCCGCTGGCCGGCACGGTGACCTCCGTGGAGCACATCCCCGGCGGATTCGTTCCGGCGTTCAACAAGGAGAGCGAGAACAACGAGCGGGTGGTCTGGCACTTCGACACCGAGCTCGGCGACATCGAGATGGTGCAGATCGCCGGCGCGGTGGCCCGCCGGATCGTCCCCTACGTGCCCCAGGGCACCAAGGTCGAGCAGGGTGAACGGATCGGCCTGATCCGCTTCGGCTCGCGGGTCGACGTCTACCTCCCGGAGGGCGTCGAGGCAGCGGTCGAGGTCGGCCAGGCCACCACCGCGGGGGTGACACGCCTTGACCGTGATTGATCCTGAAACACAGGCGGGCTGGGCGCCCGAGACCGACGAGGACGAGGACGACATGCCGCTGTCCACGCGGCTGTCAATAGCGGACACCCTCACCCTCGGCAACGCGATCTGCGGCTTCATGGCCGTGTACTTCACCACCACCGGGGTCCTCATCCCGCACCTGACGGGCAACGAGGACGGCGGGATGGCGCGGCACAGCGCGGCGATGGCCGTGATCCTGATGCTGCTCGCGTCGGTCTTCGACCTCTTCGACGGACTGGTGGCACGCAAGCTGCGCGCCTCGGCGATGGGGGCCGAGCTCGACAACCTCTCCGACCTGATCAGCTTCGGTCTGGCGCCCGCGTACTTCGTGGTGACCTGGGGCATGGTCGCCCAGGACGCGCACCAGCGGGTGTCGGTCGTCGCGGCGGTCGTGGTGCTGCTGGCGGTGGTGCTCCGACTTGCGCGGTTCTCCTGTGTCACGTTGCGTGACGGCATCTTCCAGGGCATGCCGAGCCCCTTCGGCGCCCTGACCGTCGTCGCCATCGTCCTGCTGGAGCTGCCGTTCCTGCCGACGCTGCTGGCGATCATCGGCGTGGCCTGGCTGATGGTGAGCCGGGTCGAGTACCCCAAGCCGCGGGGGCGGCTCGCGGTGGCGATGCTCAGCTGGATCGTGCTCAGCATGGGCATGCTCGCCGCCTGGGCACTGGACGCCCCCGGCGGCCAGCTGCTGCTGCAGACCGGCTGCTCCCTGCAGGTGGTCCTGGGCGCGATGATCCCGCTGTTCGCGACGGCCCGGAGGGTCAACACCTTCCGCGACAACCGCCGTGAGTCGCGCGCGGAGTCCCGCGCCGCACAGCTTCCTTAGCGGAACGCCGAACAACGCCGCGGGCCCCGAGCGAATCTTTCGCTCGGGGCCCGCGGCGTTGTGGTGGGTGCGGCCCGCGGTGGGCTGCGGCCCGCGGTGGGCCGCACCGCGCCTCAGACCAGGAAGTCCCGCGCCAGCTGCGCCGCCGCCCGCTCCAGCAGCGGCCCCGCCTCGGCCATACAGCGGGCCGGGTCGGACTCCAGATCCGTCAGGGCGTACGCACGCCGGATGCCGGCCGCGGTGAGCGCCTCCTGGGGCAGCTGGAGCCGGCCGCAGACCGCGACCACGTCCACGCCGGCCGCCCGGGCCGCGGCGGCGACACCGGCCGGCGCCTTGCCGTGCAGGGTCTGCGCGTCGAGCGAGCCCTCGCCGGTGATGACGAAGGTGGCCTTCGCCAGCGCCGGGGCGAAGCCCAGGACGTCGAGCATCACGTCGATACCCGGCCGGAAGGCCGCGTCCAGGCCGACCAGCGCGCCGTAGCCGACACCGCCGGCGGCGCCCGCGCCGGGCGCCAGGGCGTGTTCCGCGGCCTTGGGGCCCACCGCACGCTCCAGCACCTCGGCGTAGTGCGCCAGGGCCGCGTCCAGCGTGGCCACGTCCTCCTCGCTCGCGCCCTTCTGCGGGCCGTAGACCGCCGGGGCGCCCTTCGGGCCCGCGAGCGGGTTGTCGACGTCGCTGGCGAGCACGATCGTGGTCCTGGCCAGCCGGGGGTCCAGCCCCGACAGATCGGCGGTGGCCAGGTCGCGCAGCGGGCCGCCGCCGGGGGCGACCGGCTCGCCGTCCGCGTCCAGGAACCGCGCGCCGAGCGCCGCGAGCATCCCCGCCCCGCCATCGGTCGTGGCGCTGCCGCCGACACCGAAGACGATCGAGGTCGCGCCCGCGTCGAGGGCGGCGAGCAGCAGCTCGCCGGTGCCGTACGTGGTGGCCGTCAGGGGGGCGAAGACGCCCTCGGGGAGGTGCTGGAGTCCGGACGCCTCCGCCATCTCGACCACCGCGGTGCCTCCCCCGGCTACCGCTGAGGGTGCCCCCACGCGCAGCGCGAAGGTGGCCGTGACCGGCACGCCCGTGGGGCCGGTGACCCGTGCCTCGTGGCGGGTGAAGCCGGCCGCGAGGGCTGCCGCCACAGTGCCGTCGCCGCCGTCCGCGACCGGGACGGCCGAGACCTCCAGACCGGGGACCGCGCGCCGCAGACCGGCCGTGACATGCGCGGCGACCTCGACGGCCGTGAGCGAACCCTTGAATTTGTCCGCGGCGATCAGCACATGTGCTGTGTGTGTCCTTGATGCGTCCGCCACCGTGTGACCCCTTGCTTTCGAACTGGCAGTCGCGCCGCTGTGACCTTATCCGGCACATGGCGCGGCGAACAGGGCACATCGGTCCCACGGTGCCGCCGAGCGCCCCCGGAGTGCGCCCCTCGAAGATCCGCCGGTCGGGCGCGGCCCCGGACCCGCTCCGTCTAGGCTCGCGCCGTGACGACCATGGACTACGCCAGTTACATCGCCGGCCTGCCCCGCGTGCTCGCGGGCGCGGGCACCATCTTCCGCGACACGGAGGGCCGCCTGCTGCTCGTGGAGCCCAACTACCGCGACACCTGGACCCTGCCCGGCGGCACCGTCGAGTCGGACGCCGGTGAATCGCCCCGCCAGGCCGCCCGCCGCGAGACCGCCGAGGAGATCGGCCTGGACATCGAGCCGGGCCCGCTGCTCGCCGTCGACTGGGCACGCGGCAAGAACCGCCCGCCGCTGGTGTCGTACCTCTACGACGGCGGAGTGCTGGAGGCCGCACAGCTCGCCGCGATCCGGCTGCAGGAGGAGGAGCTGCTCTCCTGGCGGATGGTGCAGTGGGACGAGGCCCAGACCCTGGTGAGCCACGAGATGGCCCTGCGTATCGACGCCGCGCTGAAGGCCCGCACGGCCGGCCGTGGCCCGGCAGAACTGGAAGATGGCGTTCCGCCGAGCGGGGCGGACGGTCCGCCGTCAAGGGGATGACACCGGAGCGGCCGTGCTGCCTAGGGTGATCGTCATGGACGACATCGCAGCAAAGGTCGCACACGTGCCGGGAGTTGTCGGGGTGATGCTCGGGGGAAGCCGGGCACGGGGCACTCACCGGGCGGACTCCGACTGGGATCTGGGCGTCCATTACCGGGGCGAGCTGGATCTGGAGGCGCTGGAGGCGCTGGCCGCGGAGGTGACCGGCGGTCCTGTCGAGGTATACGGGCCGGGATCCTGGGGCGCATGGGTCAACGGCGGCGCCTGGCTGGTGCTGCCCGACGGCCGCCATGTGGACTGGATCCTGCGGGACGTCGACCGGGTGCGGCAGGTGTGGGAGGAGTGCCGCGCGGGCCGCTTCGAGATCGGCGTCCAGGCCGGCCACCCGCTCGGCTTCTGGTCCCCCGCCTACCCGGGGGAGGTGGCGCTGGGCCGGGTGCTCGCCGATACCGACGGGGAGTTGGCCCGCCTACGGGAGGAGACCCGGACCTACCCCGAGGCCCTGCGCACGGCGCTGACCCGTGACGGGGTCTGGGACGCAGGGTTCTCGGTGACGATGGCGGGCAAGTCGTTCGCGGCCCTGGACGTGCTGCATGCCGCCCTGTGTCTGTCCCGGGCCGTCGGCGACCTCGTCCAGGCCCTGCATGCCCATCACCGCATCTGGTGTCTCAATGAGAAGGGCGCACTCGCGGCTACCTCGGCGATGCCGGAGACACCGTCCGGCTTCGCTGCCCGTGCCACCGCCCTGCTCGGCGGAATCGGGCACGGGGCAACGGAGTTGAAGCGGTCGTTGGAGACCGCGGCGGAGCTGGTGGACGAGGTGCGGGACGTGGTCACGCCCTGATGCCGGAGACGGCGCGGCCGCGGACGGTCCGGACGGTGCAGCGCGTGAGGTCGGTTTCGGCGATCGGCTTTCCTTTGTGGCGTGATGGAGCGACCGCCGCCTCGGTTGCGCTCCGCTGTCGTGTGGCCCGCTGCTGTCGCGTGGCCCGATCGCGGCCTATTCTGCGCCGTAGATCCCGGACCTGACGTCGGTCACCTGGCCGGTCCTTCCCGGTAGGTATTCCTGGTTCCGGCGCGTGTACTCGGCTGCGATTTCCACTCGGGAGGTCAGGTCGAGCTTTCGCAGAATGCTGGAGACATGGGTCTGAACGGTGTTGCGTGAGCGGACCATGCGTGCGGAGATCTCGGGATTGGTACAGCCTTCGGCAACGAGAGCGGCAATGCGCAGTTCCGTGGCGGTCAGGGCATCCCACCCCTTGGCGGGGCGGCGGTCCCGGCCGCGGAACGCTCGGCGGATTCCTGCTGTGTGAAGTCGTTGGACGGCGCGGTTCCTGTCCCAGGTGGCGCCGAGGCCGTCATAGATGTCGAGCGCTTTGCGAAGCAGGAGAGAGGCATCCTTGATACGGCCCGCACGGCCGAGGAGTTCGGCCGCGTCGGTGTAGGCATACGCTTCCTTCAAGGGCCGCGGCGCGCTGCGGTAGGACTCGGCCGCCCGCAGGATCAAGGCGGGGTCTCCGTCGAACAGCCCTCTGCTGTGATGGGCATCGCCGCGGTGGCAGACCGCACCGGTGCGCTGGGCCTGATATTCGGCCCTGTTGAGGACCTGCCGAGCGTAGCCGGTGTCGCCGTGCGCCAGGGCGAGCCGCAGCAACTCGGGGGCGAGGAAGGTCAGTACGGGTGTTTCGTGCAGCGGGTCCTCGCCCTGGTCCCACAGCTGCCGGAGGGCGTCGAAGGCCTGCTGTGTCTCGCCTCGCATCTCGTGGAGCAGCGCTGTTGCGCACCAGGGGAGCAGGTCCGGGGGCCAGAGGAGCGCCGAGGTGCTCTGAGCCGGCGCACGCGCCGCTGCCTCCAGGTGGGTCACGGCCTGCACATGCTGATCCCGGTGCAGGGCGATCAGCGCCGCCAGCCCGTTCAGGGCGCCGGACAGCGAAGAAGCGTCCTCCCGCAGCCCGGCGCCGACCTGCGCGAGTGCGTCGTCCCAGCGGCCCGCGACGAAGTGGCACACGGCGTTGGCCATATGGAACCAGGGCAGGAAGACGCCTCCGGCCTCCGCTGCCTGCCGGTGGGTTGCGCCCAGAAGCCGCACGCATTCGTCGGTGCCGTCCATGTCGGCGAAACAGGTGGCCATGGTGAGCCGGATGCCCAGCCACTGGGTGGGGTGGGTCTTCTCGGGCGTCAGCCGCAGCGCCTGCTGGAGAAGGCGGATGGCCTCTACGAAGTCGGCCTCCAGGGCACGTTGCAGCCCCAGGGCGTACAGAGCCTGGGCCCGCATCGGGCGGCTGCGGTCGGTCGGTGCCGGGCGGCGGAACGGATCGCTGACGGTCGGTACCGCGTCTCCCCCGTCCGGCGCCGGCACGGGCACCGGCCAGAACGGCAGGCGTCGGGGCACATCGCAGGGGGGCGCCGCGGCAGCCTCATCGACTGCCCCGGCAGGTGTGGTCAGACGGTCCATGCCGGCCCGCAGCATGGACCGCAGGGTGTCCGGCATGCTCTGGTACAACACCTGCCGGATCAGGCCGTGCTGGAACGTCAGCAGGTTCCCGTCATGGTGCAGTACACCGCTCTGCTGCGCTTCGTGCACCAGACCCAGCAGTTGTTGCGCGGGAACACCGAGCAGAGTGGACCAGTCCGCGGCGGCGAAGCGCACACCGAGGACGGTCGCCGCCTGCAGGGCGTGCAGGGCCGGGTCACTGAGAAAGTCCAGCCGGCGTGTCACGGTCTCGGTGAGCGAGGGCGGCACACCGGGTGCCACGACCTCAGCTCTCCCGTCACGACGCTCGATCCATCCATCGGTGCGCAGGGCCGTCCACAGATCGACCAGGTACGACGGGTTGCCCGCCGCTGCCTCGGCCAGTCTGAGCAGCCCGGGTCCGGGCCGGGCGCCGAGGTGGTGCGCGATCACGCACGCGATCGTGTCCGGATCGAGCCCTCCGAGCCGGAGTTCGCTCCAGCCCTCGGTACCCAGGCTGCGCCGCAGTGGGGCAAGCCCCGTCCCGTCGTGGTCGGGTCGATGCGCGCCGAGCACGAACAGGGGGAGGTCGTGCCAGGCGAGGCTCAGTCGGTGCAGCACCAGCAGGCTTGCCGGGTCCGCCCACTGCAGATCGTCGAGAAGGAGGGCAAGCGGGCCCTGCGCACACAGCTCTTCCACCAGATGGATGAGGGCCTGCACCGCGGCCATGCCGGGCCGGGGGTAGCCGGCCGTGTTCGTGCCGCGCCGCCGGGCGTACAGGATTTCCACGGCTGTGGCCCGCTGGGGGTCAGCGGCGGCCGGGTGGATGCCCAGACACTGGGCGATCACACTGAACGCCATCCGGCGTTCGAGCTGCTTCCCCGCGGCGCTGAGCACCTGGGTCCCTGAGCGCCGCGCGAGGGCCGCGGCCGTGGACAGCATGGCTGTCCTTCCGATGCCCGGCTCACCCGTCAACAGCACTCCCGCTCCCGGCCCTTTGGCGGCGCGAGCCAGCAGGCGGTCCAGTTCCGCCTGCTCTTCCTCCCGCCCCCGGAGACGGGGCGTCCGCAGCTCCGCGACAACCCGTCCCGCATCGGATCTCATACGCGCATCCGACGGGTGCGACGGGTGCAGTTCTTCGCGCGAACGCTGGGAGTGTGGGACATGGGATGTCTTTCCTGTCCGAAATATGGAGGGAGGGCAGTCGCGGGTGGTCCCGAACGGAGGTGGCGCAGTGCCGCACACCGCAGAAGCCCGCAGAAGCCCGCCGAGAGCGGCGGTGCGGGGCAATTCTTAAGAGTCTTCCGTGGCCCGCCAGGTTCCCGCCACTCCGGCAACAAGGCCGTCTCCGGCGGTTCCGTCCGGGTGGAGTCCCCGGCCGGTCCCACTGGCTTCGCCTGGGGACTGCCTGGCCCGCCCCGCTCTTGTACGGATCACACGTTGCGGTGTACTCCCCTGGGGAGGGGGCGGGCGTGGCAGTGGCTCTTCAGCTCGTCGCTTGGTGCATCGCGCGCTCAGGGAGCGCGCACCCGGAGAGGAGTCAGCCGGCCGGCACGTCGGGGCGGATCTTGCGCAGCGAGCTCTTGCGGACGATCAGACCGTCGCGGAACGTCAGCAGGTCGCAGCCGTCGGTTTCCACGCGCGCACCGTTGGGCTTGGTCGCCGTGAACGTCCATTCGGTCACGCCACGGTCGCCGGCGACGAAGTGCCGCGCATCGAGCCACTGTGCGTCCGGCATCCGGTCCAGCAGCGCCTGGTAGCCCTCGCGGACCGCCGTTGCGCCGCTGAAGCGTTCACCGTCACGTTCGGCTCCGGTCGACGCCTCGTAGATCCCCTCGGGATGCATACAGGACATCAGTGTGTCGATGTCGTGGCGATTCCAGGCTGCTGCGAAGCGCTCCATGAGCGCCAGGAGTTCGCTCGCTTCTCTCTCAGGCATGCAGTTCAAACCTCATCGGAGTCGGCTGTGGTCCATTGCACGGGCCAGGCATCTGACATACCGAGACCGCCCACAACAGGTCCATCTCGGCGCGCAGTTCGACAATGTCTCCGGGCTGCGCGTACGAATCCCGCACCTTGAGGTCGCCGTCGATGCCGTATGGGAAGTTCATGAACACGTTGAAGCAGCTGGCCGGGTTCAGTCCCGTCGTGGGGGCGTTGAGCTGGTGGAGCTCGTTGAGGATCGTCTCGTAGCAGCCCAGCTGGTCGGCGCCGAACAGCGCGTTGAGCTCGCGTGAGCAGAAGCCTCCGCCGGCGTAGTGCACGCCGCAGGTGTCTTCGGTCATCGTCCAGATCGGACGCATGAGGTTGGTGACGAACACATTGCCCTTCCCCAGCTGCCAGGACTCGGCGGCGAATGTCGTGTAGGTCACGTCCAGGTGCTCACTGGGGTTCTCGGCGCTGAAGGACACCAGGTCGGCGACCTGTTGGCCTTCCAGGTCAATGATGCGCAGGGTCTGTCCGGCGGCCACACGGCCCGATGCACCTGCCCCCGGGGCGACGTCCTGGCCCCAGAGCGGCTTCGATGATGACGGGAGGGTCATGGGGGACTTCCTCTCAGGTTTGGGGGTGTACGTACTCAGGGACGGGAGCGAGGGGTGCGTCAAGCTCCTTCACGGCGCCGCGTACGAACCGGTACGCGACGGCGCCTCCGGTGAAGATGACGACGAGCATGATCGCGACGCTCCAGTTCTGATACCAGGGCGCCCCGTCGAGCCTGGGCCAGGCGATGTTGACGATCTCGAACGCCAGCCAGGCGACCGCGGCGACATTGATCACTGTGCTGAATCTGCCGAGCGCCAGCGGCCCCGGTGTCCACCGCCCGCGCAGACGGGCGATCAGCATCGCGACGACCGGGAACCCGAAGGCCACGTAGAACCCGCCGGTGGCCAGGCTGAACAGGGTGACGTAGAGATCGGTACCGGTCAGCAGCAGCAGGGGAACAGCGCCCATCGTCACGACGAGCACGGCGACCCAGGGAAGTCGCTGACGTCGCGACAGTCTGCTCAGCGACCGGTGTCCCGGCAGCAGTCCGTCGCGCGCCAGGGCATAGATCACCCGTGACACCGAGGCCTGCCCGGCGACCGTTCCGGCCGTGAATCCGATGACCACGATGGCGAACAACGGCTGGGTGATGCCGGAACCCAACTGGGCGGACAGCGTGTCGGTGATCGGGTCGGCGCTCCCACCGAGCGAATCCTCCGGTATGGCGAGGATCAGTGCGAGTGCTGAGTACATCACCACGAGTCCGACCACCAGCAGCGACAGGACGATGGCCTTCGGGGCCGTCCGTGACGCATCGACGGTCTCCTCGGCCACCGACCCGGCGCTTTCAAAGCCGACGAACGCCCAGCCGACGATGGCCACCGCGGCGAGCAGACCCGAGAGCGTCAGACCGTGGTTGCCGATGCCGTTGAAGACGGCCGACAAGCTGTTCTCCCGGTAGAAGACCAGCAGGATCGTCCCGATCACCAGGCTTCCGAGGACTTCGGCGGAGATGCTCACAAGGGTGACGAGCCGCAGCCCCCTGCGGTTGAGTGCGTTGATCGCCGTCGCAGCGGCGAGGATGACCAGTGACAGGGCGATGAGCTGGGGGTTGCTCGGCTCGTGGATCCCCAGCAGGGGGGCGAGGAAGGACGCTCCGACATACGCCGGAGTCGCGGTTGCCACGACCAGCGTGCAGACGTACACCCACCCGGCAAACCACCCGTAGCCCGCGCCGATCAGCCTCCTGGACCACTGATACACACCCCCGACCAGCGGCCACCGAGAGGCGGCCTCGGCCATCACCGCCGCAACGAGCAGCTGCCCGATTAGGACGATGAGGATCGCCCACCAGAACCCGGGCCCGGCGGTCCCGATACTGAGCGCGAAGATCGTGTACAGCCCGATGATCGGGGAGATGAACGCGAAGGCGAGCGCGAACGCCGACCAGAAACCGAAGTCTCGCTTGAGCTCGTGGGCGCGGGCGCTGTTCTCCGCTGCCGCACCTCTTCTCGGTGATTCGATCATCGAGGTCAGCTCACTTGTCGGACGGCACGGTCGGAGGCGGCACGATCAGACGGCCGTCCCAGGCTGACCTCTCGCCGTTGTCGTCCTTTCCGGAATGCACCAGGATCGCGCGCTCGTGTGAGAGTTCCTTGAACCCGAAAAGACCGTGGTAGCTGCCCACCCCACTGTGGTTCACGCCCCCGAACGGGAGGGCCGAGTCACCCCAGTGAGAAGCCCAGCCGTTGACGGTCACACCACCGGAGGAGGTGCTCCGCAGGACGGTGTCCACGAAGGCGTCGTCTTCGCTGAAGATGTACATCGCCAGCGGCTTGTTCCCCTGCTGCAGGAAGCCTGTCACTTCCGCGATGTCGCGGTACGTGAGGACGGGGAGGACCGGGCCGAAGATCTCCTCCTGCATCACCCGGGCGTCCAGCGGGACATCGAGCAGCACGGCAGGCTCGAAGTTGCCGCTGCCGTCCGTGGCGCGGCCGCCTCGGGGCAGCACCGCTCCTCTTGCCACGGCGTCGTCGATGTACGCCTGCACCCTGTCGGAGTTACGGGCGTCGACCATCCGGGAGATGGTGCTCTGGTCGAAGACGCCGTCGCGGTAGTGCTTGCGGTCGACCGCGGCCCAGTAGGAGCTGAGGAATTCGTCGCGAAGGTCCTGCCTGATCCAGAGGTGGTCCACGGCCAGACAGATCTGACCGCTGTTGTACTGCCGGCCCTCTGCCACCAGCTCCGCAACCTCGGCGAGATCGGCCGTGCCGTCGACGATGCCGGGGCACTTCCCTCCCAACTCAAGGGTGACCGACGCCAGATGCTTGGCGGCCGCGGCCATGACGACCTTGCCGACGGCCGGGCTGCCGGTGAAGAAGACATGGTCGATCGGCTTCTCCAGCAGCGCATTGGCCACATCGACGCCGCCTTCGATCGCCGCGACCTCCCGGTCGTCGAAGACCTCTTTGATGATCGCTGCCGTGACCTTGGAGGTCTCCGGACACATCTCATTCGGCTTGACGATGGCGGTGTTACCCGCGGCGATCGCCGGCACAAGCGGCTGCAAGGCGAGCTGGAAGGGGAAATTCCAGGGTCCGAAGATCAGCACCACGCCGCGCGCCTCGTACTCGAGCCGGACACCGGCACCGGGGTAATCGGGAGAGGGACCGAGATCAACCGGAGTCAGCCAGCTGTCGAGCTCTTTCCGCGCACGATCAATGTGATCGATGATGTTGTTGATCTCGGCGTGTGCCTGCGCCTCGCCCGGCGGCTTGCCCAGGTCCGCGTGCAGTGCCTCGACCGCTCGGTCAGCGTGCCGCAGCACGCCGGCGCGCAGCTTTTCGAGCATCGACCGCCGGTGCGCGGCCGACGAAACCTTTGCGGCCCATCGATAGTCGCGCTGGAGTTCGAATACGCGATCGATCTCCTGCTGGACTTCTTCGTCCATGACTCCACCCTCATTTTGGTTGAGTTCCGGGGCTCCGAGTAGCGTGCTTCAGCTTTCCCCGGCCATTCGCATCCTCGCAGATCCGATGAATGGCCTCCAAGATCTAATGCGACTGGTTCCATAAGCGGGAGTTATCGACTATCACTCCTAGTGCTGCGAACTTTGTCGGTGTATTTCGCCGTCGCGGCTCCCCAGACCCGAGTCGGGCCGGTCCAGAGACGCTGAGTCGGGCCGGTCCAGGAGAAGTCCGTACCGCTTCTTTTCCGGTACGCAGAGGCGCTTCGGGGTAGCCTGAACTTATGGAAATTCGGGACCTGCGGTACTTCGTCGCCGTGGCCGAAGAAGCCAACTTCACCCGCGCTGCCGAGCGACTACTGGTCGCCCAGCCCGCTGTTTCTCAGCGGATACGCGAGATGGAGCGGGCTTTGGGCCGGAGCCTGTTCGAGCGGACGTCACGCCGCGTGAATCTGACTGCGGCGGGACAGCAGCTTCTGGCGCTTGCTCAGCCGGTATTGGCACAAGTGGACGCGATCGAGGGGCAGCTGCGCCTTTCGGCACAGGAAGTCACCGAGGATCTCACGGTCGCCGCCATCAAATCGCTGCCCGGGGTACATCTGCCGGCGCTCATCCACACTTTCCGGCGTAATCATCCGTCCGTCCGGTTCGTCCTTCGTGAGCTGACCACGACCTCCATGCTCGACGAGCTCGCCGCCGGAGCAATCGACCTGGCCATCGCTCAGGCGCCCGACGGGAATCGTCCGGGCCTGATCATCGACGAACTCGCCCGGGACGACTTCGTCTTGATCGTCCCGCTCGGGCACCGGCTTGCCCGCCGTCATGCGGTGGGGATGGCGGAACTGGCCACCGAGGACTTCATCACCTTGGACCGGGGGTCGGGCGTGCAACGCACCCTGCGGTCGGCATCCAAGAAGGCAGGCTTCACACCGCGGGTGATGATCGAAGTACTGCAACTCGACACCGTCCGCGAACTGGTGGCGGCCGGGCTGGGCATCGCGTTGATGCCGCTTTCCAAGGCGGAGGTCGCCGGGCCTGCGGTGAGCGTCGTGCGCATCGGGCCGCCCAAGCTTGTCCGTCGCATCGTGATCGCTACGCCCGAGGCCGGCAGTTCGCCCGGAGCCCTCGCGTTCAGGGAGATCATCCTGGAGGCCTTCACCCGTGCCCATGACTCCCAGGGGACCTGACCGTCTCCCGCCTCCGGGCCGTCGTTCTTGCGGGGTCGCCCCACCTGGTCAGCCGCAACCCGTTCAGCACCGTCCGTACAGCTGACGCATGCCCGAAGAGCCCGCCCCTCGGCGGGCCCCGTTCCGGCCCCGGCCGCATACGCCCCCACCGGCTATTCGCCCACGGCTCCGTCGGCGAGTTCCCGTGCGATGTCGAGGTGCCCCACGTGTCGTGCGTATTCCTGCAGCAGATGGAAGAGGATCCAGATCAGGGTGGGCCGGTCCTCCTCGGCCGGGACACGTCCGCCGAGGGTGGCAGCCTGGTCCTCCAGCCGCGCCGCAGCGACGATGGCGCGGGATCGTGCGCACTGCTCCTGGAAGAATTTCTTGACGTCCTCGAAGGATTCTCCGGAGTCAACGTGCCATGGGCCGGGTCTTTCTTGAAATTCACCCCATGGATGTGCGACATCCTCGCCGATGAACCCCCATTGCAGCCAGCGTTGTTCCACGCAGGCCAAGTGCTTGAGCAAGCCCAGCGGCGCCCAGCCGGTCGGTAGCCGGCTGTTCCTCAGGTCCTCGTCGGACATTCCCTGCACCTTGCGCAGGGCAGCGTCCCGGTAGAAGTCGAGGTAGCCGGTGAGGAGCTCGTACGGGCTGGTGAGCGTCACCGGAGGTTCTGCCGCGGGCTCGATCTTGTGCACCATGATGAGGATCTTAAGGAGGAGGAAAGGGCCTGTCCAGCGGTCGGGACCACGCAGTTCTGCTTCGTGAATCCGGACCTGCGAGCAGGTCGTTACTCACCCCACTGCGCAGACGCCGGAGTAAACGCTACTTCGCACCTGTCCGGTGACTGATGGATCGCCACAAATGGTCTCAGCGTGCAGCGGACCCGCTCCGTTATTGCACGGGTGTGGGGAGCCTTCAGAATAGCGCCGGACCTGGACTTGTACAGGGCTTGGCTGCCACCTCTCACAAGAGGCACCTTGCGCACCGTCCTAGGCTGACTCTCATGAACCCCAAACTTGTGCTGCTCGAAAGCGATGGCCCGATCCGCACCATCCGCCTCAACGCACCGGAACGCCGCAATGCCCTCGACCTCGACCTGCTCGGCCAACTCGCGGCCGCAATCGCCACGGTCAAAGCCGATGCGGATGCTCGCGCCCTGATCGTCGCCGGCGCCGGCAAGGCGTTCTGTGCCGGAGCGAACCTGGAGAGCATGTTCGGCGACGTCACCAGGCCCGTGCACGAACTCCGCGAGCACCTGAAAAAGGTCTACGCATCGTTCCTCGGCCTGCGTGAACTCACGATCCCCACGGTCGCCGCGGTCCAGGGCGCGGCCGTGGGAGCCGGGCTCAATATCGCCCTTGCCTGCGACATCGTCATCGCCGGTCCGCGCGCCGCTTTCGGGCCGACCTTTGCCGAAATCGGCCTGCATCCCGGCGGCGGCTGCTCCTTCATGCTGACCGAACGCATGGGTGCCGCCCACGCCACCGCGGCGCTGCTGTCGGGCGACATCATCAAGGCCGAGGACGCCGTACGACTGGGCCTGGCCAATCTGCTGGCCGAGGATCCCGAGGTCAAGGCCACGGAGTTGGCCGCTCGGTACGCAAGTCGCAGCAGGCAGCTCAATGCCGACATCAAGCGGTCGGTGCGGATCGCCGCGACGTCCGACCTCGAAACCTCGCTCGACTTCGAGTCGTGGGCGCAGGCGTCATCCGTGGGCAGCGAAGAATTCGGCCGCTACCTGGAGGACTTCCTCAAGAACTAAGGGCTGTCCGGTAGGCGCTTTCCGGCACCGGTTGAGGTGGACAAGGCGCCCGTTCTGCCTGCGCAGTTCGGGCACCTTCCGCCACGCCGCCGATATCGATACTCCTTGCTTATGGGGCCAGTCGGATTCGGTCTTGGATGCTGCTGATCGGTTCTGTAAGGATGCCGATGGCGGGGTCGAACCGAAGCGCGGTTCCAAGAATCCCGTTGCCGTGTGTCATTCAATGGCCGTCGGCGATCGGAGACAAGGAGATTCATAAATGGATGGGTCCGCGCTTTCCGGCGTGCGTGTCGCCGACTTCTCCAGGGTCCTGTCAGGTCCGATAGTCACCATGACGCTCGGGGACCTCGGTGCCGACGTCATCAAGGTCGAGCCCCCGGGCGGTGATGACACACGGCAGTGGGGGCCGCCGCACGCCCCGGACGGCAATGCCACCTACTTCCTGGCCGCCAACCGCAACAAGCGGTCCCTGGCGCTCGATCTCAAGACCCCGGCCGACCGTGAGGTCGCCCGGCGCTTGATCCGGCGCAGCGATGTGCTCGTCGAGAACTTCCGGCCCGGTGTGATGGATCGCCTGGGCTTCGGCTGGGAGGACGCCCATGCGCTCAATCCCCAGCTGATCTACTGCTCCATCAGCGGCTTCGGCCGGGAGGCAGGCGCCGCGATGGCCGGCTACGACGCGGTCGTCCAGGCGGTCGGCGGGCTGATGAGCGTCACCGGCACCGAGGACGCCGACCCGGTCAAGGCCGGAGTTGCGGTCGTCGATGTGCTGGCGGGCCTCAACGCCTTGGCCGGCATCCTGGCGGCCCTGCACGCGCGTCACAGCGGGGCGGGCGGTCAGCGCGTCGATGTGTCACTGCTCAACAGTGTCCTCTCGGCGCTGGCCAACCACTCGTCCGCCTACCTCAACGCCGATGTCGTCCCGGCCCGGGTCGGTAACGCACACCCGAGCATCGAGCCGTACTCGACCTTCCCCACGGCCGACGGGGCGCTCATGCTCTGTGTGGGCAACGACCGGCAGTTCAGGGCGCTCTGCGAGGTGCTGGGTGTTCCCGAATTGGCCGGAGATCCGCGCTACGCCACCAACGGGGCGCGGGTGGCCCACCGCAGCGAGCTGCGTCCGGTGCTGGTGACGGCTCTGGCCGGCCGCGACCGGCAGCACTGGACCTCGGTCCTCTCGAAGGCCGGCGTGCCCTGCGGTTCGGTCAACGACCTTGCGGACGCCTTCCGTATGGCGCAGTCACTGGGGCTCAAGTCGGTCGACCGTCTCCACGGTTTCGCGTCGGTCCGGTCGCCCATCGAACTCAGCGCGACACCGCCGCGGACCCGGCTCGCGCCACCGCGGCTCGATGAGCACGGACCGGAGCTGCGTGCCTGGCTGGGCGGGCCGTCCTCCGCCCTCGTTCCCCCCAACTCCCAGGAGATGACCCCGTGACGGACATCGTCAGCCGGAACCCGGCACACCCGCTCGTCGAGATCGCCCGGCGCCCGGCCAGCAGCGCGAAGGACGTAGACGAGGCCGCGCGGCACGCCGCCGACGCACAGCGGGCCTGGGCCCGTCTGCCGGCGGGCGAGCGCGGTCAGGCACTGATGGCGTTCGCCGACCGCTTGTCCCGCGAGGCGGACTCGCTTGCGGCGCTGATCTGCGAAGAGGTCGGCAAGCCGATCGGCGAAGCCCGTGCGGAAGTCACCCGCTCCCTCGACATTCTGCGCTACTACGCCGGGGTGGTGCTGCTGCCCGACGGCGAGACACTGCCCGCCGGCACCGGTCGAGGCTGGCTGATGTCCCGCCGCTACCCGGTCGGTGTCATCGGCATGATCACCCCGTGGAACTTTCCGCTGGCCATCCCCACGTGGAAGGTGGCACCCGCCCTCGCCTACGGCAATGCGGTGCTGCTCAAGCCCGCTTCCCCGGCCATCGGTGTCGCGCAGAGGTTCGCCGCCGCGGCACAGGAGATCCTTCCCGACGGCATCGTGCACCTGCTGACCGGTGACCGTGACGTCGCCGAAGCGATCATCGACCATCCGTCGGTGTCGGCCGTGTCCTTCACCGGATCCACTGCGGTCGGCCGCTCGGTCGCGTCGAGGGCAGGGGCACGGGGAGTCGCCACGCAGTGCGAGATGGGCGGCCAGAACGCGTCGGTCGTGCTCCGCGACTGCGACCTGGAGCACGCGGCCTCGACCATCGCCGCTGCGATCACCGGTTACGCCGGCCAGAAGTGCACGGCGACCAGTCGCGTGATCATCGAGGACCCACTGGGCGATGCCTTCGTCGACCTTCTTGCCGACCGTTTGCAAGCCCTGAAGGTCGGCGACCCCGCGCTGCCGGGCACCGGCGTCGGCCCGCTGATCGATGCCACTGCGAGAGAGTCGGTGCTCGCGGCGGTCGCGCGCAGCAGCGGTCGCACGATCACCGGCGGAACGGCCGTCGACGGGCTGGAAGGCTTTTACGTCCACCCGACGCTGGTCGACGTCCGCAGCTCACGCGATGTGCTCGTCGAACAAGAGGTGTTCGGGCCGGTCGCCGCGGTGGTTCGCGCCCGCTCGCGTGAAGAAGCCCTCGCGCTGGCCAACCACGGTTCGTACGGCCTGGTGGCCTCGGTCTTCACCGCCGACCTGGAGGCGGCCATGACCTTCTGCGACGAGCTCCAGGTGGGCATGGTCAAGATCAACTCGGCGACCACCGGCGCCGACTTCCACGCACCCTTCGGCGGCAGCCGCGCCTCCGCATTCGGACCGCACGAACAGGGGCTCGCCGCCCGCGAGTTCTTCACGCAGACGCGGACCCTGACCTTCACCTGACCGGCCGGGCGGCCGACTCCCTGTCTCCCCCTCTGAGCGGCGAGACAGCACCCCGTCCGTCACCCTCACCCGCACTCCTCCACCGGGAACAGGCCGTCCTCCGTCCGTTCGAAGGCGAGCAGGCGGCGCTTGCGGTCGAGGCCGCCGCCGTAGCCGGTCAGGCTGCCGTTGGCGCCGACGACGCGATGGCAGGGGACGATGATGCCGACCGGATTGCGTCCGTTGGCCAGGCCGACCGCGCGGGACGCCGACGGGGCACCGAGCCGCTCGGCGAGCTGCCCGTACGAGACGGTCCCGCCGTACGGGATCGTGCACAGCGCCGCCCACACGCGGCGCTGGAAGGGCGTGCCGCGCAGGGCCAGCGGCAGGTCGAAGGTGGTCAACTCGCCGCGGAAATAGGCCCGGAGCTGGGCGATGGTCTCGGCGAACGGCGGCTCGCCGGGGTCCGCCGGGTCGCCGAAGGTCTCCTGGGGCGGGCGGTGGCGCTGATCGGTCATGTAGAGGCCGCTGAGGGCCTCGCCGGCGGCGACGAGGGTGAGCGGCCCCACCGGGGTGCCGTCCAGGACGGTGTGGGTGACGGGGGCGGCGGGTTCGGGTGCGTGAACGGTCATGGCGGTGGGCTCAGTTCGTCGGAAGGTGATTGATCGGAAGGTGATTGATGGGATGGTCGTCGGTCGCCCAGAGGTACTGGACGGCGTAGGCGCGCCAGGGGCGCCAGAGCGCGGAGTGCCGGACGAGGGCCGCCGGGGTGTGCGGCAGACCGAGGCCGGCGGCCGCGCGGCGCAGACCGAGGTCGGTCGCGGTGAAGGCGTCCGGGTCGCCGAGCGCGCGCATGGCGATGCATTCGACGGTCCAGGGGCCGATGCCCGGCAGCGCCGCGAGCTGCGCCCGGGCGGCGTCCCGGTCACTGCCGATACCCAGTTGCAGCGCACCGGAGCCGAGGGCGGCGATGACGCCGATGAGGGTGGCCCGCCGGGTACGGGGCATCGCCAGCTGCTCCGGGTCCAGCCCGGCGAGCGCGGCGGCGGACGGGAAGAGATGGCTGAGGCCGCCGTCCGGGTCATCGACCGGTTCGCCGTGCGCACGGACCAGCCGTCCGGCGTGGGTGCGGGCCGCCGCGGTGGAGACCTGCTGGCCCAGGACGGCGCGGACCGCGAATTCCTCGGCGTCGACCGTACGCGGGACCCGTCGTCCCGGTGCCTTGTCGACGAGCGGCGCCAGCAGCGGGTCCTCGCGGAGCAGCCCGTCGACGGCTTCCGGGTCCGCGTCGAGGTCGAGCATCCGGCGGCAGCGGGCGATGGCGCCGGCCAGATCGCGCAGATCGGTGAGGGAGAGGCGGCAGTCGATGTGGTCGGGGCGGGGGGAGAGGGCGACGATGCCGTGCCCGTAGGGGAGGCTCAGGGTCCGGCGGTAGGCGCCGTCCCGCCACTCCTCGACTCCGGGGACCGCGGTGGCGGCGAGATGCCCGAAGAGGTTGTCGGGGTTCAGCGGCTGCCGGAAGGGCAGCCGCAGCGCGAGCGCTCCCGGCACCGCTGCCCTCGGGCCGGGCCGGGCGCGCTGCCGCAGCTCCGTCGGGGACAGTGCGAAGACTTCCCGCACCGTCTCGTTGAAGGTGCGGATGCTGGCGAAACCGGCGGCGAAGGCGACCTCGGCCATCGGCAGTGCGGTGGTCTCCACCAGAAGCCGGGCCGTCTGCGCACGCTGGGCGCGGGCCAGGGCGAGCGGCCCCGCCCCCAGCTCGGCCAGCAGCTGCCGCTCGATCTGCCGGGTGCTGTAGCCGAGCCGCGCCGCCAGTCCGGGGACGCCCTCGCGGTCGACGATGCCGTCGGCGATCAGCCGCATGGCGCGGGCGACGAGGTCGGCCCGCTCGTTCCACTCCGGGGACCCCGGGCTGGCGTCCGGGCGGCACCGCTTGCAGGCCCGGAAACCGGCCTGCTGGGCGGCGGCCGCGCTCGGGTAGAAGCGCATGTTCTCCGGCTTGGGAGGCACCACGGGGCAGCTGGGACGGCAGTAGATACGGGTCGTGAGCACGGCTGTGTAGAACCAGCCGTCGAAGCGGGCGTCCTTGGACTGCACGGCGCGCAGACAGCGCTCGGTGTCGGTGTGCATCACCCCAGGATTCCTCAGCCGAGGGCCTCCGGCTGGCGAGAATCCGACATCTACGTCGGGCGACCGGGGAGGGCGGCCTCCCCCGCAAGGTGGACCGGCCCCACTGTCTGAAGGGTTTCCCCAGGCTCATGCAGCCAGGACTGCCGCCCGAGGCCCCACGGCGGGTGGGAGCGCTGTGGCCGCCTGCGCCCTCGCCTGGACGGCGGCAATGACCCACCGCCCGGCCATCCGCCGCGCGGTTAAGATGACCTCCACTCAGACGTCACCTCGCGGCAGCATGTCAGGGGCATGCTGCCCCTTCGGCGTACCACGCCAGGTGCGGGCGTCACGGAACGAACACTCGGGGGATCCATGGCCGGCCATTCCGGATACCACGTCCAACAGGGCGGTATGGACGCCGAGGCGGACAAGCTCGACTCGGCGGGAGACGACACCGGTGACATCAAGTCCGCCATAGCCGACGCGGTCCGCTTCGACGACGACATGCTCGGCGGCTCCGATTCCGGCCCCGCCTACCGGTCGTTCTCCACCGCCTGGCAGGACGAAGCGAAGACCCTCGAAAGCGCGCTCCACGAACTCGCCGGCAAAGTCCGTGCCTCCCGGTCCAATTACGACCAGGCCGACCACGAAGTGATCACCCAGGTCAACTCGGCGGCAGGCGCCGGAGGCTCTCCGGTGTCGACGAGGCCTGCCCCCGCGACCGGCCCGTCCCCCTTCGGCTGAGGCGGGCCCGCGCTTTCTGCCCCACGACTTCTGCCCCACGACCGCATCGCACACAAAGGTCTTTCCACACTCGATGGCTGAGCAGGGATCCACCACGGAGCGTCGCGCCAAGCTGGAGGAGTGCTACAAGCGGCTCCTCGACTGCGACGACAAGAACGAGATGATCGCCGAGATCAATGCCGCCCTCGCCGTCCCGGCCCCGGTTGGCTCCCCCGGAACACTCGAACTGCTGGGCAAGCGCTACCGCACCCAGTCGAAGACCGCCGAAGAGGTCACCGTCAAGGTCGACCAGGTGGCCACGTCAGGCCTGCCGGAGGTCTGGATGGGGAAGTCCGGCGTGGCGGCGTCCGAGGTCGTCCAGGCCGCGGCCCGGGCGGCCCGGCAGATGTCCGAAGCCCTGCAAAAGGGGGGCAATGCGCTGCTGTCCCTGAGCGACGCGGTCGACGCCGCCCAGAAGCTGGACGAGACCGGCCGCGGCCAACTGCACGAGGCGCTGTCCATTCTCGGTTCCGAGGACGGTTTCTTCGACAACATGGTGGACACCGACGAGGAGGAGGACGCGATCTGGCGGGCCGGCACCGTGGCCTGCGCCGGTGTCGAGAAGATGCGCTCCGCGGCACGGTCCGCCGACGACGCGGGCCGCGCGGCCGCCCGTGACCTCAACAAGTTCGCATCCGAGGCGCGGGCCGGGAAGATGCACACGAGTGGCCTCTCCGCCGCCGACAAACTCGCCCTCGCGGACACTGCGGGCCCCAACGGCCCAGCGGAGATGAACGAGCTGCTCAGCGCGAACGACCTCGAACGCTCCGGCCAGTACATGGAGAAGATGAACGCCCGCGACCGCGCCGCGTTCGACAAGATGCTCGCCGACTCCAAGACGCCGCAGGAACGCGCCTACCTGGTCAAGGCGCTGGCCGCGGGGTACGACCTGAACGCCGTGTCGGAATTCCAGGGAAAGATCCATGGCAAGGACCCGGCCTGGCTCCAGCGCCACCTCACACCGGTGACCACCGCCGCGGACAGCATGGACAACGAGGGGCGCGCCAAGGACGGCAGGAACAACAACACCGACGACCAGGCCTTCAACGGCGAACGGTGGTCGCAGGACGGAAACACCTGCGTTCCGTCCTCCACCGTGAGCGCACGGGCCATGGTCGACCCCGTCTATGCCCTTGGACTCACCGGTGGCCCGTCCGGCCAGGAGGACGACCCCGAGGCGTTCCGCGACCGGTTGGGTGCCGAGCAGCAGCGGGTGCACGACGAGGGCGACGGGAACTACGACTATGACTTCCCGTTCTCCCGGCACCCCAACGGCATGGACAACGACGGCAAGACCACCGTGGTCGACAAGGAGATCAGCCCGCACACCGGAGCGGCGTACGACTTCCAGGAGACCAGGAGCGCCGATGCCCGGCGCGATGTGCTGCCGGACATCGAGAAATCCGTGGCCGAGGGCAAGCCGGTGCCGATCGGCGTCGAGGGGTACAACAAGGACGATGAGCGCTCCGGCCACGCGATGATGATCATCGGCCAGGAGGGCGACATGCTCCAGGTCTACAACCCCTGGGGCACCACCACCTGGGTCAGTGAGGACGACTTCGTCAACGGCCGCATGGACAAGGCCTCCGACAACCGCATGCCCGACGCCTACGCCGTCCACCTGCCCGCCGACTGAAGCGATCCATGATGCGTACTCAACTCCCGGACACCGTCCTTCGCCGGGCACTCACACCGGCACTCACCACGCTCACCGCCCTCGCCGCCCTCACCGGATGCGGTCTCCTCGGTCCCACCACATACGACACGGACGAGACCGCCATCGAGGCCGACTCCGGCGAGGAGTTCACGCTGTCCGTGCCCTCCAACGCCTCGCTCGGTGAACGCTGGTACGTGGCCGAGCCGAAGCCCGCCGCCCGTGTACTGCGCGCGGCGGGCGAGGATCAGGAGAACCCGGGGAGCGAGGCGGACGGGGCAGGCGGCGGCAGTCAGCTGTTCCGCTTCAAGGCCGTCGGCCGGGGAAGCACCACGATCCGGCTGATCCACTGCCCCGTGCACGCCTGCGTCGACAAGGGCGATGACTCGGCCACGGCTTCCCCGCCCCCGCCCGCCGGCTCCACGGCCGCACCGGCATCGAGCCGTCCGAGCTACCACACCTACACCGTCACCGTGAAGTGACCGATTCCGAGACAGGTATGCAGCCCTCACCTCCCCCAGGCAGGACCGACGACGAACTCGCCGCGCTGGATGTCACGGCGCTGCTGCGCTACGGCATCGGATTCGGTGGCCCGCACCGCACCGCACTCTTCGGGGACGGGGCGGTGGGCGCCGCCGTCGTCCTCGACCGGCAGGGCGTCCTTCCGCGCGCGGTGGCCTTCCTCGCCGAAGTCGTCCGCAGCGGCGGGACCACGTACGCCGCGGCGCTCCCCGAGCCGGTGCCCGGCGACGCCGCGGCACAACTGGTACGCGACTGGCTGCAGTCGGCGGCGTCCCTGGTGCGTACCGTGGAGGGCGACCAGGATGTCGCCCGGTGGCTGCAGTCCGTCTCCGCCCTCATGGCGCTCCGGCTCACGTACCGGACCAGGACCGCCGGACCCAGCAACGGCTGAGCCTGCGTTCCCGCAGGTCACCCCGTAGATCAGGGGATGGAGCAGGCGTCTTCGCCACGCTGGATGCGTTTCTGCCGCAGTCAGCCAATGAGCGCGGCGTACACCGCGAACGCCTGCTCGTCGAAGAGGACGAAGCGCACCTCTTCGACAGCCGTGTCCGCGTCGCGCACCGTCTCGACGGCGATGCGAGCGGCGTCCTCCATCGGCCACCTGTAGACGCCGGTGGAGATGGCCGGGAACGCGGCGGTCCGCGCGCCCAGTTCGTCAGCGACCCGGAGGGACTCCCGGTAGCAGGAGGCGAGCAGGGCGGAGCGGTCCTCGGTCGCGGAGTGGACCGGGCCGACGGTGTGAATGACCCAGCGGGCCGGCAGCCGGCCGGCGGTGGTGGCGACGGCCTGGCCGGTGGGCAGGCCGCGGCCGTACTGTGCGGCGCGCAGATCGCGGCATGCGTCGAGGATCTCCGGGCCGCCGCGCCGGTGGATCGCGCCGTCCACTCCCCCGCCGCCGAGGAGTGATGAGTTGGCGGCGTTGACCACGGCGTCCACGGCTTGTTCGGTGATGTCGCCCTGGATGAGGGTGAGGGAGGTGCTCATGGTGGCTGAGACTAGTAGCACCACCGGAACGCAGCCGCGCATCCACGTCAGGCCGCGGAGGTTCTCTCCGCGCAGGCGGAGGTGAACCGTGACCACCGATACCCCTCCCACCAGCAGCGGCTGGAGTGACCAGTCAGGCTGGGGAGGCCTGGCGTGCACGACTGCTGGCCAGGAGCGCCGCTCGGCGGACCGTACTGGTGGAGGCGGCCAGCAACGGCATCCGGACGGCCGGGCTGGGAATGCGTTCCTGAGCGTGCAGTACTCCCTTGATCACTGTCGGGTTCGGTTCGGCGAAGAGGGCAGCTGACAACCGGGCCAGCTCGGCTCCGAGCCTGCGGGCGGGTGCAGCGGAGCCGAGACGCCACAACGAGATCAGTTCGGCGTAGTCGGCGGTGCGGACATTGGCCGAGGCGACAATTCCGCCGTGGGCGCCCGCCGCGACGAGCGGTGATATGACGACGTCGTCGCCGCCGAGCACGGCGAAGCCGGGCGGGGCGCAGCCGAGCAACTCCACCGTGGTCGCGTCGATCGCGCCGGTTGCGTGCTTGATCCCGACGATCCCTGGCAGGCGGCCGAGTGCGGCGATCGTGGCGGCGCTGAGAGTCTGTCCGGTGCGGTAGGGGATGTCGTACACGATCAGTGGTATGCCCCCGTGTTCGGCCAGCGCGGTGAAATGCGCGAGTGTCCCCGCTTCACCGGGCCGGATGTAGGGCGGCGCGGGAACCAGCGCCGCGGCTACGTCACCGGTGGCCGCCAGCTCGCGCAGCGACTCGATGGCGGTGGCAGTGTCGTTGGTGCCGACCCCGACGATCAGCGGGACGCCGTGTCCCCGGCAGGCGGCCGAGCAGATTCGCACCACAGTCTGCTTCTCCTCCGCGGTCAACGTGGCAGATTCCGCGGTGGTGCCGAGGGCGACGAGTCCGGAGGCGCCGTCCGACAGCGCCTCGTCGGCGAGTCGGGCCAGCGCATCGGGGGCCAGGCGCAGGTCGTTGGTGAACGGAGTCACCAAGGGCACGTACAGGCCGTTGAAGAGGGGGTTGGGCTTCATGGTCCCACCCTGGCTCACACTGACCCGGTAGATCCATTTCTGATTTCTACCTTTATGCCTAAGGTGAACTTATGCTTGATGTTCGTCGTCTCCACCTGCTTCGCGAGCTGGACCGGCGGGGCACGATCGCGGCCGTGGCCGAGGCGCTGACCTTCACCGCATCCGCCGTCTCCCAGCAGCTGGGGGTGCTGGAACGCGAGGCAGGCGTGGCCTTGCTGGAACGCAGCGGCAGGCGTGTGATCCTCACGCCCGCAGGCCGGTCCCTCGTCGCACACGCCGACGCCGTGCTGCAACGCCTTGAGCTGGCGGTCGCCGAGCTGGCCAGCGCGCGGGAGGGCATCGGCGGACCGCTGCGTATCGGGACCTTCCCCTCCGGTGGCCACACCATCGTGCCCGCCGCGCTGGCAGAGCTGACTCAACGGCATCCCGCGCTGGAACCGATGGTGCAAGAGATCGACTCTGCGCGCGTCTCCGACGGCCTGCGAGCCGGCGAACTCGACGTGGCCCTTGTCCATGACTACGACTTCGTACCCGCGTCACCGGACACCACGGTGGACGAGGTACCCGTGCTGGACGAGGCGGTGTACCTCGTCACCAATACTGCGGCCCATACCACCAGCCGCAGCGGCACGCTGGCAGAGCTGCTCGGACCCTATGCCGAGGTCCCGTGGATAACCGCGCGGGACGGTACGACCGGTCACGCGATGGCTGTGCGCGCCTGCCAGGCGGCCGGGTTCCAGCCGAGAATTCGCCACCAGGTCAACGATTTCCGCACAGTGCTGGCCCTGGCCGCTACCGGACAAGGGGCCGGATTTGTACCGGAAATGGCAACTGCGCACAGCCGCGCAGGTGTGGTGCTGACCAAGTTGCCGTTGTTCCGTCGATCGAAGGTCGCCTTCCGCGCGGGCGGCGGTACTCACCCGGCGATCGCCGCTTTTGTGGCTGCGGCAAGAGCGGCGGTGAGCTCCATGATCGGTTCAGGACTGGATGACACCACCGCAGTGCGCCACGCGGACTCCGCACAGACTGTGCTGGAGCAGGGCGCCGAGGCCGGCCCAGCGAGTTGAGGGCGAACCCGCGGGTCCATTCCTCAGAATCAGGTCGTCGCACCCGCGGCCCGGGGAGGCCGTAGCGTGTTCATCCGAGCCCACAACGCCGATCAGCTCCTCTTCGAGGAGCAGTGGCTCGGCGAGATCGAGGGCATCGACCTGACCCTGACCTTCCTGCGGACCAAACAAGCCGAGGTCATCCGCTCACCACGACGCACCGCCGTTGACCTCGGACTTCCACGGCCTCGCACCGAGCGAGACAGGGCCTGCCATGTGGATCCAGCCGCTCTGCCACCTAGACCCCGTGCCGCGTAGTAAGGAACCACACCATGGCCACCCCGCACGCTTTCCCCCTGGAGCCCACCCCGATCGGTCAGCGGCGGTTGGCGCGCAGTCGGCGCCAGACCGCCTTGGCGGCGTAGTGGCCGGACATGCCGTGGACGCCGGGGCCGGGCGGGGTGGCCTGGGAGCAGAGGAAGACGGCGGGGTGCGCGGTTTCGTAGGGGACGCGGGCGAGCTTGGGGCGGATGAGCAGGCGCAGGCCGGCCGCGGAACCGGTGTTGGTGTCGCCGCCGACGTAATTGGCGTTGCGGGCGGCGATCTGGGGCGGGCCGGCGACCGCGCGGGCCAGCACGAGGTCGCGGAAGCCGGGGGCGAAGCGCTCGATCTGCCGCTCGACGACGTCGGTAGCGTCGCCCTCCCAGCCGTTGGGGACATGACCGTACGCCCAGAAGGTGTGCTTGCCCTCGGGGGCGCGGGTGGGGTCGATCAGGCTGGGCTGGGCGGTGATCAGGAAGGGGACGGAGGGGTCCTGGCCGTGGGTGGCGGCGTTGAGTGCGGCACCGATCTCGCCGCTGGTGGGGCCGATGTGGACAGTGCCGGCGCGGTGGGCCTCCTTGGCCGTCCACGGTGCCGGGGCCGACAGCGCGTAGTCGATTTTGAAGACGCTGGGGCCGTACTTCACCTCGCGGTAGGCGTTGCCCAGACCGGCGATCCGGGCGAGCGCGGTCGGTGAGGTGTCGAAGACATACGCGCGGGCCGGCGGCAGATCGTCCAGGCGCTTGACCTCGAAGTCGGTGTGCACCACTCCGCCGTGGGCGGACAGCAGCCCGGCGAGCGCGTCGGAGATGGCCTGGGAGCCGCCGCGCGGCACCGGCCAGCCCTTGTGGTGGGCGGCGAGCGCGAACATCAGGGCCATACCGGAGGTCCCGAAGCCGCTGAGCGGGGCATTGGCGTGCGCCCCGAGTCCGGCCAGCAGTCCGCGGGCCTTCGCGTCCTGGAAGCGGCGGTTGAGGAGGCTGACCGGCTGCATCCCGACCAGGCCGAAGCGGGCGTAGGTCACCGGGTCCTGCGGCAGGCCCAGCCACTGGGTGCGCAGGAAGTCGTGGGCCATGGTGTCCCACTTGCCGACGAAGGGCGCCATGAGCCTGCGGTAGGTGCCGGCGTCGCGCGGTCCGAAGGACATGGCGGTCTCACCGACGGAGTGGGCGAGCACGGCGGCCGTGCCGTCCGGGAACGGGTGCGCCATCGGGAGGTCGGGGTGCAGCCATTCGAGGCCGTGGCGGTCCAGCGGCATGGCGGAGAAGGCGGGTGAGCCGACGCCGGTGGGGTGCACCGCCGAGCAGGGATCGTGGCGGAAGCCGGGAAGGGTCAGCTCCTCCGTGCGGGCGCCGCCGCCAATCGTGTCCCGGGCCTCGAAGACCTCCACGGACATGCCGCGGCGGGCCAGTTCGACGGCCGCCGTCAGGCCGTTGGGTCCCGCCCCGATCACCACGGCATCGAGCATCCTCGGCACCTGCGCCACTCCCCTCAAGTCCGGCCCTCGTCCTTGAGGGTCAGTTGGCGGCTGCCAGCAGTCCGAGGATACGCCGCGCCGTTTCGGCGTCCCGCGCTGCGGTGAAGGGCAGCGCATTGCCGCCTTCGATACGGAACGGCTGACCGGCGACCGTGCCGCTCGCGCCGCCCGCCTCATGGACCAGCAGCAGCCCGGCCGCGTGGTCCCAGGAGTTCTCCCAGCTGAAGGCAATGGCGTCGATCTCGCCGCGGGCTATGTGCAGATACTCCAGGCCCGCCGAACCACAGGGGCGGGGGGCGATACCGCCGGTCTCCAGGGTGGCGAGCACCCGCTTCTGCTCGTCGTCGGTGAAGTCGTAGTGGGACGTGGCGACATCGAGGACCGCACCGGAGGACGGGCTGCCGGCCTGCAGCGGTATGCCGTTCAGCTGTGCGCCGGCGCCGCGGCGGGCGATGGCCATCAGGCCGAGTGCGGGGGCGTACGTCCAGGAGGCCAGCACCTCGCCGCGGTGGGCGAGCGCGACGAGCGTGCAGAAGCCCGGGTCGCCGTGCACGAACTGGCGGGTGCCGTCGACCGGGTCGACGATCCAGACGGGGTCGTCACCGTGCAGTGCGTCCAGCACCCGCGGGTCGGCGTGCACCGCCTCCTCGCCGACCACCCGGGAGCCGGGCAGCAGGGCCGTGAGGGAGGCGGTCAGATGCTCCTCGGCGAGCCGGTCGGCGACCGTGACGAGGTCGTGCGGCCCGTTCTTCTCGACGATGTCCTCGGCGGCGAGCTGCCGGAAGCGGGGCATGATCTCGTCGGCCGCGGCACGGCGGACGGCGGCCTCGACGGCGGCCAGATCCAGCGCCGACAGGTCGAGCGACGGCTCCTCCGGGGCGGTGGCCGGGCGCGCGGCGGACGGGGTGGTGGCAATCGGGGTAATCGCGGTCTCTCCCGAATCTTGGGTACGAAGTGCTTCGATCATGTGTCCATCGAAACACGAGCCACTGACACGACGGCTGGACTCCAGGTGAATTCCGGATGCCGCGGCGGGCACGGCCGGGCGCCGGGCCGCCCGGGGCGCACCGGAGGCGCACCCAGGCGCGCGCCCGGGCACGGCCCGGCGGAGCGCCTCAGCGCCCGACCGCGTACCCCTGCATCCCCCGCGGATTCGCCGCCGCGGACAGCACCCCGGACTCCGGGTCCCGCGCCACCGCACACAGCCGCCCCTCGGACCAGGCGTCACCCACCGTGACGCGGTGACCACGCCGGCGCAGCCCGTCGATGGTCCGCTGCCCGATCCGGGACTCCACGGTCACGCTCCCCGGCCGCATCCCGCGCGGGAAGAAGGACCCGGGGAAGGAGTCGTTGTGCCAGTTCGGGGCGTCGACGGCGCCTTGCAGGTCGAGACCGCCGCGGACCGCCCCGCGCAGTGCCACGGCCAGGAAGAAGTGCACCTGCCACTGGTCCTGCTGATCGCCGCCCGGCGTCCCGAAGGCCATCACCGGGACGCCGTCGCGCAGCGCGAGGGACGGGGTGAGGGTGGTGCGGGGGCGGCGCCCCGGGGTGAGCGAGTTGGGCAGGCCCTCCTCCAGCCAGGCCATCTGCAGCCGGGTGCCGAGCGGGAAGCCGAGCGCCGGGACGACGGGGTTGGACTGCAGCCAGCCGCCGGACGGGGTGGCGGAGACCAGGTTGCCCCAGCGGTCGACGACATCGATATGGCAGGTGTCGCCGCGGGTGGCACCGTTCCGGTCGATCTCGGGCGCCACATCCACCCGTACGCCGCCGGACCCGGCCGTCCCCGGCACCCCCTGCGCGACGGTCGGCTCGCCCGCTCCGCGCCAGGAGACGCTCCGCGCCGCAAAGCCGTCCACGCCCGCCGCTGCCGCCACCGCGTGCTTGCTCAGCCGCGGGGTGCGGCCGTCCGGACTGCCGGGGCGCAGCTCGTACGAGGCGCGCTCGCCGATGAGGGCCCGGCGTTCGGCGTTGTATCCGTCGCTCAGCAGGGTGTCGAGCGGCACGTCGGCGGCGTCGCCGTACCAGGCCTCGCGGTCGGCCATCGCCAGCTTGCAGCCCTCGATGAGCAGATGGACGTACTCGGGGCTGCCGTACGCGGGCAACTCCGGTGGCAGCAGGGCCAGTTGCTGGAGGAAGGCCGGGCCCTGGGACCAGCCGCCCGCCTTGGCGACGGTCCAGCCGTTCCAGTCGTGGGTGACGGGCGCCTCGTAGGTGGCGGAGAAGGCGGCCAGATCGTCGCCGGTGAGGGTGCCCGCGTGGCGTTCGCCGGTGGTGTCCATGGCGGGGCGGGCCGCGAAGGCGGCGAGGGTCTCGCCGATGAAGCCCTCGCGCCAGATGCGGCGGGCGGCCTCGATCTGCGCCTCGCGGCCGGCCGCGGCGGCCTCCGCCTCGGCGGTCAGCCGGCGCCACGTGGCGGCCAGCGGACGGTTCCTGAGCAGCCCTCCGGGGGCGACGGGCCGGCCGTCGGGAAGGTAGATCTCGGCGGAGGAGATCCACTCCGTCTCGAAGAGTTCGCGGACCGTCTCGACGGTCTCACCGATCCGCTCCACGGCGGGGTGACCGTGCTCGGCGTAGCCGATGGCGTACCGCAGCACCTCGGCGAGGGACTTGCTGCCGTGGTCGCGCAGCAGCAGCATCCAGGCGTCGAAGGCGCCGGGGACCGCGGCGGCGAGCGGACCGGTGCCGGGCACCAGGTCGAGGCCGAGTGAGGTGTAGTGCGCCACGCTCGCTCCGGCCGGTGCCGGGCCCTGGCCGCACAGCACCCGCACGGGCCCGTCCGCTGGGGCCAGGATGATCGGCACCTCACCCGCCGGTCCGTTCAGATGCGGCTCCACGACATGCAGCACGAACCCGGCGGCCACCGCTGCGTCGTAGGCGTTTCCGCCGTCCTCCAGGACGGCCATCGCGGACTGGGACGCCAGCCAGTGCGTGGTGGAGGCCATGCCGAAAGTGCCTTGGAGGGTCGGGCGGGTGGTGAACACGGTGGCTCCTCCGGGGTGCAGTGGAAACGTGATGCGGTGGAAACGCGGTGCGGTGGAATCGCGGTGCGGTGGAAACGCGGTGCAGTGGGAACGCGGTGCAGTGGAATCGTGGTGCGGTGGGTCGGGGCGGCCGCTCCCGTTCGGCCGGGCGCCCTTCGCGATCCTACGTACGGTCCGCGGGGGCAGCGGAGGCACTGCGGGTAGCCGATGGCGCCCGGCGCCGACCGGACGGAGACGCCCCCGGACCACGGGCCATAGGCTCGTGCCCGGTCCGGCAGCCCGGCGTCCGGAGTCCGGAGTCCGGAGTCCGGCGCCCGGCGCCCGGCGCCCGGCGCCCGGCGTCCCCTCCGGAGCCCCCCGAAGAAGCGAGGCGACACCCATGAAGCGCACCACACTCCCCCGCTCCGCCGAAGGCGTCCGCTGGGAAGGGCTGGCGCTGGGCGTCGACGGCCCGGCCCGGCCGCCGCTGCGGGCCGAAGTCGCCGACGGGCGGCGGCTGGTGCTCTTCCAGGAAGACCAGGTCGTCCTGCTGGCCCGGCAGCGCGTCACCCATCGCGGGGTCCACTACGCACGCACCGGCCGGTACGCCTCGCCGATACCTCCGTTGCGCGCCGAGGTGGCCCGTACGTACCGGGAGACCTGCCCGGACGACGATGCCTGGTTCGCCCGGTGGGCGCATCACTTCGCGAGTGCGCTGCAGGAGAGCGCCAACGGGCCGCTGCACGAGGGGGATTGGCAGCTCACCCGCGGCCTTCCCCCCAGGTGGGACATCACCGCGAACTGGGCGCGCCTGCCCCAACACGACCCGGCCATCGGCCACATCACCTGGTTCGGCTACGGCGATCCCGAGGAGGACGCCCGTGACATGCTGCCGTTGCGCCCGCTGCCCGGCCCCGGCACCGCGCGGGTGAAGGCGTACCGGCGCCAATACCGTGAGGGCGTCCTGCCTCCGGTCCTCCTCTGGTGGGTGAGCGGCCTCGACACCTTCCTGGTGGTGGACGGTCACGACCGCCTGGCGGCCGCGCTCGCCGAGCACGGCCGCCCGCACGTGCTCGCCCTGGCCCGGGAACTCCCGGACCAGTGGGCCACGCGCTACGCCCAGCCCCTGATCAGCCACCACGAGGAACACGTCACCGGCCTGGAACGGGCACACGCCGAGTGCCCCCCGCTCGTCGAAACCCTGACCCGGGCGGCCGACCGCCGACTGGGACAGCAGTTGCACGAGCTGGTCACCACCCCGGACCGGACCTGCGCCTGGCCCCTCCCCGGCGGCTCCCCCGCCTGGGACGCACTCGCCCGGCAGCACGCCCCCGGCTGGCACCCGGACACCGAAAACTGACACGACGGACGGCACAGGGACTGCGTACGCTCGCCCCATGACCGGTACCGCCCCCTCCCCCGACCAGCCGCCCCGCCGCCCCCTCGTCGCGATCCTCACCGGAGCGGGTGTCTCCACCGACTCCGGGATCCCCGACTACCGCGGGCCGAACGGGCTGTGGCGGCGGGACCCGGAGGCGGAGAAGCTGGTCACCTACGACGCGTACATGGGCGATCCGGAGATCCGGCGGCGGTCGTGGCGGATGCGGCAGGAGAGCCCGGCGTTCCGGGCGCAGCCGAATGCCGCGCACGAGGCGGTGGCCAGGCTGGAACGGTCCGGGACACCGGTGCGGGTGATCACACAGAACGTCGACGGGCTGCATCAGCGCGCCGGGATGCCCGAACGCAAGGTGCTCGAACTGCACGGCACGGTACGCGCGGTGACGTGCACCCGCTGTCATGCCCGGTCCTCGATGGAGGAGGCACTGGCGCGGGTGACCGCGGGCGAGCCGGATCCGGCGTGTCTGGTGTGCGGCGGAATTCTGAAGTCGGCGACGGTGATGTTCGGAGAGCGGCTGGACCCGCAGGTGCTCGGTACGGCACTGGGCGTGGCGAAGGCGGCGGAGATCTTCCTCGCGGTCGGTACGACGCTGCAGGTGCAGCCGGCGGCCTCGCTCGCGGGTGTGGCCGCCGAGCACGGCGCACGGCTGATCATCGTCAACGCCGAGCCGACGCCGTACGACGAGCTCGCCGCCGAGGTGATCCGCGAGCCGATCGGCAGTGCGCTGCCCCGGCTGCTGGAGGAGCTGGCGGCGCGACCGTGAGAGAGGGCAGCGGTTCCGAGGGAGGGAGGAGCGGCGTGCAGGGCAGGCATCACGGTGAGTACAAGGTGCCGGGCGGCAAGCTCGTGGTGGTCGATCTCGATGTGGTGGGCGGGGTGCTGCGCGGGGTCCGGGTCGCCGGGGACTTCTTCCTGGAGCCGGACGAGGCGCTGGAGGCCATCAACGGCGCGTTGGAGGGTGCACCGGCGGACACCGGGGCCCGGGACCTGGCGGCGCGGATCGATGCGGCGCTGCCCGCCGGTGCCGCACTGTTCGGGGTCAGCAGCGAGGCGGTGGGCATCGCGGTCCGGCGGGCGGTCGCGGAGGCCGCCGAGTGGACCGACTTCGACTGGCAGATCATCCATGCGGGCCCGCAACCCCCGGCGCTGCACATGGCGTTGGACGAGGTGCTGACGGGCGAGGTGGCAGCGGGGCGGCGGCCCCCGACACTCCGGGTCTGGGAGTGGGACCGGCCTGCGGTGATCATCGGCAGCTTCCAGTCGCTGCGCAACGAGGTCGACGAGCGGGGCGCCGAGCGGCACGGGGTCACCGTCGTCCGGCGGATCAGCGGCGGTGGCGCGATGTTCGTGGAGCCGGGCAACACCATCACGTATTCGCTGAGTGTGCCGCAGTCCCTGGTGCAGGGGCTGTCCTTCGCCGAGAGCTATGCGTATCTGGACGACTGGGTGCTGGCGGCGCTGGGCGACATGGGCATCAAGGCCTGGTACAAGCCGCTCAACGACATCGCGACGGACGCCGGGAAGATCGCGGGGGCGGCGCAGAAGCGGCTCGCCTCGGGCGCCGGCGCGGTGCTGCACCACGTGACCATGTCGTACGACATCGACGCCGGCAAAATGACCGAGGTGCTGCGGATCGGCAAGGAGAAGCTGTCGGACAAGGGCATCGCCAGCGCCAGGAAGCGGGTGGATCCGCTGCGACGGCAGACCGGGCTGCCCCGCGCCGAGGTCATCGAGCGGATGATCGCGTCGTTCCGGGCACGCTACGGCGGCTCGGACGGCGTGGTCTCGGACGCGGAGCTGGCGCGGGCGCAGGACCTGGCGGCGGGCAAGTTCAGCTCGCCCGAGTGGCTGGGCCGGGTGCCCTAGCGGGTCTCATTCGGACACCCTCCATCGGCCCCGACCCGATCTGCCGGACAGGTGCCGGCCCTAACCGTCAGCGGTCGCCGCAGGCCGGGAACCAACGGTGAACTCAGAGAAGTTGTGTGTGCGCGACGGCAGCGAGCCCCACCGCGCAGCCGTCGCGAACAGACCGACCAGGCCGGACGCCGTTGGAGGCCGCAGCCTCCGGCGCCCCACCGGCATCGGCCTGTGCCGGCTCACCTAATTTCATGGGACGAGCCCTCGGCCCGGTCTCACCACCATGCTGGTCCTGGGCTGACGGCGAAGGACCCGCCAGCCGCCAGCCGGCGGCCGGCGGCCGGCGGTAGCGAGCGTACGGCCGCGTGACGGGCGTCGGTCAAAGGGCCCAGGAGTCGGCCGGGTCGTCCAACCACACCCGCTCGCCATTGGCCGTCACCGTGAGACCGAACCGGGTCTGATCCGGCTTTCCACGCTGGACCCACCAGCGGAACGCGTTCTCCACCTGGTCCCAGAGCCGTCGGGGGCCTTGTTGCCACACACGGGCCGTCTTCCCGTCGCGGAACTGCACACACGCCCATGAGGTGTCACTCAGGCTGTAGAACCAGACCGGCCGTGTGCCGTCGCATTTCTCCGCCACGACGTACGAACACCGGGGGACACGGACGCCCATGGCGAACCGTTCCGGGCCGAATTGCTCCCCCACGAACTCCGCTTCGGTGATCGTCGTGGACGATTCGTCGCCGTCCGCCACGCTCCCCGCGACGTACTCGGAATGCGCCCGGTGGACAAACCGCTGGGACCGCAGCTTCATGAACTCCACGGGGCCGGTGAACGGGCCGGACGCGCTCTGACCGTCCGGCGCCACGACCAGGCGGGCCACCGCGTCGGCGTGGCTGTAGTGCGTCCCCCACGGGGCCACGATGACCCCACCGGGCCGGCACTGCTCCACCCACGCGAACGGGATGGACCGGAGCCCACACGTAGCGATCACCCGGTCATACGGCGCCCCTTCCAGGTAGCCCTGGAACCCGTCGCCGTGGACGACACAGAGGGGGATTCCCAGCCTCTCCACCGTCGCCATGGCGGCCGTGGCCACCGCCCGGTCCACCTCCACCGTGGTCACGCACCCCGGCCCCGCACGGTGGGCCATGAGCAACGCGTTCCAGGTGGTGGCGGTGCCGATCTCCAGCACCCGGTGGCCGGCCCGGAGGTCCAGGTCCTGGAGCATCCGGAACACCACGGAGGGCATGGACGCGGAGCTGGTCGGGACGTGGCCCGGCTCCGTGCCGGTGTGCTTCCCGTCGTCCCACTGGGTGACGATCGGTACGTCGGAGTCCGCGTACTCCTGCCACTTGGCGGGATCGTCCGCCCTGGAAACGGCCACGCTCCGGCCGGCCTCCATGTCGAACGGCCACATGAGGTCCGGCAACACGGTGGATCGGGGAACGGCCGCGTACGAGGGAGCCCAGTCGGAGGAAAGGGCCCCTGAAGACATGAGGGCACGCCCCAGCCCGTCCAGGCCGGGGCGCTCCTTGTGTGCGTCGGTGGTCACTGGTCAGGCGTCCTTGGGCGGGTTGGGCTGACCCGGGCCACCGTCGGGGGACGGAGGCTGATGCGGGCCGGGGTACGGCTCCCCCGGCAACTTGTCGCCACCGTCGTTCGAAAGGATCAAGAACTTCACGGTTCCTCCTGTGCTCTCTTGGTGATTGTTTACCCGGGCGACTGCCGCTGTCCGTGGACAGTCGCCGCGGCCTTGCCCGCCCCCTGCCGGGAGTACTCCACAACGCGGGGGACGCCGGAATGGGCATCCGACAAGGGGGCGGAGTCTGGGGTTAGTCGGCGTCCGGCTCGTGCTGCGGGTGGCGTCGGAGCAGGACGCGGCAATCCACGGCCCGGCTCCGGTCACCAGCCTTGTCGGCCGCCTCCAACTCCCGTTCCAGGTCGGCGCACTTCGTGCAGCTCACGGCATACCCCGCATCCGTGCCCGCTGGAGCTTCGCCAGGGCCTGGAGCTGCAGCCCTTCGCGCTCCGTGGCCGGTCGCAGACGGCCGTAGGCCACTTCCCAGGTGAGTCCCGTGGGTCGCTCCAGTCCGACCATCAGGCCCTTCACGTCCCGCACCACGGCCACCATCTCGGCGTCCCGGTCGAAGACGACGGACCCTGTCGTGATCTGTTTGGGCGTCGTGTAAAAGGCGAGTGGTGCCTCCGCTCCGATCACTCCCCTGCCTCCCTTCCATGGGGGTGGCCCGCAATGACGCCGTTAAGGCTCCGGACCTCCAGTGAACGGCCCGCCCGCCGGGCCACCTCCCGCTCCTGGCAGCAGAGTTCACACACATCGCACCTCTGCACCGGGACGGGCTCCAGCTTCGGGCCGATCAACACCGGGCCCACCGGCGCTTTTTCACTCCCGCTCATCGCACATCCGCTCCAGTCCGGCAGCGTGCCGCTTCAGGAGGTCACGGTGCGGTCGGGTATACGGACCCCGTGGGATACCGGGGGGAAGCGGAATCCACGGAGCGAACGTCACGGTGTCCGGCGTCGACTGCCCGGGGGCGCCTTCAGCTATCGCCACTCCCAGGTCCGCCACGTCGTCGGTGGACGCGGAACCTGTTCGCTCAGTCACCGGAACCCCTCACTCTGTGCGTCTGGTTGGTGACAAGAGTGGAGTAGAAATCGGTACGGTGAGGAGAGATTCAGCGCCCAACCTGGGCACTGGGCATGCCGGCATGTGCGTACGCCGTTGACCGGCGTAAATGACGCGACGACCACACGTGACCAGGTCAATGGTCAGGGGGAGTTATGGACCGTATCGGGGGCGCACCAGGGGGCGCAGAGGACTCAGACGACCCGCGCAAGCAATTCGGTGAGGAGTGCCGGAGTCACCGCGAGCTGTGCCCGCAAGGGCCCCTGAGCCAGACTCAACTGGCGAGGTTGACCCGCACGTCCAAAAGCACCATCAGCCGTGTGGAGACGTGCGTGGGGCCGGTGCCGGCCGATCTCCCGCCCCTCTTGGATCAGGTCTTCTCGACGGACGGCCTGTTCAAGCGGCTGTACGAAGAGATCATGGCCCAGTCCTTTCCGGAGCACTCCCGAAAGCGAATGAAGCTGGAGCCCCGGGCGATAGCGATTGCTGAGTGGTCACCGACCGTCGTGCCCGGACTCCTCCAGACGGCGGGCTATGCATACGCACTCTTCCGGGAGGGTGACCCGCGGGCCAGCGAGGAGGAACTGGCGAAGAAGGTTCAAAAGCGCATGGCCCGCCAGGACGTACTCAGTGGCAGCTCACCGCCGGACTTCTCCGTCATCATCTGTGAGTCCGTGCTTCGGCGGAACGTCGGGGGCCCGGAGGTCATGCGGGAACAGCTTGCCGCGCTGCTCCACCACGGTGCCCGGCCCACCACCGTTTTGCAGGTGCTTCCGCTCTCCGCGGGGACTCACGGGCTGATGGACGGATCCATGTCGATTCTGACCACCGCCGATGGGCAACCCGTGATCTACACGGAAGGCATCAGGTCGGGCGCGATCATTGATGAGCCGTCAACCGTGCGCCACCTCTCCCGGTCTTACGATGTACTCACCGCTTCAGCCCTGGCGCGTGACGTGTCCACCTGCATGATCCAAAAGCTTATGGAGGCATCGTGACTCCCCTGACTCACCCCTGGGTCAAGTCCAGCTACAGCAGCCAAGATGGCGGCAACTGCGTGGAGTGGTCCCCGGCGCATGTCGGCGCCCACAGCACCGTTCCCGTCCGGGACAGCAAGGACCCCAACGGACCGGCCCTGACGTTCGAGCCGGCCGCGTGGTCAGCGTTCGTCACCGGCGTAAAGGCAGGGGACTTCCCCGCGTAGGCGCGTACGCCGAAACGCAGACGCCCCTCCCGGATGCCCAGACGCTGTTGGCACATCCGGGGGCCTGCGTGACGACGGCCTGTACGACCCCTTTGGGTAGTGCAGGCCGTCGTCGGCCCAACAGCTCTTCGAGTCCGGCGATTAGGGGCGCACGGTGAACATGCCGTCACCCCCGCTTGTGCAGCCAGCCGCGATCGGCCAGCTTGGTCAACTTCCCGCGCAGCGGCTCCAGCTTGCCCCGCACCCCAGTGTCCAGACCCAACACCTCACCGACGGCCCGGGTGGCGACCGGACCACCGGCCTGCCGCACGGCGGCCGGGATGCGCTGGTAGTCCGCCGGCAGCGCGGACTCGGCCACCCCTGATGCCCGGTCCGGGACCAGCCGCACCGTCCGACCCGCCACCTGCACCACCGGCGACCCGGCCGTTGCCCGCTCGTCAGCGAGCTGCTCGCTCATCCGCTGCCACACCCGCACCGCCACGGCCAGCTCGTCCCGCTCGGCCCGCACCTCGGACAGACGCTTGACCAGCTTCTCTTCGAGTTCATCCAGCTCCGCGCAGCGCGCGGTGATCCGCTCATGCACCTCGGGGCCCACCATGCGCCGGAGCGTACGAGCGCAACCCGCGACGGCGGATGAGAAACCGGAAACCTGCGCCTGCCAGACGATCTACGCCCCAGACTGCCGCCTTACCGAGCAGCCCCGGCGTCAGGCCGTCCGGATCCGGTCCCGCACCTCCGGCCGCACCTCGAACCCGGCCGCCTTGTACGTGGCGACGCCGCCGACATTGGAACTCGGCGTGCACACACGTACGCTCGACGAGCCCATCTCCCGCAGCGCGGCAGCCCCGGCCACGGTGATCGCCCGGCCGTAGCCGCGACCACGGTGGTCCTCGTGGACGCCCATCGGCTCGACCAGCCCCGGCTTCCCCGGGCCGGCCGACCACACCGTCACCACCGCCGCCACGCTGCCCTGGTCGTCATAGGCGCCCAGGCAGCGGGCGTCGGCGTAGAACGGTCCCGCCGACATCGCGTGCCAGTACTCGCGCGTAGGCCGGGAGGTGTTGAACGCCGACCGCAGGACGTCTGCAAAGTCCTGCGCCTGCTCCGGGCCGATCGACTTGATCCGCACGCCGGGGTCCTCCACCGGCTCGGTGAGGTCGCGGAAGAGCGGCGTCCACGGCTCGTCGACGCCCCAGCACTCCTTGCTCAGCAGGTCGTGGAGCAGCAGGCCCAGCGGGGCCTCGATGGACACCATTCCTTCCGGCAGCACGCCGCGCTCAGGCAGCGAGAAGTCCTCGACGAGCCGCCGCGCCAAGTCCTCATCCTGGAAAGCGTCCGGAGCGACCGTCATCCGCACCAGCGTCGGCGAGTCGAGCATCCCGACCGCGAGAATCCGCCCGTTCCGACTCCAGGTCCGGACCACCGCGGCCGTCTCGGCCGTTCCGAACCGGTAGTTCCAGCCAATGTCCCCGGAATGCAACTGCATCGGCGCTTCGTCGTACTGCCACTCCCGCAGCGCGGCCATGGCCTCGCGTACCCCGTCGACAGTCGGCGTACCCAGCACAGTCGTCATAGCCGGGATCAGACACTCCCTCCCGAAGGTCGGCAACCGATTAACCGGGGCCGGCCGCTGCTCCCGCAGCGGCCCGACCAAGAGCTTCTGCTCCCGCAACAGCCCAGCAGCTTCGGTGCCCCCCGTTCCGCGCAGCGCGCGGTGATCCGCTCATGCACCTCGGGGTCCACCATGCGCCGGAGCGTACGAGCGCAACCCGAGACGGCGGGCGAGAAATCGCAAAACCCGCACCTTCCAGACGATCTACGCCCCAGACTGCCGCCCACGACCAGCACGAGTACGCCGAAGACAACTCACGCCAGACCCGTGACCAGCACCTTCACGATGCACACGGCTCAGTGGAAGCGGAAACCGCGCGAATGGCTGCCGGTCCTGGCTACCGTCTTAGGGGTGTCCAGGGGGGAGCCAGAGGCAGCAACGGCTGTAGAGGAAGCGACCGCCTCACCCGAACTGCGCACGGTGGACGACTTCCTCCCGCCCGGTGATCCGTTCGCCTCGCTCGTCGACGGTCCTGGCCGGCGGATCGGGCACTCCACGGTGGTGGACCTGGCCAACCGGGTCCACGGCCTTCGACATCAACACCGCCCACGTGGGCGTCATTTGGCGTTCCCGAACACTGGAGAGAGCCGTGAGCGACCCTCAGACCCCCATTATCAAGATCCACACCAAGAGCGTGCGTCTCTCCGTGTACCGCATTCCTCCTTGGTTACTCGTATCCTTCGCAACCATCGCTGGATCGGGCGGCGTTGGGTGGATCATCACCAACCGGTAGCCCCCGAAGGGAAGTGAGTCCCCCATTGCAGCCGCGCAAGCCGGTCAGGGGGGCCACGTGGACGGTCGCTTCAGCCGCCTTGGCTCAACGGCTGTTAACAACGCTCGTGATCAATACCCCTGGGGCCCGTCCGGCTGCTCATCGCCCTGGCCATGAGCAGCGTGTAGAGGCTCAGCCCGGTCACCAGGCCCACCGCCCATCCGTAGTCGGCCAGTGGTTTGAGGAACGGGAGGAGGCCGTCGGCGGGAAAAGGGCCCTTGCCGGGCCGGGAGTACGAGCCGCCCACCGCCAGCAGGCCGCCGATGACGAAGGCGAGGACGGCCCGCCAGTTCCAGCCGGCCGTGTACCAGTAGCGGCCGCCGGGGCGGTAGAGATCGGCGAGGTCGAGGACGGTGCGGCGGATGATCCAGTAGTCGGCGATGAGGATGCCGGCGACGGTGCCGAGCAGTCCGCCGACCACACCGAGCCAGGTGAAGATGTACAGCTCGGGGGTGGCGGTGAGCTTCCACGGCAGGATGATGACGCCGACCACGCCGGTGATCAGCGCGCCCGTACGGAAGTTGATGAGATTCGGCGCCAGATGAGCCAGGTCGTAGGCGGGCGAGACGACATTGGCCGCGATATTGACGGAGATCGTCGCGATCAGGACGGTGACCAGCGCGAAGAGCAGGCCGAAGACGTTGTCGGTCTTGCCGGCCAGCGCGACCGGGTCCCAGATCGGCGCCCCGTACACCGCCTGTGAGCCCGAGGTGACCAGGACGGAGAGCAGGGCGAACGCCGTCATCGTGGTCGGCAGCCCCAGGGACTGCCCCCAGACCTGGGCCCGCTGACCGGCCCCGAAGCGGGTGAAGTCGGGGATGTTCAGGGACAGAGTCGCCCAGAAACCGATCATCCCCATGAGGGACGGGAAGAAGACCGGCCAGAAGTCCTCGCCCCAGCCCAGTGCGCTCGGCTGGTCCAGCAGCGGGCCGAACCCGCCCGCCTTGGCCGCCATCCATCCGAGCAGCGCCATCGCGCCGACGAGGACGAAGGGCGCGGCCCAGTTCTCGAAGCGGCGCAGCGTCTCCATGCCCCGGAGAATGATGGCGAGTTCGACGACCCAGAAGACCAGGAAGCACAGCCAGAGGGTCCAGGGGTAGCCGCCGATGGACGCCGCCTTGGCCCAGTCGCCGCCGAAGATCTTGCCCAGCAGGATGTAGATGCCCTGGCCGCCGATCCAGGTCTGGATGCCGAACCAGCAGCAGGCCACGGCGGCGCGCACCAGCGCGGGCAGATTGGCGCCGCGCAGCCCGAACGACGCCCGTGCGAGCACCGGGAAGGGGATGCCGTACTTGGGGCCCGCATGCCCGGTGAGCAGCATCGGGACCAGGACGACGAGGTTCGCCAGCGCGATGGTCAGGACCGCCTGCTTCCAGTCCATGCCGAGCGCGACCAGGCCGGAGGCGAGCGTCCAGGAGGGGATGTTGTGGGCCATGCCGACCCACAGGGCCGCGAAGTTGTAGGTGGTCCAGCGGCGTTCGGCCAGCGGTACGGGGCGCAGGTCGGCGTTGACGTACCGGCCGTGCGGGGTGATGGCGCCCGGTGCCGGTTCGACGCGGCCGTCCGGGGCGGTGATCTGGCCCGTCGGTGTGAGGGGGAATTCCGGCGGCACGGGTGAGGAGGGCGCGGACATGCGGGGCCTTTCGTCCGGGTGCGGGCCGCCGGCCACCGGTCGGCGCGGCGGATGGCACGGTCGTCGCGCCCGGCGGGCGGCCGGGCGCGACGAGAGCGGGATCCCAACGCGCCTGCGGCCAGGGCCCGTTCAGTCGGCGAATGCGGGAAGGATCTCTGCTCCGTAGGCGTCGATGGTGGATTCCTTGGCGTCGTGCATGGCGTAGAGCGCGAACTGGTCCACGCCCAGCGCCTGGAGCTGCCGCAGCTTTTCGATGTGCGCGGCGGGCGGGCCGAGCAGACAGAAGCGGTCGATGACGGTGTCCGACACGAAGCCGGCGTCCGGGTTGCCCGACCGGCCGTGGTGGGCGTAGTCGTAGCTCTCCCGTGACGCGATGTAGTCGGTCAGCTCGTCCGGCACCATGCCGGAGTGCTCGCCGTAGCGTGTGACGAGGTCGGCGACGTGGTTGCCGACCATGCCGCCGAACCAGCGGCACTGCTCTCGGGCGTGGTCCAGGTCGTCGCCCACGTAGGCGGGGGCGGCGACGCAGATCGTCACCTCGGCCGGGTCGCGGCCGGCGTCCACCGCGGCCTTCCGTACGGCCTTGATCATCCATTCGGTGAGGAAGGGGTCGGCGAGCTGGAGGATGAAACCGTCGGCCAACTCGCCCGCCATGGCGAGGGCCTTGGGCCCGTAGGCGGCCATCCATACCGGGAGCTTGCCGTCCTTGATCCAGGGGATCTTGATCCGATGGTCGCCGACGTACGCCTCCCGTCCCTCGGCCAGATCACGGATGACGCCGATCGACTCGCCCAGCCGGGCCAGGGTGTTGGGCGGGCGCCCGGCCACCCGCATCGCGGAGTCGCCGCGCCCGATGCCGCAGACAGTGCGGTTGCCGTACATCTCGTTGAGGGTGGCGAAAGTGGAGGCGGTGACCTCCGGGGTGCGGGTGGTGGGGTTGGTGACCATCGGGCCGACGATCAGACGCTCGGTGTGTTCCAGAACGCGGCTGTAGATGACGAACGGTTCCTGCCACAGGACGGTCGAGTCGAAGGTCCAGCCGTAGCGGAAGCCGTTGCGCTCGGCGCGGCGCATCAGGGACACAACGGCGGAAGCGGGCGGGTCGGCCTGCAGGACAACTCCGAAATCCACAGCGGCGCTCCTTAAATGAGGTACTGACATGTGCCACGCGGGATGTACTGGCCGTGCCCCGCACGTCCGGTGAACTCCCGCCGGTCGAGGACGAGTTCGCCCCGCGAGAGCACGGTTTCGACCTGCCCGGTGAGCTGTTTGCCCTCGTACGCCGAGTAGTCGACGTTCATGTGGTGGGTCTCGGCGGAGACGGTCTGCTCGGCGGTGGGGTCGTAGATGACGAGGTCGGCGTCGGAGCCGGGGGCGATGGTGCCCTTCTTCGGGTAGAGGCCGAACATCCGGGCCGGGGAGGCGCAGGCGATCTCGATCCAGCGGCGGCGGCTGATCCGGCCCTCCACGACCCCTTGGTGGAGGAGGTCCATCCGGTTCTCCACGCCCGGCATCCCGTTGGGGATCTTGGAGAAATCGCCGCGGCCGAGCTCCTTCTGCCCCTGGAAGCAGAACGGGCAGTGGTCGGTCGAGACCACCTGGAGGTCGTTGGTGCGCAGCCCGCGCCACAGCGCCGCCTGGTGCTCACGCGGCCGCAGCGGCGTGGAGCACACATACTTGGCGCCCTCGAAGTCCGGCTCGGCGAGGTTGTCGGTGGACAGGAACAGATACTGCGGGCAGGTCTCGCCGAAGACGTTCAGCCCCTTGTCGCGGGCCTGGGCGATCTCGGCGAGGGCTTCCTCCGCGGAGACATGGACGACATAGAGCGGGGCGCCGGCCACCCGCGCCAGCTGGATGGTGCGGTGGGTGGCCTCGGCCTCCAGGAGGACCCGGCGGACCTCGCCGTGGTAGCGCGGGTCGGTCCGGCCCGCGGCCAGCGCCTGCTCGACGAGGACGTCGATGGCGATGCCGTTCTCGGCGTGCATCATGATCAGCCCGCCGTTGTCGGCGGACTGCTGCATCGCGCGCAGGATCTGCCCGTCGTCGCTGTAGAAGACGCCGGGGTAGGCGGTGAACAGCTTGAAGGAGGTGACGCCCTCCGCCACCAGGAGGTCCATCTCCTTGAGGGTGTGCTCGTTCACATCCGAGAGGATCATGTGGAACGCGTAGTCGATGGCGCACTGGGCGTCGGACTTGGCGTGCCAGGCATCCAGGCCGGCGCGGAGCGACTTGCCACGGGACTGGACCGCGAAGTCGACAAGGGTGGTGGTGCCGCCCCAGGCCGCGGCGCGGGTCCCGGTCTCGAAGTTGTCGGAGGAGAAGGTTCCGCCGAAGGGGAAGTCCAGGTGGGTGTGGGCGTCGACACCCCCTGGGATGACGTATTTGCCGGTGGCGTCGATGACGCGGTCCGCCGCTCCGGCCCAGCTGTCCGCGGTGGGGCTGCCGTGCGCCGCGAGGGCGGCGACCCGGCCGTCCTCCACCAGGACATCGGCGTGGACCTCATCGGCGGCGGTGATCACCAATCCACCCTGAACGACCGTACGGCTCACAATCCTGCTCCCTTCCACACCAGCGACATCGGCGGCACGGGAAGGCGGAGCTCGACGCGCACCATCCCCTCGGCAGGTCTGCTCCGCTGACGCCACGCCACGACCGGTCTACACCCGTAGATCACGGTCGAGAAGGAGACCGTAGAAGCATGTCACCCACGGTGGCAATACCGTGACCGCTAATCAGCGGAGACATTCGTGTTGCCCCGACGATCAGCTGGACGGTTCAACGCCGGGCACGGACACGGTGGGCGCGGTACCCGCGGGAGGGGTGCGGGAGTGGCGCGATGGGCAGATATCCGCCGACACCGGCGGGCGCACCTCGCGGGCGGCGCGGCATTCTGACGGACGAATCGGAAAGGCGGCGGGTTCATGGAGCAGAGCACACCGTGGGAGTTCTCCGACGACCGGGGGCGCCTGGCGGTGGCCGGCGACCGGCCGTTACGGATCGTGGCGTACATACAGGCGGGGGCGACGCTGTGGGACCACGGCATACGCCCCGTGGGGCTCTTCGGGTCCCAGCACGACGGCGCCGCCCCCGACCCCGCCAAGGGCGGTGAGCTGCCGCTCGCGGAGATTCCCTATCTGGGTTCGGGCGGCGCGCTGCACCCGGACGCCCTGCTGGAGGCGGAGCCGGACCTCGTGGTGGCCGTGACCTATGACGGCGAGCAGGTCTACGGGCTGGAGCAGAAGACCGCCCTGGAGCTGGAGGCGCATGTCCCGGTCGCCACCGTCGCGGTGGGCCCCGGCCGGAGCCTGGCCGAGGTGCGGGAACGGTTCGCGGCGCTCGCCGGATCGCTCGGCCGGGGCGAACCCCTCGTCCGCGCAAGGGAGTTGGACGCCGCGGAGGACACCCTGCGGCAGGCGACCGGCGGGGCGGTACGGCCGCGGGTGCTGGCACTGTCGCCCGCGGGCCCGGAGCGGGTGCATCTGGCCCGGCCCAGCTCCTGGCCGGATCTGCGGGCACTGACCGAACACGGCGTGGGGCTGCTGCAGCCGGCCGCGGGGGCCGGGGTGAACTGGTCCACCGTCGGCTGGGCGGAGGCCGCGGCGATGGCCCCGGACATCGTGCTGATGGACGTACGGGCCAACGCCGCCCGGCCCGAACAGCTCCGGTCCGACGCCCACTGGCGTGCGCTGGAGGCCCGGTCCCGGCTGCTGCCGTGGAACCCGGAGGCCCCGTGCAGCCGGCGCGCCCACACGCAGTTCTTCACCCTGGTGGCCGACACGGTGCGGGAGACCGCCGGGAGCGCATGAGGCGTGCCGGGCCCGGCCGCGGAGGCGGACGAGGGCCTCGCGCCCGACGAAGCCCCCGCCCCGGCCACGGCTGTGTCCCTACGCCGGGGCCAGCCGCCCCTGCGCCGTCCGCAGTGCGTCCGCCAGCAGATCCGCGCCCTCTTCCGCCTCCGCGACGGTCAGCGTCATCGGGGGCGCGATCCGCAGCGAGGCGCCGCCCTGGCCGCCCTTGCCGATCAGCAGACCGCGCTCGCGGGCGGCCTCCAGGACCAGGGAGGCGGCCTCCGGCGAGCGTTCGCCGGTGCCGGGGCGGACCAGTTCGATGCCGATCATCAGGCCGCGGCCGCGCACTTCGCGGACGAGGTCGAGGCCGGCCGCGACCGCCCGCAGCCGCTCGATGAGCAGGCCGCCGACCCGCCGGGCGTTGCCCTGGAGATCGTGTTCGAGGAGGTAGTTGAGGTTGGCCAGGCCCGCGGCCATGGTGACCGGGCTGCCGCCGAAGGTGGAGATGGAGTTCGCGGAGAGCGAGTTCATCACCTCGGCGCGGGCCACCACCCCGCCGATGGACGTGCCGTTGCCGATGCCCTTGGCGAAGGTCAGCATGTCGGGCGGGCCGTTGCCGTCGTGCGCCTGCCAGCCCCAGAAGTGGTCTCCGGTACGGCCCCAGCCGGTCTGCACCTCGTCGCTGATCCAGAGGATGCCGTGCCGGGCGAGCACCTCGCGGAACGCGGCGTACAGACCGTCCGGCGGCATGGTGAATCCGCCGACGCCCTGGACCGGTTCGGCGATGAGCGCGGCGACCCCGCCCGCGGTCTGCTGGAGCATGTCCTCCAGGTCGGCGACGCAGGCCGCGAGGTACGCGGCGTCGCTCAGCTCGGCGTACGGGCCGCGGCTGCGCACCCCGCCGTGGACGTACAGCGTCTGGAGGGGCGAGAGGCTGGTGGGCGACCAGCTCTGGTTGCCGGTGATGCCGATGGTGGAGAAGGACCGGCCGTGGTAGCTGTTGCGCATCGCCAGGATCTGGTTGGAGCGGCGGTACGTGGTGGCCAGGAGCAGGGCCGCGTCATTGGCCTCCGTACCGGAGGTGGTGAAGAAGACCCGGGCGTCGGGGATGCCGGAGAGCGCCGCGATCCGCTCCGCCAGGTCGACCATGGGCCGGGAGAGGTAGAGCGTCGAGGTGTGGATGATGCGGCCGGCCTGTTCGCTGACGGCCTTGGTCACCTCGGGCAGCGCATGCGCCGTCATGGTGGTGAGGATGCCGCCGAAGAAGTCGAGATAGCGGTTGCCCTCGGCGTCCCAGACGTGGCGGCCCTCGCCGTGGGTGAGTTCGAGGGGCCGCTCGTAGTAGAGGCTGAGCCAGGAGGGCAGGACGGCCTGGTGGCGGGCGTGCAGGCCCGCGGGGTCGTGGGTCATGGCTGCACCAGCCCGTCGTACGCGTCGGGGCGGCGGTCGCGGTAGAAGGCCCACTGCTGGCGGACCTCGTCGATCAGGGCGAAGTCCAGGTCCCGGATGACCAGTTCCTCCTTGGAGTCGCTGGCGACGTCGCCGACGAACTGTCCCCGGGGGTCGACGAAGTAGCTGGTGCCGTAGAAGTCGTTGTCGCCGTACTCCTCGACGCCGACCCGGTTGATCGCCGCGATGAAGTACTCGTTGGCGACCGCGGCCGCGGGCTGCTCCAGCTGCCAGAGGTAGGCGGACAGGCCGCGGGAGGTGGCGGAGGGGTTGTAGACCAGCTGGGCGCCGTTGAGGCCCAACTGCCGCCAGCCTTCGGGGAAGTGGCGGTCGTAGCAGATATAGACGCCGATCTTGCCGACGGCGGTGTCGAAGACCGGCCAGCCGGCGTTCCCCGGCTTGAAGTAGTACTTCTCCCAGAAGCCCTTGACCTGCGGGATGTGGTGCTTGCGGTAGGTGCCCAGGACCGTGCCGTCGGCGTCGATGACGGCCGCGGTGTTGTAGTAGAAGCCGGACTGTTCGACCTCGAAGACGGGGACGACGATGACCATGCCGGTCTCGCGGGCCAGGTCCTGCATCCTGCGGACGGTCGGGCCGTCGGGTACCGGCTCGGCCCAGCGGTAGTGCTCGGGCTCCTGGACCTGGCAGAAGTACGGGGCGTTGAAGACTTCCTGGAAGCCGATCACCTTCGCGCCCTGCGCGGCCGCCGCTCTGGCGTACTCCTCATGCTTCGCGATCATCGATTCGGTGTCGCCGGTCCAGGTCGCCTGGACCAGTGCGGCACGCACAACATCGGCCATGAGCTGCTCCTTTGTCGATGCGTCAGCCTGCGCCCGCGCATGATCTACGCCGCGATCTACGCGTGTGGAGGTGACCGTAAGCCCCGTCACGGACCGTGGCAAGACCATCTCCACTGTGGCGCGTCCGCCGGCACTTCACAGAATCGACAGCCAAACTGATAAGTTTGCCTGTTAATCTCGCCCGCTGGACATATGCCGGAAAGGGACGCGGAACGCCTCGCGAGGGACACGCCGGGCGGTGCCGCGAGCCCTCCGCCACCGGCTCCGGCCGCACCTTCGGCGCCCGGCTGACGGCGTCGGGCCGTCCGCAGCCGCGGCTCAGACGCGCCCCCGCGACTCAGGGGCGGACGCCGTTGCGGCTCGGGGCGGACGCCCCCGCGGCTCAGGAACGGACGCCCCCGCGGCTCAGGGACGGACGCCCCCGCGGCTCAGGGACGGACGCCCTCGTGCTGCACCGGATGTCCGGCCGGCCGCCGCTCGTGCCAGCGCAGATCGTCCTGCAGCTGGGCGGCCAGCGAGATCAGCTGCGGCTCGCCATGGGCCGGGCCGAGCAGCTGGGCGCCCAGCGGCAGGCCGTCCGTACTGAACCCGGCGGGGACGCTCACCCCCGGCCAGCCGAGGACATTCCACGGCCAGGCGTAGGGGCAGGCGGCGATCATGGCCTGATCCGTACGCCAGCCGCTGAGCTTGGCGAGGGTGCCGATCCGCGGCGGCGGGGTGGCCGTGGTCGGCGTCAGCAGCACGTCGTAGGGGCCGAACAGCGCGCCGATCCGGCGCTGTTGGCGCTTCTCGACGGCGCGCGCCCGGCGCAGTACGGGCCCGCCGAGCAGCCGGCCCATCCGGGCCGCCTCCCGCGTCCTGCGGTCCAGGAGCGAGCGGTCGGGGACCCGGTCCGCCCACTCCCCCACCCCGGCCGTGGCGCGCGGCACGAAGGCCAGCCCGACCAGCCCGTAGTCCGGCTCCGCCTCCTCGACGAAGTGCCCGAGGCGGGCCAGCGTGCGGGCCACACCGGTCACCGCGGCCCGGACGTCGGGGTGCAGCGGCTTGGGCGTGAAGGTGAAGGCCGCCTTCCAGGACAGTGCGATCCGCAGCCGTCCCGGGTCGCGGCCGGCCGCCTCGCGGGCCGCGATGGCGGGCGGCCGGTGCAGATCGCCGTCGTGGTTGCCGCTGGCCACGTCCAGCAGCAGCGCCGCGTCCTCGACCGTACGGGCCAGCGGTCCGATACCGGTGATCCCCTGGAAGGCCTCGGGGTCCGGCCAGGTGGAGATGCGGCCGCGCTGGGGTTTGATGCCGACGAGGTGGGACCAGGCGGCGGGGATCCGGACCGAACCGGCGCCGTCGGTGCCGAGGGCGGCGGGGACCAGCCCGGCCGAGACCGCGGCGGCCGAACCGCCGGACGAGCCGCCCGGGGTGTGGGCGAGGTTCCACGGGTTGCAGGTGTTGCCGAAGGCCGGGCCCTCGGTGAACGGCCACTGTCCCAGTTCGCAGGCGTTGGTCTTGCCGACGATGATGGCGCCGGCCGCGCGCAGCCGCCGGACGACCTCGGCGTCGCGCTCCTTGGGCGGGAATTCTCCGGCGCAGCCGAACGCGGTCGGCTCGCCCGCCACATCGGTGTCGTCCTTGACCGCGACCGGCACCCCGAGCAGCGGCAGCCGCTCCCCGGCCGCCAGTCTGCGGTCCGCCTCCGCGGCCTCCGCCAGCGCCGCCCCGGCCCGTACCCGCCGGAAGGCGTTGACGGTGTCCTGGGTCGCCTCGATGCGCTCCAGCGACCGCCGTACCAGCGCGGTCGAGGTCACCCGGCCCTCGGCGAGCGCCCGCGCCTGCTCGGCGAGGCCCTCCAACTCGCCCGCCGTGGCACCGATGTGCCGGGCCGGGACCTGCCCGGTCTCGCTGTCCTGGCTCTCGTCAACGCTCACGCTGCGTGCCCTCCCTGGGACCGCTCATTCGAACGAACGGTCCCAGGAGGCTAATCGCCACCGCCATGGCCATCAACGACGCCGCGCGGAGCGGAACATCGACGACACACGGACGGCACACAGCGGTCCGTCCGTGTCGGCGGTGTGACATCGAGCTCCTGTGCCGCGGGCGTTACGACCGGTGCACGACCCTCGCCGAGCCGCCGCCGCGGCGTACCTTTTCGGCCGCGGCCAGCCAGCGGCCGTCCGGCAGTCGCTGGACGCCGGTCGCCGCGCCGATCTCCGGGTTCTCCTTGAAGGCATGTCCGATCGCTTCGAGTTGCCGGCGGAGCGGGCTGTTCCACAGGCCGGGTTCGAGCTCGGTCCGCGCCGCGTTGCGCTGGCTGGCACGCGGCGCGGCGATGGCGTCGACCAGCGGCATGCCGCGGTCGAGGTGGTTGACCAGGGTCTGCAGCACGGTGGTGATGATGGTCGCGCCGCCGGGCGAGCCGAGCGCCACCACCGGCCGGCCGTGCCGCAGCACGATCGTCGGCGACATCGACGAGCGCGGCCGCTTGCCGGGGCCCGGGAGGTTGGGGTCATGGACAGCCGGATCGGCGGGCGCGAAGGAGAAGTCGGTGAGCTCGTTGTTGAGCAGGAAGCCGCGGTGCGGGACGACGATGCCGCTGCCGCCGGTCTGTTCGATGGTCAGGGTGTAGGCGACGACGTTGCCCCACTTGTCGGCGACGGTCAGATGGGTGGTGTTCTCCCCCTCGTAGGTCGTCGGCGTGGCCTTGCCGGCGCCGGCGCAGCGCTGCGGGTGGCGCGGGTCGCCGGGCGCGAGCGGGCTGGTCAGCGCCTTGTTGTCGTGGATGAGGCAGGCGCGGGCATCGGCGAACCGCTGTGCGGTCAGGCCCTTGGTCGGGACGTCCTCCTGCGCCGGGTCGCCGACCCAGCGGCCGCGGTCGGCGAAGGCGATCCGGGCCGCCTCGATGAAGCGGTGGAGGTACTGCTTCTCGCTCAGCCGGGAGACCTCACTCTTCTCCAGGATGTTGAGCGCCTCGGCGATGCTGGTGCCGCCGGAGGAGGACGGCGCCATGCCGTAGACATCGAGCCCGCGGTAGCCGGTATGGGTCGGCGCCTGGCTCCGGACCCGGTAGGCCCGCAGATCGCCCGCGGTCAGATCGCCGGGCCGTACCGTGCGCGGGGAGCCGGCGCGCACCGGCGGCTTGCGGACGGTACGGACGATGTCCTGGCCCAGCGCACCGTCGTAGAGCGCACCGACGCCCTTCTTCGCCAACTCCCCGTACGTACGGGCCAGATCGGGGTTCTTCATCGTCGAGCCGACCACCGGGAGCTTGCCGCCGGGCAGGTAGAGGCGGGCGGTCGCCGGGAAGTCGCGGAAGCGCGCCTCGTTGTCGGCGGTCTGTTGGCGGAAGGTCTCGTCGACCGTGAAACCGCCCGCGGCCAGCCGCTGTGCGGGGCGCAGCACCTGGCGCAGGGACCGGCTGCCCCACTTGCGCAGGGCGGTGTCCCAGGTGGCGGGGGTGCCCGGGGTGCCGACGCTCAGCCCGCTGGTGACGACGTCGTCGAACGGGAGCGGTGTGCCGTTCTCCAGGAAGAGGTCCTTGCCGGCGGAGCGTGGGGCGGTCTCCCGGCCGTCGAGGGTGCGTATGGTCCTGGACCGGGCGTCGTAGGAGACGAAGTAGCCGCCGCCACCGACGCCCGCGGAGTAGGGCTCGGTGACGCCGAGGGCGGCGGCGGTGGCGACCGCGGCGTCGACGGCGTTACCGCCCTTCTTGAGCACCGAGATACCGGCGGCCGAGGCATCCGGGTCGACGCTGGAGACGGCCCCGCCGTAGCCGACGGCGACCGGAGTCTTCTCCGGTGTGGCGGTGGCGCTGCCCCGGTCCGCGGGGGCGGGCCGCGCGGGCGCGGCGGATCCGGCGGCGGCCGGGACCGCCACCAGGGAGCCGGCCAGCGCGGCGGCTGCTCCCAGGACGGTGAGGCGTCGGGCTCTGGTCATACCGGGGTTTCCTCCAAGAGGGTGCGCGGGGGGCAGCAGGGGCCCGGAGCCTACTCGCGGCAACAGCCCGCCGACAGAGGGCATTTCGGGCCCGATGCCCCGTTCACGGAAGGGATCAGCTGCCCGTTTCCGTACGGATCAGGTATGCCCGTACGGACCGGGACAAGCCGTCCCAGCCGCCCGCCCCGCCCTCGAACGCACACCCGGGATGCCGCTACGCTCCCCGGCCATGGACGACACCGTGCTGCTCCTGACCGTGGCGGCCGCGGCCCTGATCGTGGGCCTGGCGGCCGGCTGGGCCGTGCAATCCGCGGTGGCCCGCCGGAAGCTGACCCGCGAGCAAGGCTTCTTCGGGCTGCCGGGCGGTTCGGAGTGCGTGCTGGTCACCCACCGGGACAGCTCCTCGGCCCACTGGAGCATCCCGCGCCATGATGCGCTGGCGCTGCTGGGGCTGGCCGCGGTGATCGAGAACTGCGGTGCGCACCCCGAGGTCGCCCCGCACGACACCGGTCTCCAGGGCTTCGGGGCGCGTACCGAGTTCTGTGTCGGCGACCCGACCGCGCACCGGCGGCTGGCGGCCCATCTGGCCAATCTGCTGCCGGGCCTCGCGGTGCACCCCGGCGACGAGTCCGGCGCGGGCCGCGGCACCTTCACGGTCGGCGGCTCGACGTACCGGATGGAGCCCGGGGCCGTCGAGTATGTCCTGCTGGCCCGGCTGACCGCCGGGGAGGGCGACCGTCCGGTGTTCCTGGCGGCCGGCCAGCGCCCGGTCACCCACCGGGCCGCGGTCCGTCATCTCGTCCGCAACCGGGCCCGGCTGGCCCGGAAGCACGGCACCGACGGTCAGTTCTGTCTGCTGCTGAAGGTGGTCAACTCGCAGGCTTACGGGCCCGATGTCGTGGAGCTGGTCGCGGATGTCACCAAGGCCGCGCTCACGGCCGCGGAGCCGAAGGGGCACCGGGCGGCGGCCTGAGCCCCGCGGGGCGGCGGCGACCGGGGGCCCATCGGCCGCGGGTGTTCCGCGCCGGCCCCCGGCCCGTACGGGGGCACCTGGACGCACCCCCTAGAGGGGTTGTCCGGGCACGTTGACCTGCCCAGGTCCACTTCCCCCATGGGCGGTGCCGCGAGGTCTGCAGGGCGGCAGCGGTCAGGAACGGTCAGGGCGGCAGCGGTCAGGCATGGTGCTGCGCGTTCCGGAGCCGATGGTGACGGCGCTGGTCGACGTGGTGCCGGCGGCCGGGGTGGCGTACGAGGCGTTCGGGCGGTCACTGGCACCGCCTCCCCGAGGGGGTCGGGCATCGGGAGGATCCGGTCGGTGCCCCTCCCACCTGTCACCGCGCCATTGGGCGAACAAATAGGTCATGTGGCGGATGCAGGGCACTGCGCCTGCCCATAAATTGCTCATCCCGTGGAGACCGCATAGAGCGCGGACGGTTTGACCAAGTGCCACGCCCTCGTGGAATTCATCAGTCTTTTCAGGCGCACAGGGTGCCAGCAAGGCATGATCTCTTACCGAAAGCAGGTCACAACCATGACCGTTCATCTTCTCAGGCGCAGATGTACCGCGCGCCTGAATGCTGTATTGGCGGTGCTCGTCGCCGCACTGGGGCTCGTGGTCTCCCCCCTGGCCACCGGCGCCGCTCAGGCGGATGAGAAGCCGCGCGAGATTACCGTCCTCATGCAGGCCGCGGACCAGGGCAATGGCCAGCTCGCCTTTGCCCGGTACGTGCCGGAACGGTGCGTCGTGACGGCGTCGCTCTGCAACCCGGTGTTCGCCTACAACAATCTGGACGGTCGAACCCCGACGGGCAACACGGGCACCTGGGGCGACACGACGGACGTCGGGTTCAGCATGCTGGTCAACGCCGACGGGTCCTTCCACCTGCGGCACGATTCCTCCGGGATATGCGTCAACGCGGACAGTTCCACCGGGGGCATCTCCGACGCCGGTGACTGTTCCAGTGCGACCAACTACACCCTCCAGCCTGCCAGCGACGGGGGCGGCGCTTACCTCATCCGCGGCCCGGGCAACAAATGCCTGGCTCCCACGAATGCCGTGAAATGGGGCGAGGATGTCAGCTTCAGTGAATGCGTCGGCGACGACGTCACCAAGCAGTGGAAGCTGCACACCGCCGACGACGCGGCACCTCCCATTCCCAGCAACGCTTCGGCGATCGCACTGGGCGAGAACAAAATCACGGTCTGCAACTGGGGCGGCTACTCGGCCAGGGCGACAATCGACTACGAGATCATGACGGATCCCAACAGCGATACCCCGAAGAAGGAGCATCGCGCCATCAGTTCGTTCCCGGTCACGCAGTGCAGGACGGAAATGTTGCCGGCAGGCAAGATCTCCGCCACCGTGACGCTGCGCCGGTTCACGTGGGAAAAGGCGAACGACTACAAGTTCGACGACGTGGCGGGCAATACCTTCGCCGGCTCCGGAGCGAACGACAGGGTCACGTCCGTCTGGGTCATTGGCGGCACCCACGCGAACGCGAGTTTCCACATGCAGGGCGCAGCGTGCGACTCGTACTCGCAATTCAAGCAAGATCCTGACAGTCAGCTGTTCATCAAGGAGTCGAGCGGCCAGGAGAAGTGCAGAACTGACGCCACCGCGGGCCACTGGTTCGCGGAAGGCGTGAAAACCGCCTGGGGCATCTTCACGAAGATCATCACGTCGTTCGCCGGCCGGTAGTCCGTCACAAAGCAGCAGTCGGCGCGCATTGATCTAGAGGCTGCCAGGACGCTGAAGCGCCCTGGCAGCCTCTCCTCGCCAGCTGTCGTCGTGCGCCCGCCAGGGGGTACGGGACAGCCCTTAGGCCACCCCCGGCTCCTTCCCGGACGGGAGCCGGTAGGGCACGTTGACCACCGTCACGCCCGGCGTGAACAGCAGCCGGGCCTTCAGCCGCAGTGCGCTCTGGTTGTGCAGCGGCTGCTCCCACCAGCGTCCGACGACGTATTCCGGGATGACGACCGTGACGGCAGCGCCCGGATACCGCGCACAGACGTCCAGGATGTGGTCGATCACCGGCCGGGTGAAGTCCCGGTAGGGCGAGCTGAGCACCTGGAGCGGTACGGCGATGTCATGGGCGTCCCACTGCTCGCGCAGCTCCCGCACATCGCCGGGATCGACCGCGACGGTCAGCGCCTCCAGCGAGGTGGGACGCATCGCGCGGGCGTAGCCGAGGGCCTTGAGAGTGGGTGCGTGCAGGGAGCTGACCAGCACCCGCACATGGTTTCCGGCCGGCTCCCAGGGACGTGCGCCGGGGGCGACCGCCAACTCCCGTTCGAGGCGCCGGTAGTGCTGGTGGATGCCGCGCATCCCCAGGAACAGCAGCGGCATGGCGATCACCACGATCCAGGCGCCGTGCAGGAATTTGGTGATCAGGACGATGATCAGGACCACCCCGGTGAGCACCGCGCCGACCGCGTTGATCGCCTGGGAACGCCGGTGCCGGGCCCGCTCCCGTGACGGCAGTCCCGGTCCGGCGAGTACGGTCCGCCAGTGCCGGACCATGCCCGTCTGGGAGAGCGTGAAGGAGACGAAGACGCCGATGATGTAGAGCTGGATGAGGCGGGTGAGCTCCGCGTCGAACAGGACGATCAGTCCGATCGCGGCCAGCGCGAGCAGGATGATGCCGTTCGAGAAGACCAGCCGGTCCCCGCGGTTGTGCAGTTGCCGGGGCACGAATCCGTCCTCGGCGAGGATCGACGCCAGCATCGGGAAGCCGTTGAAGGCGGTGTTGGCGGCGAGGATCAGTACCCCGGCCGTGAACGCCTGCAGCAGATAGAAGAGCGTGTCGAGATCGCCGAAGGTGGCGCGGGCGATCTGGGCGAGCGCGGTGGGGGTCGGGGTGTCCGGCGGCAGCCCGAGTTCGGTGGGCTGCACCGCGACATGCACGTCGCAGAGCATGGCCAGGACCGTAATCCCGCCGAACATGGTGACCGAGAAGAAGCCCATGACCAGCAGCGTGTTGGCGGCATTGCGGCTCTTCGGCCGGCGGAAGGCGGGCACTCCGTTGCTGATCGCCTCGACACCGGTCAGCGCGGTGCAGCCGGACGCGAAGGCCCGCATCCCCAGCAGGACCAGTGCCAGCCCCGTGTAGTCCGAGACGGCGTGCAGCGGCAGGTCCGCGGACTCGGCGCGGAGGCTCGCGCCGGTGGCCAGCCGTACGGCCGCGCACGCGAACATCAGGTAGATGAAGAAGACGAAGCCATAGGTGGGCACCGCGAAGACCCGGCCCGATTCCCGTACCCCGCGCAGATTCATCACAGCCAGCAGTGCCACGAACCCGACGGACAGCGCCACGTCATGGCCGCCGAGGGACGGAATCGCGGAGGTGATCGCGGCGACGCCGGACACGACGGACACCGCGACGGTCAGCACATAGTCCACCAGCAGCGCGCTGGCCGCGGTGAGCGCCGCGTTCCGTCCGAGGTTCTGCGCGCTGACGCGGTACGCCCCGCCACCGCCGGGATACGCGTAACAGGTCTGCCGGTAGGACGCCACGACCGTGACCAGCACGAGCACGATGGCAGCCGCGGCGTACCAGGTCAGATGGAGCAGCGCGATCCCGCCGAGGCCGACGACCAGCAGGATTTCCTCGGTGGCATAGGCGACCGAGGACAGGGGGTCACTGCAGAAGATCGGTAGCGCCAGTCGCTTCGGCAGCAGCGTCTCCCCGAGCCGCGCACTGTCCAGCGGACGGCCCACCATCATCCGCTTCGGCCTGAAGAATTGGCTCATAGGCGGACAAACTATGGGCCGCCCGGCAGAGGGAGAGGGAGGCTCGCGGGCCCCGCGCCGCATCGCGGCCGGTGCCCCGGCTCCCCCTCCGGCGACGGCTGCCCGGCGATGGGGGAGAGTGGCCACTCGTTGGCCGAAAACCGCCCTAATGGTTTATCGTTCAATTGGAAGCGGGTGCCGACCCGACGGTGCCGCAGGGCCCGCAGCAGGGAAGCCGGCCCACCGCCGCTCGGCAGCAGGCCCGGAGGCCACCGCCGTCGCCGCCCGCGCCCCCGAAACCGCCCCGGCCGAATTCCCCCGTTCGGCCGGGGCTTCCCCGTTCTCAGCGCAGATACGACGCCCCGTTGACGTCCAGCACCGTCCCGGAGGACCAGAGCGCCTCGGGCGAGGCGAGGTAGTGGACGGCGGACGCCACATCCCGCGGCGCGGCGACCCGGCCGAACGGGCTCTGCCGCTGCACATCCTCCGTGAGACGGTCCGCGACCCGCTCGGTCGCCACGAATCCCGGAGCCACGGATGCCACACCGATGCCGTACGGCGCCAGGTGGACCGCCAGCGACTGCCCCATCGCGTGCAGCGCCGCCTTGGACGCGCCGTACGCCGGGTGATCCGGTTCACCGCGGAACGCGCCCCGCGACCCGATGCTGACGATCCGCCCCGCCACCTCCCGCTCGATCATGTTCCGCGCCGCGCAGTAGCTGACATGCGCCGCCCCCAGCAGATTCACGTCCACGACCTGCCGCCAGGCGTTCTGCCAGTCCTCGAACGAGGTGCGGTCCAGGGGGTGCGCCACATTCGTGGCCGCATTGTTGACGAGCACATCGACGCCGCCCAGCCCGTCCACGGCCGCGTCGACCAGCGCCGCCGCGCCCTCGGGCGTACTCACCTCCCCGTGCACCAGCACATGCCCGCTCCCCGCCAGCCCCGCGAACGCCTCCTCCGCGGCCGCCCGCCGCGACGCGTAATGCAGCGCGACCCGGTCCCCGTGCTCGGCGAAGGTCTCCGCCACCGCCCGCCCGATCCCCCGCGACGCCCCGGTCACCAGCACCGCCCGGCTCATCGGGCACCCCCCGCCCCGGCACACGTACGACGGCGACAGCCGGAACACCTCAGGGACATGGCGCGCTCAACAGGCGCCCAGGAATGGCTCATCATCAACAGATCGGTCCTTTACCTCATGCCGTGCTTCGAATGATCGAAAGGAATCGTAGGGAGCGGCAGGGGGCAGGTGTGAGCGGATAAATCCCGGCGGGGCTGCCGACAGGGGCCGCGGACCCCGGCCATGCCCCCTCGGACACCCCCTAGGGTCGGTGGATGCCTTTCGACCACAACGACCACTACCACCGTCTGCTGTTACGGCACCTGCCGCGGGACTGCCGTACCGCCCTCGACGTCGGGTGCGGGACCGGCCGGTTCGCGCGCCGGCTGGCCGGGCTGGGGCTCGATGTCCATGCGGTGGACCCGTCGGCCGAAGTCCTCGCGCAGGCGCGGGCGGCGGCCGGGGAGGCCGCGGACGGTGGCGGCGCGCCCCGTTACGAGCACGCGGACGTCACCCGGCTGGAACTGCCCGACCGGCACTACGGGTTCATCTCCTGCCTGGCGAGCCTCCATCACATGCCGTTCGACACGGTCACCGCACTGCGCGAGGCCCTCGCGCCGGGCGGTGTGCTGGTCATCCTGGGCTGCTATGCGGAGAAGGGGCCGGCCGACTGGAGCTGGGGCCTGGCTGCTGCGCCGGTGAATGCGGTGGCCAGGCTCGCCGTCGGCGCCTGGGAGGGACTCCGGCCGGCCGGTACGGCTCCGGTGAAACCGCCCGTCGCACAGCCGCGCATGCCGCTGCCCCGCATCGGCCAGGAGGCCGCCGCACTGCTTCCCGGGTGCCGGATCCGCCGGCTGCTCTTCTGGCGCTATCTGCTGGTGTTCCGCAAGGAAGCGGCCCCCACCGGCGCTTGACGCCGCCGGCGCACCCGTTCGGCCGACACCCGTATTCCCCGGTGGGCATGCCGCGGCGGCGGAACGGGCGTTGACTGCTGCGTGTCCGCATGTGCCAGGAGCGCCGGCCCGCATCGGGAGCACATATGTCGTTGCCGAGGAATCCGAGCGGGGCGGACGCGCCCGGCGCGTCCGGCGACAGGGGTGTGCTGCGCAGGACCGGCGAGTGGTGTGCCCGGCACTGCGTCATCGTCCTCGTGCTGTGGCTGGTCGCCCTGGTAGGGCTGCAATTCCTGCAGCGTGCGTACGGCGGGGAGTACTCCGACGACTTCGCGCTGCCCGGCGTCCAGTCGGCACAGGGCCGCGAGGTGCTCCAGGAGCACGAGCCGAAGGCCGGGGGCTACAGCAGCCAGGTCGTGCTGCACGACACGGACAGGCCGCTGACGGACTTCCGCAGCGGCATCGACAGCGCCGTCACCGCGCTCGGCAAGCTGCCCGATGTGCTCTCCGCGCAGAACCCGCTGCCGGCACCCGGCGCACCGCCCGCCAAACCGCCGCCCGGGACGCCGAACGTCGGGCCGCTGTCCACCGACGGCCGGACCGCGTACATCACGGTGCGGTTCAGCGTGCAGCCGTCCACCCTGAAGCCGCACTATCTGCACGGTGTCGACGCGGCCGTGCGGCCGCTGCGTTCCGCCGGTGTGGAGGTGGAGTACGGCGGGCCGCTGGGCGAGCTGGCCCGGCCCGAGCCCGACGACCGGACCAGTGAGGTGATCGGCTTCGGGGTGGCGATCCTGGTGCTGCTGGTCGGCTTCGGGAGTGTGCTGGCGGCCGGGGTGCCGCTGCTGACCGCGCTGATCGGCGCCCTCTGCGGGCTGGCGTGTCTGGGGCTGATCGCCGCCGTCTTCGTCTTCGCCACCGTCTCCCCCACCCTGGCCACGATGATCGGCCTCGGCGTCGGCATCGACTACGCACTCTTCCTGATCACCCGGCACCGGCAGCACCTCATGGACGGTGCGGACCCGGTCACCGGGGCGGGCCGGGCCGTGGCCACCAGCGGCCGGGCGGTGCTGGTGTCCGGCTGCACGGTCATCATCGCGCTGATGGGGCTGTGGGTTTCGGGCGTCTCCTTCATCGGCAAACTGGGCGTGGCGGCCGCCATCACCGTGGTCTCTGCGGTGCTCGGCGCACTCACCCTCGTCCCGGCGCTGCTCGGGCTGGCCGGCCGCCGGATCGACCGGCTCCGGGTCCGCCGCCCGATCGCCGAGACGGACGCCGGACCGGGTGCCGAGGCGCACGGCAGCTGGCACCGGTACGCGCAGCGGGTGGAGCGCCGCCCGTGGTGGTATCTGGCGGGCGGGGCGCTCGTCGTGGTCGTGCTGGCCCTCCCGGTCTTCTCGATCCAGCTGGGGCACATCGGTGACGGCGCGGACCCGAAGTCGTTCACCGACCGGCGCGCCTTCGATCTGATGTCCTCGGCGTTCGGCCCCGGTTCCAACGGCCCGCTGACCCTCGTCATCGACGAGTCCGCGGTCCCGCAGGCGGACCGCCCGATGCTGGCCACACAGGCCCACCAGGCGCTCACGGATGTCCCGGGCGCGGCCTTCATCACGCCGCTGAAGGCCACCCCGGACGGCGCGGTGCTGACCGGGACCGCCTACTCCGCCCAGGCCCCGCAGAGCGCGGACACCACGGATCTGGTCAACCGCCTCAAGCACGATCTGCTGCCGGCGGCCGTGCAGGGGAGCGACGCGCACGGCTATGTGACGGGCACGACCGCGGGCCAGGTGGACTTCCTGGACATCGTCGCCAGCCGGCTTCCGCTGATCATCGCCGTGGTCGTCGCGCTCGCCTTCGTCATCATCCTGACCGTCTTCCGGGGCGTGCTGGTCGCGGTGAAGGCGGCGGTGCTCAACGTGCTGTCGATCGCCGCCTCGTACGGGGTGGTGGTGGCGGTCTTCCAGTGGGGCTGGGGCGGGCCGGCGCTCGGGGTCTCGGGCACGGTGCCGATCGAGAGCTATGTGCCGATGATGATGTTCGCGATCGTCTTCGGGCTGAGCATGGACTACGAGATCTTCCTGCTGTCGCGGGTGCACGAGGCATGGCTGCGCACCGCCGACCCGAAGGCGAGCGTGGCGCACGCCCTGGAGATCACCGCCCGGGTGATCACCTGCGCCGCACTGATCATGGTGAGCGTGTTCGCCGCGTTCATCATCAGCGACAACATCGTGGTGAAGATGCTGGGCCTCGGGCTGGCCGTGAGCGTTCTGATCGACGCCACCGTGGTCAGACTGCTGCTGGTGCCCGCGGTGATGACCCTGCTGGGCCGGGCGGCCTGGTGGACGCCCCGGTGGCTGGACCGGATCCTGCCGCATGTCCGTACGGAGGGCGAGGAGCAGCTGCCCACGGGGGGAGCGCCGCGCGGGGACGCCCCTCGGAGCGGGGCACGTCCGGGCGGGGGCGCCTGAGCGCTCACGGCGTGACCGCCGTGCCCGGCCGCCGTCCGATCTGCGAACGCCCCCGTATCGCCCGATCATCGAACCATGGCCCCGTCCGCCGAGCGTGGCTCGGCCTCGTACCCCGTGATCCGGCCGATGCTGGCCACGGTCGGCCCGCTGCCTGCCGGGCACGAGGAGGCGGCCTGGGCGTTCGAGGCCAAATGGGACGGTGCGCGCTGCATCGTCAACACCTCCGGCGACGGAACCGTCCGGCTGGTGACCCGGGCGGGCAACGAGGCGACCGGCACCTACCCGGAGCTGGCGCCCATGGGTGAGCAGCTGCGGGGCCGGGCCGCGGTGCTCGACGGTGAGGTGGTGGTGCTGGACGCGCGCGGACGGCCCGACTTCGGGCTGCTGCAGCGCCGGATGGGCGTGGTGAACCCGCGCCGCACGGCCCGGCTGGCCATGGAGCACCCCGTACACCTCGTCCTCTTCGACCTCATGTATCTGGACGGCTCGCTGCTCGGGTCGCCGTATTACGAGCGCCGGTCCCTGCTGTCCGGGCTGGGGCTGCGCGGCCCGAACTGGTCGGCGCCCGGATATGTGGAGGGTCATGGGCAGCAGGCGTGGGAGGCCTCGCTGCAGGCCGGTCTGGAAGGGGTGGTGGCAAAGCGGCTGACCTCGGCTTATCTGCCGGGTGTGCGGTCACCCGAGTGGCGCAAGACGAAGCATCTGCTGACCCTCGACGTGATCATCGGGGGCTGGACGGAAGGCCATGGCGGGCTGGCCGGGCTCCCCGGTTCCGTCCTGGCGGGCGTGGCGGAACCCTCGGGGCTGCGCTATGTCGGCTCGGTCGGCTCGGGGCTGTCCGACCGGGAGCGCCATGAGCTGGCGCGGTACCTGGAAGTGATTCCGCTCGACCGCTCCCCGTTCATCAACCCCGTGGACACGGCGGGGGCGCACTGGGCCGAGCCCCGGCTCGTCGCGGAGATCACGCTCACCGGCTGGACCTCGGCCGGCCGGCTGCGGCATCCGATCTGGCACCGGCTGCGGCCCGATCTCACCCACCTCGGCTGAGCCGGGCCGCCCGGTGGCCCGGCCGCGGCACCTGCGTGGCCGTGCGCCGGGCGGCTGACACGGGGGAATACCCGCCCCCGGCCGGGAAGGATCGCCCTGAGGACCCGGAGCAACCGCAGACGGAAGGAGTCGGTGATGCCCCACCCCGACGCCGGTGACAACGGCGGCCCCACGGACGGCACATCGGACGGCACATCGGGCGCCACCACCGACGGCAACGTCGCGTACGGCAGGAAACCCTTCAAGCGGTCCAAGAGCCACTTCGCGGACCGCATCACGGCGGACGGCCGCGACGGCTGGCCGGTCGAGGCCGGCCGCTACCGGCTGGTGGTCAGCCGCGCCTGCCCCTGGGCGAGCCGTGCCGTCATCTCACGACGGCTGCTCGGTCTGGAGGAGGCGGTCTCGCTCGCCGTCACCGACCCGATCCAGGACGGCCGCAGCTGGCGCTTCACCCTGGATCCGGACGGCCGCGACCCCGTACTCGGCATCCGCTTCCTCCGCGAGGCCTATGACGCCCGCGAGGCGGACTACCCCGGCGGGGTCAGCGTCCCCGCCCTCGTCGACGTGCCCAGCGGGCAGCTCGTCACCAACGACTTCCAGCAGATCACCCTGGACTTCGCGACGGAGTGGACGGCGCTGCACCGGCCCGGCGCACCCGATCTGTATCCGGAGCCGCTGCGCGAGGAGATCGATGTCGTCATGGCGGGCATCTACCGGGACGTCAACAACGGTGTGTACCGGGCCGGTTTCGCCACCGGGCAGCGTGAGTACGACGCCGCCTTCCGCGATCTGTTCCGCCGCCTGGACCTGCTGTCCGAGCGCCTCCACGACCGCCGCTATCTCGTCGGCGACACCCTCACGGAGGCCGACATCCGGCTGTTCACCACGCTGGTCCGCTTCGACGCCGTCTACCACGGGCACTTCAAGTGCAACCGGTTCAAGCTGGCCGAGGACCCGGTGCTGTGGGCCTACGCCAAGGACCTCTTCCAGACGCCCGGCTTCGGCGACACCGTCGACTTCCACCACATCAAGCACCACTACTACCGGGTACACACGGGCATCAACCCGACCGGCATCGTCCCGGACGGTCCGGACCTCTCCGGCTGGCTGACGCCGCACCACCGCGAGGAGTTGGGCGGCCGCCCGTTCAGTGACGGCACCCCGCCGGGCCCGGTGCCGCCGGCCGAGGAGGTCCCGCCCGGTGGACGCCCCGAGCATCTGCTGACCGGCTCCTGACCCGCGTCCGCACCCCGGCGGCCGGAACCCGACCCCGGCTCCCGGACCGTGAGATCCTGAGAACAGAAAGGGACAGACACCTACCAGCGGTGCACCGGAGCTTCCCGTGGAGGCGCCGAGCGCGCGGGCTCCCGGTTGCCGCCGCGCTCCACCCGCCCCACGCCCTCCATGCGAGGAGTGAGCCCGATGAGGATGGTTCTGACGGCCCGGATACCGACAGAGACAGGCAACGAAGTGATCCAGAACGGCAGTCTGCCGAAGATCATGGAGACGGCCATCGCCGCCCTGCAGCCGGAGGCGGCCTACTTCACCCTCGACGGCGGTGACCGCACCGCCTACTTCTACTTCGACATGAAGGAGTCGTCGCAGATGCCGACGCTCCTCGAATCGTTCTTCATGGATCTGCACGCGAAGGTCTCGCTGCAGCCGGTGATGAACACCGCGGAGCTGCGCACCGGTCTCGGACAGCTGATGAGCGGCACCTGAGCCGCCGCCCGGCCCGGCACCGCCTTACTCCGCCCCGGTGTCCTCCGGCGCCCCCTGCGCCAGCCCGGCCAGGACGTCGAGCGCCTCGGCCAGGACGCCGAGGGGCGGCGAGGCGAGCGCCAGACGCACGGCGCTGGGGGCGTGGCCCGAACCGACGGCGAAGGCTCCGGACGGGGTGACGGCGATGCCGTGGCGCGCGGCGGCGGCGACAAAGGTGTCGGCCCGCCAGGGGTCCGGCAGTTCCCACCAGCAGTGATACGCCTGCGGATCGGCCCGGATCCGGAAGCCGGCGAGCCGTTCGGCGGCGATCCGCTGACGTGCCGCGGCATCGGCGCGCTTCTCCTCCTCGATGGCCGCCGCGGTGCCGTCGGCCATCCAGCGGGTGGCCGCGTCGAGCGCGAAGCCGGAAGCGGTCCAGGTCCCCGTTCTGAGGGCGGTCGCAAAGTCCTGTGTGGCGCCTTCGGGCACGGTGAGGAACCCCAGCGACAGTCCGGGCGCGAGCCGCTTGGACAGGCTGTCGATGACCACGGTGCGCTCCGGTGCGAGGGCGGCGAGCGGGGACAGGTCGTCGCGGAGGAATCCGTAGATCGCGTCCTCGATGGCGTACAGGTCCAACTCCCGCAGGATTTCCACCAGTTCCGCACGCCGATGGGCCGGCATGGTGACACCCAGCGGGTTGTGGAGGGCAGGCTGGACGTAGACGGCGCGCAGCGGAGGGGCGGCGCGCAGCGCCTCGGGGGTCGGGCCGTGCTCGTCCATGGCGAGGGGGACGAGCGTGACGCCGAGGCGGGCCGCGATGCCCTTCACGACGGGGTAGGTGAGCGATTCGACGCCGAGCCGCTCACCGGCCGGGACCAGCGCGGCGATCGCCGCGGCCACCGCCTGCCGGCCATTGCCCGCGAAGAGCAGCTGCCGGGGGTCGGGGGTCCAGTCCCCCCGGGCGAGGTGCGCGGCCGCGGTCTGCCGGGCCACGGCCGTGCCGACGGCCCCCACCGGGCGGAGCGCACCGGCCAGCGCGTCGGGACGCAGCAGATGCCCCAGGCTCTTGGCGAGCAGCGCGGGCTGGCCGGGCAGCACCGGAAAGTTCAGCTCCAGGTCGACCCGGGCCTCGCCCGGCTCGGCCAGGGCGGGCTCGGCCGCGGGCGCGGCGGTGCGGACGAAGGTGCCGCGGCCGACCTCTCCCACCGTCAGCCCGCGTCGGCTCAGTTCCCGGTACACCCGGGCCGCGGTCGAGCTCGCGATACGCCGGTCCCGGGCGTACCGGCGCAGTGGCGGCAGCCGGTCCCCGGGGCGGAGGCGGCCGGCAGCGATGTCGGCCGCGAGTTCATCGGCAATCGCGCGATAGTCGTCCATCGGTCTCCCCTGTGGCACCCGGAACCAATATTGCACCGAGCACATTATTTACATTGCACCGAGAGATTGCCCTCTATAGCATCGAGGCGTCAAGTCGCAGCAGAGGGGACAGTCCATGGGTTCGGTCACTTGCCGAGAGATCACAGTCGGGTTCGAGGACGAGGGCAGCGGCGAGCCGCTGGTGCTCGTGCACGGCCACCCCTTCGACCGCTCGATGTGGCGCCCGCAGACCGAGCACTTCAGCCGGGCCGGATGGCGGGTGATCGCCCCGGATCTCCGCGGCTACGGGGAGAGCACGGTCATCCCCGGCACGACCCCGCTGGAGGTCTTCGCACGCGACCTCCTCGCCCTGCTCGACCGGCTCGGGGCCGAGCGCTTCGTCCTCGGCGGGCTGTCCATGGGGGGCCAGATCGTCATGGAGTGCTACCGGCTCTTCCCGGAGCGGATCCGGGGCCTGGCGCTCGCCGACACCTTCGCCGCGGCGGAGACCGAGGAGGGCAGGACCGCGCGCCACGACATGGCGGCACGGCTGCTCCGCGAAGGAATGGCCGGCTATGCGCAGGAGGTGCTGGCCAAGATGGTGTCCCCGCGCACCCTCGCCGAACGGCCGGACGTCGCCGCCCACGTCCTGGCCATGATGACGGCCACGCCTCCCGAGGGCGCGGCTGCCGCACTGCGCGGCCGTGCCGAACGCCCCGACTACACGGAACTGCTGTCGCAGATTTCGGTACCGGCCCTGGTGGTGGTCGGCACGGAGGATGCCTATACCCCCGTGAGCGACGCCCGCGACATCCATGCGCGGGTCCCGGACGCCACGCTGGCGGTCATCGAGCAGGCGGCTCATATGCCGAACCTGGAACGGCCGGACGAGTTCAACACCGTGCTGGCGGCATTCCTCAGCTCCCTGCCGGAAAGCGCGGAAACGGCGGCGGCGAGCGGCTGACGCCGGACCGGGAAAGGGCGCGGAGGCTGATCCGCCTCGCGCGCCCGCCTCCCTCTCAACGGCCCTCAGTGCGCGTCGTAGATGCCCTGATAGTGGCCAAGCGCGGTCTCGTGCACCGTACGGTCACTCCAGTGGTCAAAGCGTCCCGGCGCCAGTCGGCCGGGGTCCACGGCGGGACTCCCGGTCTCCAGCAGCATGGCCGCCACCTGCCGTCCGACGCCGGCGGCATGGGTGACCCAGCTCGCCTCCGCGACCCACAGACCGGGCACCGCGGACACCGGGCCGACCAGCGGCAGCTCATCGGGCGTCAGGGCGAAGACACCATTGAGCCGGCGCCCCGGCGAGGCCTGCCGGAAGGCCGGGACGAGCCGGCGCGCCTCGGCGAGCGCCGAGCCGAAATCAGCCTCGCGGAACGGTAGTTCGGCGCTGTCACGGGTGGCGGACGGCTCCCAGGGGAGGGGGCGGTGCGCATAGCTACCCAGGCCATAGCGGCGGCCGTGGCGGCGGGTGTAGACGGCGTGGTCGGGGTAGCGCACGATCGGCGCGTCGACGGGGGTGTCATCGAGCTCGGGCCGCTCGGCGGTGAAGACGTACGGATGCTGGACGTCCACCATCGGCAGCCGCACCCCCACCCCGGCGGCCAGTACCGGACCCCAGATGCCGGTGGCGAGCACGACCCGGTCGGCGCGCAGCAGTTCGCCCGTCGCGCCGGTGCGCACCCCGACGAGCCGCCCGCGGTCCGCTTCCAGCGCCTGTACGGGCGTCCGCCAGCGGAAGCGGGCGCCGGCCGACTCGGCGGCGGCGACGAGGAGCCGGGTCAGACCGACCGGATCGGCGGCTCCGTCGGACGGGATGTGCAGCGCCCCCAGCGCCCGCTCGGCATCGACCAGCGCGGGAGCCAGCGCCACCGCCTCCGCCGCGTCGAGCACCCGCGCCCCGATGCCCAGCCCGCGGCCGTGCGCGACATCCTGATGGGCCTGCGCGAGGCGCTCCTCGGTGGTGGCCACTTCGAGGCAGCCGACCTGCCAGAAGGCCGGTTCGTCCGCGGCGGCGGACAGCTCCCGGTACGTGGCCACGCTGTCCTGCGCCAATACGGCCAGCTCCGGTGTGGCGCTGAGCTGGCCGACGAACCCCGGAGCCAGGCCCGTTGAACCGGGAAGGGCGTCCGGGCCCCGGGAGTCCAGCACGGTCACCCGTTCATGGCCGAGACGCGCCAGGTGATACGCCACCGAAGCGCCCACCACACCGGCCCCGACGACCAGCACCTCTTCTCCCGCAGCCATGCCGCTCCCCCACTCCCCTCGGTCGACGGTGACGACTCTCTCGCCCCCGGATCGTAAGCCGCCGGCCGGCCGGGCGGTGGCCCCGGGGGCGCAGCCCCTACTGCACCCCCGACTCCCCCTGGACCCAAGGACGTTACCCACCCGTAACCTACCGACGGGTTACCAGAGGTAAGGAGCGGACCTTACTCTCCAGTCAAATTCGGGTTCGCCGTACGCCCCACCTGTCCCCGGACAGCGTGCGGCCGCCCGCATCGAGATCTGGAGCAGAAGATGACGCCCTCCCGTACGACGCTGCGCGTCGCGATCGGCACCGTCTCCACCGCCGTCCTCGCCGCCACGGTGCTTACCGGCGCACCGGCCACCGCCGAGGCGGCGACACCGGAATCCGCCCCCGCGGCGGCGACTTCGGGCGGCTCCGCCTCCCTGCGGTTCGTCGACATCGAGGGCGACGGCGGCATCACCCTCAAGGCGAACGTCTTCACCCCGGCCGGTGCCGACGGCACCCGGCGCCACCCCGTCATCGTGCTGCCCACGAGCTGGTCGATGCCGCAGGTCGAGTATCTGGCGCAAGCCAGGAAACTGGCCGAAGCGGGCTATGTGGTCGTCGGATACAACTCCCGCGGGTTCTGGCAGTCCGGCGGGGAGATCGAGACAGCCGGTCCGAAGGACATCGCCGATGCCTCGAAGGTCATCGACTGGGCGCTGGCCCACACCCCCGCCGATCCGCAGAAGGTCGGCATGGCCGGGGTCTCCTACGGTGCCGGGATCAGCCTGCTGGCGTCCGCATTCGACAAGCGGATCAAGGCAGTTGCGGCACTCAGCGGCTGGGGCGACCTCATCAGCTCGATCTACAGCGGCCGGACACAGCACAAGCAGGCGGCCGCGATGCTCGGCGGCACCGGCGCCCTGACGGGACGCCCCAGCCCCGAACTCCGGAAGATCCTCAAGGACTTCCTCGCCTCCGATCTCTCCAAGGAACAGGAGATGATCGAGTGGGGGAAGAAGCGCTCCCCCAGCACCTACCTCGACAAGATCAACACCAATGGCGCCGCGATCATGCTGGGCAACGCCTGGGGCGATTCCCTCTTCCCGCCCAACGAGTACGCCGACTTCTACGAGAAGCTGAAGGGCCCCAAGCGGCTGGAGTTCCGCCCGGGTGACCATGCCACGGCCGAGGGGCTCGGACTCTTCGGGCTGCCCAACGACACCTGGACCAACACCAAGCGGTGGTTCGACCACTACCTCCAGGGCGCGGACAACGGCATCGACCACGAGTCGCCGGTGCTGCTCAAGTCCCGTTCCACCGGCGCGTACGAGGGCTACAAGAGCTGGCAGGACGTGCCGTCCGCGCACCGGAAGATCGAGCTGGGCGACAGCCGGCAGATCCACACCAACTGGGACTCCGGCGCCAACGGCGGCCTGATCTTCCTCTCCAGCATGATGGACCAGTTCTTCCGGCTGCCGCCGATGGCCTCGATCCCGCTGCTGCCCCGCCCCCTCGCCGCCGTCTGGAAGTCCGAACGCTACGACACCGGACAGCGGGTCAGGGGAACCACCCGGCTGCACACCACGGTGACCAGCACCGCCGAGAGCGGCACCGCCATCGCCTACCTCTACGACGTGGGCCCGCTCGGCATCGGCAAGCTGGTCACCCACGCCCCGTACACCTTCCACGGCAAGACCCCGAACCAGCCCTTCGGCGTGGACCTGGAGCTGTTCTCCACCGCCTACGACGTACCGGCCGGCCACCGCCTCGCCGTGGTCATGGACACCGTCGATCCGCTGTACATCGAGCACAACCCGTCCGGCGCCCGGCTGACGTTCTCCTCCCCGGCGAGCGATCCGTCGTATGTGTCGGTACCGGTGCGGGACCAGTAACTCCCGGGCGCGGGGCGCCCACCGGCGCTCCGCCCGGGAAACCCGGCGACCCGGACGCCCGGTCGTACGACCTGCGACGTACCGCTCCGGGCCGAGGCGGCACCGGCGCGTGATCGATAACCTCCTGGCATGACGGGTTACCCACCGGCGCGCGAGGCCGGTCAGCGGAAGCGGGATGCGCTCAGGCGGCTGGAGACGGACGAGGATGCGTGGGTGTCGTCGGCGCCCGGCGAGGGCCCGCCCTGTCTCGTGCCGCTGTCCTTCGTCTGGCATGACGAGCGGCTGTGGATGGCCACCAAGGCGAAGAACCCGACGACCCGCAACCTCCGGGCGCAGGGGGCGTGCTGGGTCGCCCTGGGACCTACCCGCGATGTGGTGCTCATCGAGAGCACGGCGGAGGTGATCGCCTCGGACGGTCTGCCGGACGGCGCCGGGGAGGCCTTCGTCAAGAAGCTGGGCTGGGATCCGCGGGGGCGGGATGCCTGGGTGTTCCTCGTGTTCCGGCCGCGCCGGGTGCTGGTGTGGCGCGAGGTGAACGAGCTGGCGGAGCGGGAGTTGATGCGGGACGGGGTCTGGCGGGTGTGAGGGGCCCGAGGAGTGGGCGGCCGGGCCGGGCCGGTTCGTCCCGGACGGCCTGGTCCCCTCCGTCCGCGGCGTACGGGACGTGCCCCATGGGGAATGATCAAGGGCATGGGGAAATCCGATCCGCACCCGCACCCGCACCCGCACCCGCACCCGCATCTGCCCACGACCGAGTCCGCCGTCTGCGCCCTCCGTGACCTCGCGGCCGAGTACCACCGCGAACTGACCGTCACGGACGACATCGGCGCGGACCGGGCCTCCCGCCGCACCTCCGCCGGGCCGTTCACCGTCCTGGACCCGGACGGCTCGCTGCCGCACGAGGCCTTTGCGGAGCTGGGCGGTTCGCCCGCGGTCACCGTCCAGCTCTTCCCCGAGGACGATGCGAAAATCACCGTGGACGGGGTGGAGTTCGCCGATGTCCCCCGGGATGCGGTGCCGGCGTTTCTGCGGTCGGTGTACGGCGGTCTCGCCCACGTCAAGGGGCGGCTCTTCCCGCCGGGCGAGTGGCTGGTCGTGCCGCTGCCCGGCGATGAGACCTACAAGGAGCTGATCTTCCGCGGCGCCCGCACGCCCTGGCTCGCGCGCAGCGCCCGCTGAACCGGGGGTGCCCGGCCCTCAGGCCGGCGGCTTCGGGCGGCCCCCCGGCAGCAAGGTGCCCGGTTCCGGGGCGGCCACCTCGACGGCCTCGACCTTGGGGTTGCGCTTCTGCCGCTTGGAGACCCAGTTGGCCAGCCAGGACAGCAGCATGCACATCCCGATGTAGATCGGCGAGATGATCATGACGACGGGGATGAACGGCAGGTCGTAGTCGAGGTTGGACGCGATGAGCTTGCCCGCGTGCAGGAACTCCTCGTAGGTGATGAGGAAGCCGAGTGAGGTGTCCTTCAGGGCGACCACCAGCTGGCTGATGATCGCCGGGAGCATCGCCCGGACCGCCTGCGGCACCAGGACATGCGTCATGACCTGGGTCTTGCGCATACCCAGGGCGTAGGCGGCCTCCCGCTGGCCGCGGTCGACGGAGTGGACTCCGGTACGGAAGACCTCGGCGAGCACCGAGCCGTTGTAGAGGGTCAGCCCGGCGACCAGGGCGGGCAGCGGCTCCACCTTCAGCGCGACATAGATGAAGAAGATCATGACCAGCACGGGCATGGCCCGGAAGAACTCCACCAGCAGAGTGCACACCCAGCGGGCGATCCGGTGCTCGGAGAGCCGGCCGGTCGCGAGCACCGCGCCGAGTGCCACCGACAGCACCGCCGCGAAGGCGAAGGCCTTCAGGGTGTTGCCCAGGCCCCGGAGCAGGAGTTCCTGAATTCCCGTGTAGGTGAAGGGAGTCCACTTCGCCGCGACGAACTGGCCGCTGGCGAAGAGGAGATAGATGATCCAGGCGATCAGCCCGAGGATGACGACCGTCCCGCCGAGGCCGTAGAGCCGGTGCCGCTGCCGGGTCCGCGGGCCGGGGACATCGTAGAGAGCGGTGGTCATCGGGCGACTCCGAAGCGCTTCTCCAGCACGTTGAAGATCGCGCTGATGGTCAGGGTCACGAGCAGATAGCCGACGGCGATCCAGACGAAGGTCCAGATGATGCTGTAGCCCATCTCGTTGAGCGGCTTGTAGACCCCGAGCAGTTCGACGACGCTGAAGGCGCCGGCGATCGCGGAGTTCTTGGCGAGCGCGATCAGCGTGGAGCCGATGGGCGGGATGACGGACCGGAAGGCCTGCGGAAGGACGATGTCACCGAGGGTCTGCGGGAAGGTCATGCCCAGACTGCGGGCCGCCTCGCCCTGCCCGACCGGCACGGTGTTGATGCCGGAGCGCACCGCCTCGCAGATGAAGGCGGAGGTGTAGCAGCCCAGCGCGAGGATGGCGAAGAGCTTGAAGGGCAGGACCAGGCCGAACCGCGGCAGCCCCAGCACCACGGCGAAGAACAGCAGCGTCAGCGGCGTATTGCGCAGCACCGTCACCCATGCCGTGCCGAAGGCCCGCAGCGAGCCGACCGGCGCGACCCGGAACGCGGCCATCAGGAAGCCGAGCGCGAGAGCGAGCAGGGAGGCGTAGACGGTGAGTTCGACGGTGCCCAGCAGGCCCTCCCCGTACAGGGAGAGATTGTCCAGGAGAACGTTCATGGGTCAGTTCCTTGCCGGCTCAGGTCGCCGGGTAGCGGTCGATCGGGGGCGGCTTGGGGGCGGGCACTCCGGACAGGCCGAGGGTCGCGTTGTACGCCTTCCGCCAGAGCCCGTTCTTCTCGCCCGCGGCGAGGGCGTCGTCCAGCGCGAACCGCAGCGCGTTGTCACCGCGCGGGACGCCGATGCCGTACGGCTCCTCGGAGAACGGTTTGCCGACCACCTTCAGCTCGTCGGGCACCTTGGCGGCGTAGCCCAGCAGGATCGCGTCGTCGGTGGTGACCGCGTCGACCTGGTAGGTGAGCAGGTTGTCGACGCACACCGAGTAGGTGTCGTAGGCGACCAGCACCGCCCTGGGGTACTCGGCCTGGATGCGCTGGTACGGCGTCGAGCCGGCCGCCGAGCAGACCCGTTTGCCGGCCAGGTCCTGCGGTCCCTTGATGTCGTTCTCGTCGGTGCGCACCAGCAGCGACTGGCCGGCCATGTAGTAGGGGCCGGCGAAACCGACCAGCTTCTTGCGTTTGTCGTTGATGGTGTACGTGCCGACGTAGAGGTCGATCTGGCCGTTCTGCAGGGCGGTCTCGCGGTTGGCGGAGGCGATCGTCTTGAACTCGATGGTGCGGGGCGGGAAGCCCAGGGCCGCGGACATCATCTTGGCGATCTCGATGTCGAAGCCGGTGTAGAGGCCGGAGGCCGGGTCCTTCTCGCCCAGGTAGGGCTGGTCCTCCTTGACCCCGACGATGAGATGGCCGCGGCGCTTGGCCGCCACCCAGGTCGGGGACTCGGGCAGGGAGAAGTTCTTGGCGACCGGGTACTGGGGCAGTTCGCTGCCCTTGGGGCCCTTGACCGGCGGGCTGCCGGCCCGGCCGCAGCCGGCGAGGGCCAGCGCGAGCACGGTGAGCGCGAGCGCCACGAAGGCGCGGCGCAGGGGCGAGGAGTGACTGTGCGGCATCGCGACGCCCCCGTTCAGTGCTTGAGGATCTTGGAGAGGAAGTCCTTCGCCCGGTCGCTGCGCGGCGCGGTGAAGAACTCCTCGGGGGTGCGGTCCTCGACGATGCGGCCGTCGTCCATGAACACCACACGGTTGGCGGCGGAGCGGGCGAAGCCCATCTCATGGGTGACCACGACCATCGTCATGCCGTCCCGGGCGAGCTGGCGCATGACTTCCAGCACCTCGTTGATCATCTCGGGGTCGAGGGCGGAGGTCGGCTCGTCGAAGAGCAGTGCCTTGGGGTCCATGGCGAGGGCGCGGGCGATGGCGACGCGCTGCTGCTGGCCGCCGGAGAGCTGCGCGGGATATTTGTCGGCCTGGGAGGCGAGCCCGACCCGGTCCAGGAGTTCGCGGGCGCGCCGGGCGGCCTCGTCCTTCTTTTTCTTCCGGACCTTGACCGGCGCCAGCATCACATTGGCCAGCACGGTCTTGTGGGCGAAGAGGTTGAAGGACTGGAAGACCATGCCGACGTCGGCGCGCAACTGGGCGAGCGCCCGGCCCTCTTCGGGCAGCGGTCTGCCGTCCAGCTCGATGCTGCCCGACTCGACGGTTTCCAGGCGGTTGATGGCCCGGCACAGAGTGGACTTCCCGGACCCGGAGGGCCCGATGACCACGACCACCTCCCCGCGGCCGACGGTGAGGTCGATGTCCCGGAGGACATGGAGTTTTCCGTAGTGCTTGTTGACCCCGCGCAGTTCAATCAGCGCATCACCGGCCATATGCAGACCTGCCCACTCTCATCCGTACAGCGGAGAGCCCGCAACCTACCGGGGCGAATGGGGCACTTCCCCACTGACACGCACGCATGCACGGAGATGGGCGGAGATGGGCGGATAAATCAGGGTTACCGATGAACGTCCCCCGGGCCCGGTACGGGACCGCCACCCGGCACCTCGACGCCGGTATCAGGCCTCGGAGACCTCCGCACAGACCTGGGACAGTTCGGGTACGCCGGTGTCGGCCCATTCATGGCCCGCCGCCACCACATCGATCTCCCGCCCGGACGCCAGCCGGACCACCGGCTGTCCGTCCGGCCAGACATGCCAGACGGCGCCGCGCACCGTGCGGACCAGCACCGTACCGAGGTAGAGGCCGGCGTCGTTGCCGAGCCAGGGCAGCACCTCCGGATCGTCCCGCCATACGGGCTGGAGCTGGTCCAGCAGCTCCAACGAGCGCACGGAGTCGTCCAGTTCCACGCCTGCCGTGGCCGCCTGGGCCCGGAGCAGCTCGCACTCGGACAGCAGCTCGACGACGCTCTCGGGGTCGGCCCGCACCGACTCCGCGAGCGGCACGGACCGGTGCGCTCGCTGACGCTTGCGCCACTTGTCCAGGAAAGACATGTTCATGTTGCGCAGGGTCCCACCCGACCTGCGGACGCGGCCACAGGCGCGCGGCGCCATCGTGCCCCGTTCGTCACCTTGACGCTCCCCCCTCGTCTCCCTAGCTTCATGGCGCTCGGATCGGATCTGCGGGATCCGCAGAAGCCTCTGCCCCTCGCGGGACCGGCCTGGATCGCAGCGCACCACCTGCCCGTTGGCGCCATCCGGAGGGATACGGACCGATGCGTGTACGACGATGGGGCACCGCCCTGACACTGCTGCTCACCACGACCACACTGCCGGCCACCGGCCCCGGCACGGCCACGGCCGCGCCGGCCGGCCCGGCCCGGACTCCGCACCGCCCGCTGCCCTTGGCGAGACACTTCGACAACCGGGCGGTCAGTGACAACTCCGCACCCGGCGCGGCCGACTTCGACGGTGCGGGCCGTTCGCTGTCCGCCCAGGACCTGGCGGCGGCCGGCTGGTCGCCGGGGAGCGCCCTGACGCTCGACGGTACGCGGCTCGGCCTGCCGCGTACGGCACCCGGCGCGCCGGACAACGTGGTGGCGGACGGCCAGGCGGTGGCGGTCCGCGGCCGGGGCGGGGCGCTCACCTTTCTGATCACCGGGACGGGCGGCGCGGCCTCCGGCACCGGGACCGTGCACTACCGGGACGGCTCCCGCAGCAGCTATGAACTCACCGCGCCCGACTGGCGGTCGGGGCCACTGAGCACCAAGGCGGTGGCACTGCCGCACCTCAACACTCCGGACGGACCGTCGGACGGGCCGGCTCGGCTGTACGCCGTGACCGTTCCGCTGCGGGCCGGGCGGGAGGTGGCCTCGGTGGTGCTGCCCACGGCGGACGGGGCGGCGGGCGCGCTCCATGTGTTCGCGGTGTCGGTACGTGACACCGGGCGCCGGACCGGGAGTTGGGCGGCGAGCACCGCGGGCTACCGGGCGGTCGGGCCCTGGACGGACCGTACGCTGCGGCTCGTCGTGCACAGCGGCGCGGGCGGGCCACGGGCACGCATACGGCTCGCCAACACCTTCGCGGCCGGACCGGTGGACATCGGGGCGGCCAGCATCGCGGTCCGCGGCACGGGGGCGGCGGCGGACCACGGGCCGGTACCGCTGACCTTCGGGCAGGGGCACAACGGGACCCGGATAGCGGCCGGGGCCGAGGCGTTCAGCGATCCCGTGGACTTCGCCGTTCCGGCCGGCACCGATCTGCTGGTGAGCATCCATCTGCCGGGGACGGTGACAGCGGCGCCGGTGCACCAGGAGGCGGCCCAGTTGTCGTATCTGAGCGCGGCGGGCAGCGGGGACCGCACCGCGGACGCCGGGGGCGCGGCCTACCCGGAGACGCTGGCCGTCTGGCCGTTCCTGACGGGGGTCGAGGTCGAGGGCGGCCCCGGCTCGATCGTGGCGCTGGGCGACTCGATCACCGACGGGGTGCGGTCGACGAGCGGCACCAACCGGCGCTGGCCCGACGTACTGGCCCGCCGCTTCCAGACGCAGCACGCGCTGCCCCGCTACGGCGTGCTCAACCACGGCATCTCGGCGAACCGCATCGTCACCGACCGCTACCCGGGCGACGGGGTCAGCACCGACACCGGCGGGGTCAGTGCCCAGCACCGGCTGGAGCGGGATGTGCTGGCGCAGCCTTCGGCGCGGACGGTGGTGGTGTTCGAGGGCATCAACGATATGCGCTGGGGGACGTCGTCCGACGAGGTCATCGCCGGTCTGCGGGCCCTGGCGCGGCGGGCGCACGAGCGGGGGCTGCGGGTCGTGGTGGCCACCGTCGTGCCCTGTGAGGGCTACCACGACTGCACCCCGGCCGTCGAGGCCCGCCGCCAGGCCGTCAACGCCTTCCTCCGCGCCAACACCGGCGCCGTCTTCGACGCGACCCTGGACTTCGACGCCGTGCTCCGCGATCCGCAGCGGCCCCAGCGGATGCTGCCCGCCTACGACAGCGGCGACCATCTCCACCCGGGCGACGCGGGCCTCAAGGCCCTCGGCGAATCGGTGGACCTCCGGTCGCTGGTACCGGGGCGGAGCTGACGCACCGGTGCCCGTCGCACGGGAGACGGGCGGCAGGCCCCGGGGAGTGACCTCGGGGCCCTGCCCTGCCACTCAGCCCTGGACGTCGAGATCCACCACGACCGGGGCATGGTCCGAGGCGCCCTTGCCCTTGCGCTCCTCGCGGTCCACATAGGCGTCCGAGACGGCCTTGGCGAACGGCTCGTTGCCGTAGACCAGGTCGATGCGCATACCGCGGTTCTTGGGGAACGCGAGCTGGCGGTAGTCCCAGTAGGTGTACGGCCGGTCGTACTTGAGGGGCCGCGGGACGACGTCCGCCAGGCCCGCCTCGCGCAGGGCCGTCAGGGCGGCGCGCTCGGCGGGGGTGACATGGGTGGCGCCCTCGAAGACGGCCGGGTCCCAGACATCCTCGTCGGTCGGTGCGACGTTGTAGTCGCCGAGGACCGCGAACGGGCGGGCGCCCGCCGCGTCCCCGGCGACCGCCGTCTTGAGCGCCTCGAACCAGCCGAGCTTGTAGGCGTAATGCGCATGGCCGACCTCGCGGCCATTGGGGACGTACACCGACCACACGCGGGCCGGGCCACAGGTCGCCGAGACGGCCCGCGGCTCCTGCACCCCTTCGTAGTCCGGACCGCCGGGGAGGCCCATGACGACGTCTTCGAGCCCCACCTTGGACAGCAGGGCGACACCGTTCCATCGGCCGTTGGCGTTGACCGCGGCCTCATAGCCGAGCTCGCGCAGCTCGTCGCGCGGGAACTGCTCGGCGGTGCACTTGGTCTCCTGGAGGCACAGCACGTCCGTGCCGGTGCTCTCCAGCCAGGCCAGCAGCCTCGGGAGGCGGGCGGTGATCGAATTGACGTTCCAGGTCGCGATGCGCATGTCTGTAAACCTACAGCGAGGGACTGACAGTCAGGCCGTCAGCCGAGTGCGGTGCTGGTGCCGGGGACCAGCCGGCCGTGATCGGTACCGCCCAGCTTGTCGATCATGGAGTCGTAGATCGGGCGGGCATGGTCCTGGAGCAGGCTGTCGTGGATGTCGATGGCCCGTTGGGGCGCGACCTCGCGGACGTAATCGATGATCTCGGCGACCTTGTTCCAGGGGGCGTGGACGGGCAGCAGCAGAGTGTCGACCGACCGGCCCTCCGGGACGGTGAGGGCGTCGCCCGGGTGGAAGACCGCACCGCCGTCGATCAGGTAGCCGACATTGGTGATGCGCGGGATGTCGGGGTGGATGACGGCGTGCAGCTGGCCGTGCACCTCCACCTCGAAGCCGGCGGCGCTGAAGGTGTCCCCCTCGCCGACCGTGTGCACCCGGCCGGGGAACGCGGCCGACAGCTGCTCGGCGACGCTGGCCAGCGTCCAGATCTCGGCCGCCGGGTTGGCCTCCATGCCCGCCCGCAGCCGCTCCTCGTTGAAGTGGTCCATGTGCTCATGGGTGACGAGGATCGCGTCCGCACCGACGGCCGCGTCCGCTTCGCTGAAGACACCGGGGTCGATGACGAGGGCCCGCCCGTCCTTCTCCAGCCGGACACAGGCGTGCGTCTTCTTGGTGAGTTCCATGGGGCCATCTTGCCCCGCGCTCACGCCTCCGGCGTGGTCTCCTCCCGTATCACCCGCTGGGCGACGGCGAACGCGGAGTTGGCGGCCGGGACACCGCAGTAGACGGCGGTGTGCAGGAGTACTTCCTTGATCTCCGTGGGAGTCAGGCCGTTGCGCAGGGCCGCGCGGGTGTGCAGGACCAGTTCGTCGTGGTGGCCGCGGGCGACCAGCGCGGTGAGCGTGATGATGCTGCGGGTACGGCGGTCCAGGCCCGGTCTGGTCCAGGTCTCGCCCCAGGCGTACCGGGTGATGAAGTCGTGGAAGTCGCCGGTGAAGTCGTCGGCGGCGGCCTCGACCCGGTCGACATGGGCGTCGCCGAGCACCTCGCGGCGGACCTTGATACCCGCTTCGTAGGTGGCCCCGCGGACCTGCTCCGGCTGAGCGAGACCGGACTCTATGGCGGCCGGCGGCGCCTGCGGGGGCGGCGCGGGCGCGATCTGCGGCTTGGGGGCGGCGGCACCGATGGCGGTCTGGCCGCCAGGGCCCGGCTTGTCGTGCCAGGCGGTGCTGAAGTGCCGGATGAGGAGTTCGGTGACGGCCGAGGGCTGCTCGACGGGGACCAGATGGGAGGTACCGGGCACCAGCGCCAGGCTCGCGTCGGGGACGCCGGCGACGAGGGTGCGGGCGTCGGTGGTCGGGGTGACCTGGTCCTCAGAGCCGACGACGACGAGCGTGGGTACCCCGACCCGCCCCAGGGAGGACCGCACATCGTAGGAGGCCAGCGCCTCACAGGCGGCGATGTAGCAGCCGGGGTCGGTGGTCCGCACCATCTGGACGGCCCATTCGACGATCGCGGGCTGGGCGCCGGCGAAGCCCTGGGTGAACCAGTGCTCGGGCGCGGTGCGGGCGATCGGGTCGAGCCCGTTCGTGCGGATGACCACGCCGCGCTGGCGCCAGGCGTCGGCGGTGCCGTAGCGGGGCGAAGTGGACACCAGGGCCAGCGAGGTCACCTGGTGGGGGCGGGTGAGCGCCAGTTGGGTGCCGATGGCTCCGCCGATGTTGCAGCCGGCGTAGCCGAAGCGGTCCACCCCCAGGGCATCGAGGGTGGCGATCAGCCGGTCGGCCAGCTCGGCGACGGAGGACGCCGCATGGGCGGGCGAGCCGCCGTGACCGGGCAGGTCGAAGCGGATGACCCGCCAGTGGCGGGTCAGCTCGGGGATCTGCCGGTCCCACATATGCCAGGTGGTACCCAGCGCCGCGCCCAGTACGAGTACGGGGGCGTCGTCGGGACCATCGATCCGGTGCTGCAGGGTCTTCTCACTCACCCGGCCACGCTACCGGCTCTTTGACGCGGTCCTGACGCCCGGGTCAGGAAGAGCCGTCGGAGTGTGCCCGCCGGCCACGACCGAAGCGGAGTTTGCGCAGGTCAGGGCCTCTACCGCCTAGACGACGTGGACAATCGGATGACTCGGCTCGTCGTAGCTCACCATGATCCGCCGGGCCGGACGCCGGTGCCTTGCTCGTGATCAGGACCGGGGCGTCTTCTGTCCCATCAAGGCAGCCTTGCAGGGTGTGCAGATGTCTCACTTACCCCCTACGCGCTCTCAGATCTCAACACCCACCTGCACGCCGCCGCGCAGTCCCTCGACGAAGCCCACACCACGCTGCGCACGCCCACCCCGGCACGGCATCCGTCCGCCTCTGCCTCGCCCCCGGTGGCGACATCGGAACAGACCGCTTCACGCCGGGCCCGCTAAGCAGCCTCCACCCCACTCCCAACCACTCCTGGACCACCTTGTCTTTCCTGAACATCCCCGATGTGTTCATCGGCTCCACCGACGACGGGCACACCTTCGTCGTCCTCAACCGCCGTCTCCGCGACGCCGACCGCATGCTGACCGATGCCGGATTCCTCCCCCGTGAGCACCTCGGCCGCAAGCTCTACCTGCTCCCGCCGGGCCCGGCCCGGGACGCCCACGAGAGCGCCGGGGACGCCATGGACGGGCTTCTGACCCGCACCATCGACATCGTCGACCTCTCCTGGACAACGCGCTGGAACCCCGATACTCCCGAAGCCGACCCGGACCTCCGCTTCCAGTTCGCCAACGGCACCGTGACGGCGACAGCCGAGACCACCACCGCCCGCTCACTCCTGGAACAGCACGGCTTCACCACCGTGGACGGATCCTCCTACCAGCCGCCGCCCGGTCTGGAGCACGACGGCCTGCTCGGCGCCGTCACGGCCGCCGAAGCACATGCCTACACCCACGGCCTCACGGTCCACGTCGGCCTCGGCATCCCCACACCGATGGACATCCCGGCCGCGCCCCGCCCTGCATCACCTGTGGCTCCCAGCCCGCCGCCCGGTCCGGCGACCCGTCGCCGCCCGCGCTGATTCCCACCCCCAGCAGACGCCGCACAAGATCAACCGCACCCAGTACGAAGCACTGCACGAGCTGGCGAAGGGCGGAGCCACGATGCGGACACGAGACCTTCGCGCGCCCATCATCCTCACCCCCGACAACACCATCATCACCGCAGCCACGTTCCAGTCCCTGAACGAGCGCGGCCTGGTCCACCTCGACACCTCCGCTCCCCTCCACCGAGGCCGGCCCATCACCGTGACCGCCGAGGGACAGCGCGCGCTGGCTGAGTACCGGTCCCGCACCAGGGTGACCGCGGTGCCGGCCACCGGACCAACAGCCGCGGCGACCGGCATGCCCACGGTTGCAGTGAAGCGGGAGGTGCGCCGATGAGCCCGTACGCACACGACGACCGGGTCATGGTTTCGCCTCGGTACATGGCAGGCGCCGGCGACCGGATCGCCGACGTGATCGGCCCCCTCGTCCACCTCTTCGAGTGGAAGCACGAGCACGATGCCGCCACCGGGCACGTCACAGCCGACAGCCCCGACGGGAGCCTGTTCGTCGACTTCGCCCCGCTGCACCCGCTCGGTCGGTGGCTCACGGTGACCCACCATGAACCGTACTGGGAAGCCGTGTTCAGCAGGCAGGCGCCCCTGGAGGCGGTCGCCGCCGTCACCCAGGCACTGCCCCAGCTGATCGGCGATGCCCGTCACGCCGACCGCATCCCGATCACGGACATGCCGCTGAACCAGATCGCCGAGCTGAACAGCTGGACCGCCGAGGACAGCCTCCTCACCTCGCCCGACCTGTACTGCCGGCTAGAGCACACGCCCGGCGAGGAGATCACCTGGCAGGTCGAGCACGTCTACTTCGAGGGGGCGCCGCTGGCCACCTTCACGCAAGACACCCCCGAGTGCCTCGTCCGCAACTTCTTCTCCCACCTGACCGCGCCGATGGCGGTGGAGCGGGTATTCGCCGACATCCCCCTCAGCACACGCCGTGGGCACACCGCCTTGATCACACCAGTCCGTGGGACCGCAGTGAATCCCCAGGTCCATCACGCCCTCGCTCAGCTCGACCGCCCCGGCCGCCGTCGCTGACTCCCCCACCTTCCGGAGCCATCCTGACCGAGAAGACCACCTCCCTTGAGCCCGCCGAACAACTCCTCACGCTGGGCGCCGACTTCACCCGCTTCAACGACGCCCACATTCGGTTCGCGCTCAACGGTCCAAACCCCACCACCCTGCTGAACGCCCAGACGGAATCGGCACAACATCTGGCCCGGTCCGCGCTCACCATCGTGCACACCCTCAACGCCCAGCCGATGTACCACAGCCCCGCGATCCACGCGGTGTATGCACGCGTGCGCCAACTCGCCCAACTGGCAACCGATGCAGCCGACCATCTCCTCGATGCCGTCGACATCCTCGACAACACCCGCGCCGGGCTTCCCATTGAGATCGGCGACGACTTCCTGACCGTCCTGACCGAACAGCAGGCCCGCCAGGAGGCTAGCCGGCGCTTCACCCTCGTCACGAGCCTCACAGCGCTGGGCGCCTCGGACGCACTGGCAACCTCTGAAATCTTCGTCGCCGAGCGTCGCCGCCGCGGCTTCCTACCCGAATACCAGCCACCCGCCCTGTCCCACACTCAGGAGACCACGCTGCGCGCGGTGGCGCGCGGTGACGTGGCGATCACCAGCAACAAGCCCTACCTGCGCCGCGAAGACCTCCGCGTCAGCATCAGCACCATCCGCGCCCTGGAGAGCCGCGGCCTGGTGATGCGCGAGGACTGCCCGGACTGGTTCCGCGACGAGCGCGTCCACCTCACCGCAGCCGGGCGCCGCGACCTCGCCGCCTCCTTCGCCCGGCCCCGCCCCACCGCACCCGCCGCAACACGCCCACCCGCCCGACCAGCCGCGACCGCGGCACGAGCCGCGGCCCGCTGACCTCAACTCCCGGAGTCCCACGACGCCCTCCGACACTCCCACAGCACACGATCTCGCCCGAGCCCTCGCCGACCAGCTCTGCCCCGGCGCCGCACCCCGTGACGTGACCGTCAGCTTCGAAGCTCGCCGACAGGCTCCAGCCCAGTACCGCGACCGCGGCCGAGGCGGACCCGTCACGGGCGTCGCCCAGGCACTGCACGCCCACCTCTTCGGCCTCCCCGAGGAGGATGAGCCGCTGCCCACCGCCCTCGACGGGCTCTTGCAGGCCACGCACACCGCGACCGCTCCTGAGCAGCAGACCGCGATCCTGCAACAGCTCGCCGAGCAGCTGCGCAACGCCACCGAGATCATCCAGCGCTACCAGTACCGGGCCCAGTGGGACCGGCTACCCGACGACGTCGCCGAGCGGCTCCGTGATGCTCACGACCAGGCGCAGCAGGTCGCCCAGAGCCTCGACCTCGTCGCACCCGCCTTCAGCAGCCCTCCCGCCGCGCCCGCGCCGCCCGGCCCGCAACCGCGACACACCGCCGCACCGCCCGCGCTCCCGACTCCACTCGCCGGGCGCCGCCGCTGACCTCCGGCGAGAGCATCGCCGGGAAAGGCTTCCCCCTGACCACTGCCGATTCCCTCCACGCCCTCCTTGCCCAACCACGTTGCTCGCTGGGCGTGTTCGTTCCCGCCGGCCTCCATCCGTTGGCCACCGAGCGCCGTCACCTCGACCAGCTCGCGCAGGCAGATGCCGACCTGTTCGAGGTCGGCCTGGCCACCGAGAACGCCGTCCTCGACGGCCCCGTAATCCAGGCCGCCTACCACCGCGCCCTGCGACGCGGAAACGTTCTCGATGCCGCTGTCCGCGCCGTCGAGCATGCCGCCGGCCTCCGGCCGACCGTCGTGATGACCTACTGGGAGCCCGTCCGCCGTCACGGGCCCGAGCACCTGGCCCACCTGTTCGCGGATGCCGGTGCCGCCGGCGTGATGGTCGTCGACCTGCCCGCCCGCCATGCGGTCCGCTGGCACGACGCCGCACGGGCGGCGGGCCTTCGCACCCCCTGCCTCGTCCCGCGCACCACCCCCGACACCCGCCTCCCGGCCGCGGTCGCCGGCGCCTCCGGATGGCTCTACGCGCCCGCCAGCACGGCGCCCACCGGCTACCGCGGTCCGCTCGACGTCCCGGCGCTCGCCGACTTCACCCAGCGTCTTCGCGCCGTGAGCCCGCTGCCCGTGGTCTCGGGCGTGGGAATCTCCACCCCCGCCCTCGCTGCGCGCGTCGCCCCGGTCGTGAACGGCGTCGTCATCGGCACCCCCGTCGTACGTGCCCTGGCCACCGCCCCCGATCGAGCTGCCGACGTGACTGCCGCGTTCGCCCAGGCCCTGCCCACGCCCACCTCCACGGAGCCCCGTGCCTGATCGCCCCACCCCGGCTCAGACCCTCGACCGGATCACCGCCGACGCCCTGGCCCTGCACCGGGCCCTGCGCACCAGCACCACCGACCACGCGCACGCGCTGGCCACGTGGATCACCGAGACCCACGACCTCGCCGACACCGCCCTGTATCTGTTCCGCCACCTCGCACAGCTCAGGCCGCACACCACCTCGGCGGAGCTGCTGCTCCTCGAACGGGTCGCGCATATCGCCAAGGCCGCCCAGGACGCGGGCGCCGAACTGGCCGCCGCCCTTGCTCGCGCCGTGGAGAACCGGCGCCGCCGAGCCGACGCCGTCTCAAAGCGGGTGGTCCTCGTCGGCCCCTCGCCGCCGCAGTTCATCGAGTCGGCCACCGACCTCCTCGACCGCATCCCCGCCCTCTACCACGCCATACACCGCGACCGGCTGGTCCCGCCCAGCCCACTGACGCACCAGCCGCATTGAGGGCCTGCCCCCGTACCCCACTCCCAGGACAGACCATTTCAGACCAGCCCCGATTCCGCGCCCTTTCCCTGGGCGCGGGAGTTCAGTCCAGCACCCTTCTCGCCCTTTCCGCCGAGGGAATCCTCCCGAAGGTCGACTACGCGATTTTCGCCGACACCGGCTGGGAACCCAAAGCCGTATATGCCCATCTCGACCGCCTCGAACAGGAGATAGCCAAGCCCGCCGGCATACCTGTTCTGCGCGTGTCGTCCGGGAACATTCGCAACGATGCCCTGAACCCGGATCACCGATTCGCTTCCATGCCACTCCACATCCTGAACAAGGACGGGCGTCCGGGAATGACCCGCAGGCAGTGCACCGGCGAATACAAGGTAAAACCGATAAAGAAGACCGTCCGTGAGCTACTCGGGCACCCCTACCCTTCGCGCATCCCCAAGGGGGTGTTCGTCGAGCAGTGGGTGGGAATCAGCACCGATGAGTTCCACAGGGCCAAGGACGCCGACGTGCAGTACATGCACAATCGGCACCCGCTTCTTGACCTTGGCTGGAGCAGGGCGGACTGCGTCCGCTATCTGACCTCGCGCGGACTTGCCGAAACACCGAAGTCGAGTTGTCTCGGGTGCCCGTTCCACGGAAATGCGCAGTGGCGGCACATCAGGGATACGTCACCGTCCGAGTGGGCGGACGTCGTCGAATTCAACGCGGCCATCCGGCAGGGAAACGCCCGCGCCAACGCATCCGGTAACCGGCTGCTGGGCGAGGCATTCCTGCACCGCTCCCGTGTCCCGCTGAGCGAGGCGCCGATCGACCACGTCACCGCTGCCGAACGGGCAGCCCTGCGCCTCGGCGAGGGCGAGGCCGACGAGTTGGAGAACGGCGTCGTGGACGGCTGCTCGCCGTGGGCATGCCGCGGGGATGCGGACGCGCTGGCGCAGGACGACTTCGGGCTGGCCGCTTGATACTCGACCTCTTCGCGGGGCCGGGCGGCTGGAGCAGAGCCCTGGGCGTCCTGGGCGCGCAGGACCTCGGCCTGGAATGGGACGAGTGGGCCTGCAAAACGCGTAATGCCGCTGGGCAGTTGACGATTCGGACCGACGTGGCGCTGTATCCGACGTGGCCCGTCATCGGCCGGACGCGCGGGCTGATCGCGTCCCCGCCGTGCCAGGCATGGTCGATGGCCGGCAAGCGCCTCGGGCTGATCGACCAGCCGCTGGTCCACCAGGCGGTCGCAGACCTCGCCTCCGGACGCGACTCCCGTGAACGTCTCCTGGCCGCCTGCCGGGACGAGCGCAGTTTGCTCGCGGCCGAACCCATGCGCTATCTCCGCGCCCTGAACGTGGCCGGTGAGCCGGAGTGGGTTGCCATGGAGGAAGTACCCGACGTGCTGCCGCTGTGGCGCCAGTACGCCGCCGTCCTGCGGGCCTGGGGGTTCTCGGTGTGGACCGGCATCCTCAACGCCGCTGACTACGGCGTTCCCCAGACGAGGAGGCGGGCGATCCTGCTCGCCTCCCGCGTCCGCACCGTCCAGCCACCCCCTCCGACCCACGCCCAAATCGCGGAGCCGGAGGGGCTGTTCGGGCCGGGCCGCGCCCGTTGGGTCAGCATGGCGCAGGCCCTGGGCTGGGGTGCCACCGACCGGCCCGTGCCCACCGTCTGCGCCGGCGGCGGTCCCGGCGGCGGCGCCGAGCCCTTCCCCTCCGGCTCCCGGAAGGCACTGTCCACCGCACGCGACCGCGGCACCTGGACACCCCACCCGGACAACCGCCTTCGGCCCTCCGGTCGGGAAGGAGCCGACCCTGCCGCCCGGCCCAGTGCCCAGGGCGAACAGGCAGCGGATCGTCTCGTTTCGGTGCCTGGCTGGTCGTGGTCTTTGCGGAGTAACAACCAGGCCCACGCCACCGTCCGGCCCTTGTCCGAGCCTGCGGGAACGCTGTTCTTCGGGCACCGCTCGAACGAGTGCACCTGGGTCGCCGAGCCCCCGGCCCCGCCTGCCCGGGACGTGGAATCACCGGCCGCCCCGGCGCCGATCCGGATCACCGCCCGCGAAGCCGGCATTCTCCAGACCTTTCCCGCCGACTACCCCTGGGCCGGCAACAAAGGTCAGGTCTTCAGCCAGATCGGCAACGCCGTACCGCCCCGCCTCGCCGCCCACCTCCTCGCCCCGCACATCGGCAAGACCCTCAACCCCGACGACTTCACCCTGGCCGCCTGATGCCCCACCCCGCCGGCCCGTACGAGGGCAACGACCTGGACGACCTGCCACCACCGCAACCCGTGCACTACGCCGAACAAGCTCTGCTCGGCGCCCTCCTGCTCGAACCCCACCGCCTGAAGACCATCGGCCTCCTGGAACCGCACCACTTCGGCAATCACACCCACGGCGTGCTCTTCACCGCAATGCGCACCGTCCCGGTCCCCGCCCCGAAGGACCATGCGAAGGACGCCACCTGGCTCGACGCCGTACTGAGCAGGGCGCGGCGCGAAGCGCCGGGGCTGACCGCCTCCTACTTGCATACCCTCATCCAAAGCTGCCCTCGGCCCCAGCACGCCACGGCATACGCGGGCATGGTCCGTGTCGATCACGCTCGCCGCACCCTGCGCGAGCACGCCGACCGGCTGTGCCAGTCCGCCACCGACACCACCCTGCCGAACCCGGCCGTCACTGTCCTCGCACAAACCGATGCCCTGAGCCTCTACCTCGACGAACTCGCCACGCACTACGCCGCACACCCCGGCTCCCTGCCCCGTACCCCTGCCGCGCCGCCGCCACCGCGTGGGACCGGAGAAGAAGCCCTCGACGAGGAACGTCTGCTGCTCGCCACCGCGACCGCGCATCCGGATGGCCTCCATCTCATGCGGTGGCTGCAGCCCGAGGACTTCGCGCTCCCCCTGCACGGACAGCTCTACCGGTGCCTGACCGCCCTCGCCCGCCGCGGTGCTGCCGTTGATCCGGTGACGGTTTTGTGGGAGGCCCAGCACCAGCAGCTGCTCACCGCAGAATTCGCACCCGCCGACCTGATGGCTCTGGTATCCGAACCGGTCGGCTCACCCGACTACTGGGGCGAGAGGATCTTGAGACGGGCCTTGCTCGGCCAGGCACACGCCGTTGGACTGCGGCTGGGCGTACTGACCAACGACCAGGCCAACACCGTCCATCAACTCATCACCGGCAGCCGCCGCGCGCTCGCCGGACTGTCCGCCATACGTGTCCGGTGGCAGCACGCCACCTCACCCGCACCGCAGAGCCGGCCCCCGCGCACCGAGTCCACTAAGGCGCCCCGGGCCGGTCCGCCGCGCACCACGGCTCCGCCGCCACCCACCGCACGCCTCACCCGCTGACAGCAAACCCGCCGGTGGCCGGGCCCCTTGACCCGGCCACCGGCAGAGAGAAGACCCCTTGGTGACACCGCTTCCCATCGACGCACACGTCCGCCTCGACGCCCACCCCACGCACCGCAGCGCCGTGATCGCCACGCTGACCGTCCCCCAGGCCCATATCCCCCACGTCGGCCTGGAGGCCGCCAACTGGAGTGTCCTGGCCAAGAACACCTTGGTCCTCGCCCGCATCGACCACGACGAGCCCTACTGGGCCGCGAAAGCCGCCCGGGAGCTGATCGCCGAAGGAGTCACCGTCGAAATCATGCCCCGGCTCCGGGACGCCATCGACGGTGAGTGGGCACTGGCGGCCCGATTTCGCCATCGCGGCAGTGGTCGAGTTGCGATCCTCGGTCGCCCCGGAGGACGACCGCCACCGGGCGGGGATGTGTCGCTGGTGCTGCGGGCGTTCCTGTTGCGATCCTCGGCCGCCCCTGAGGCCGACCGCCACAGCCCCACTGGAGACGCATCCATGACCCACCGACAGGTTGCGATCCTCGGTCGCCCCGGAAGACGACCGCCACCCGCGTCGATCGGCAGCCGTGTGCGCCGGCGACGTCGTTGCGATCCTCAGTCGCGCCGGAGGACGACCGCCACGTTGCTCGCCGGGTCGTCACGTCTCGCACCGCGCTCGTTGCGATCCTCGGTCGCCCCGGAGGACGACCGCCACCATCGTCGCATTCGTCGTGTGCACCTCCGTCTCACTGTTGCGATCCTCTGTCGCCCCGTAGGACGACCGCCACTCTGCCGTGCTGACTGCTGCGGTGGCACGGCTGACGTTGTGATCCTCGGTCACCCCGGAGAACGACCGCCACTGCCGCCCGTCCGGAAGCGACTTCGTCAGCCAGCGCATTGCGACCCTCGGTCTCGCGCCGGAGCAGGTTGCGATCCTCGGTCGCCCCGTAGGACGACCGCCACGGCAGATCTCATGCCGGACGGCACCACCAAGATCTGGTTGCGATCCTCGGTCGCCGCGGAGGACGACCGCCACCTGGACGCCAAGGCCGGGCAGTCCCGGGAGGCGCTGTTGCGATCCTCGGTCGCCCAGTAGAACAACCGCCACTCCCCTGCTCGCTGATGTCCCGGCCGGCCATGGGGACACCCGTGCCCCTCGACCGCCCGGGGAGAGCGACGGCACCTGCCGGCAGGCGCCCACAGATGCGGTGTTGGCGGGACATGCCCCCAGCGAACCGGAAGGATGCCCGCCACACTGCCACCATGGCGCCAAGAACGCCGCCACCGAGGTTGCGATCCCCGACCGCCCCGGAGGGACGACCGCCACGGCGTAGCTGGGCCGGGGCTTGCTGTGCCCGTAGCCGTTGCGACCCTCCGTCGCCCCGAAGGGCGACCGCCACGGGTGGTCTGGACGTTGACCACCCCCTGAACCAGAAGTTGCGATCCTCGGTCGCCCCGGAGGACGACCGCCACCCTTGCCGCTCACCGACCTGGAGTACGGCTCTGAGCTGTTGCGATCCTCGGCCGCCCGGGAGGACGACCGCCACCGGAGGTCTGTACGTCCAGCATCATCGACGTTGTCACGTTGCGCTCACCGGTCGCCCCGGAGGACAACCGCCACTCCCGCTGCTGCGCCGCCTGGCCGGCGCCGCCGAGGTGTTGCGATCCTCGGCCGCCCCGGAGGACGACAACCACCACACGCTCGGCCTCGGCCACTGCAACAGCGACATGTTGCGATCCTCGGTCGCCCCGGAGGGACGACCGCCACGGCGTAGCTGGGCCGGGGCTTGCTGTGCCCGTAGCCGTTGCGACCCTCCGTCGCCCCGAAGGGCGACCGCCACGGGTGGTCTGGACGTTGACCACCCCCTGAACCAGAAGTTGCGATCCTCGGTCGCCCCGGAGGACGACCACCATTGGCCCGGGTGGCGCAACGGCAGACGCAGCGGCCTTGTTGCGATCCTCGGTCGCCGCGGAGGACGACCGCCACTTGCCGCGGGTGGTGGACGCCATGGCAGTGTCAGGGTTGCGATCCTCGGTCGCCCCGGAGGACGACCGCCACGCCGTTGCCAACTGACCTGCCTTCTCCGGGTAGTTATTGCGACCCTCGGTCGCCCCGAGGACGACCGCCACTCCCTCGTAGGCGACCCCAACCAGGTCGACCTGACGTTGCGATCCACGGTCGCCCCGGAGGACGACCGCCACATGCCGGGCTGGACTGCCTGGTGATGCCGCTGTGGTTGCGATCCTCGGTCGCCCGGGAAGACGACCGCCACCGTGATCCCCTCGTACGGAGACCCTGGTGGGTTGAAGTTGCGATTCTCAGTCGCCCCGGAAGACGACCGCCACCAGCCGGCCACCCGCCGGGACCACCCCGCCACGGCCGTTGCGATTCTCGGTTGCCCCGGAGGACGACCGCCACGCGGGCGCGGTCCGCGTTGATCCGGTCGATGTTGGAGTTGCGATCCTCGGCCGCCCCGGAGGACGACCGCCACTCATCGGCCCGTGGCAGGCCGTGCACGGGGCTCTCCCGTTGCGATCCTCGGTCGCCCCGGAGGACGACCGCCACTGTGTGGCCCTTGCCGGCGTTGGTGACGCCGATCATGTTGCGATCCTCGGCCGCCCCAGAGGACGACCGCCACGCGGCGATCTGCTCGTGCGGGTCGGCCTCGACCGGTTGCGATCCTCGGTCGCCCCGGGGGGCGACCGCCACCAGCAAAATCGCTGCCAATCCGCCGCCCATCCATTTGTTGCGATCCTCGGTCGCCCCGGGGGGCGACCGCCACCGTGATCCGCGCGGTGGCCGCGTGGCTTCCGTCCTCGTTGCGATACTCGGTCGCCCGGGGGGCGACCGCCACATTCCTCATGGACGAGGGCGGCGAGTTCGCGCGGGTAGTTGCGATCCTCGGTCGCCCCGGAGGATGACCGCCACGCCGAGCCACTTGGTGCGGGCCCGCTTCTTCGGGTCGTTGCGAACCTCGGTCGCCCCGGAAGACGACCGCCACGTCGCCGTCCTTGTAGCCCTTGTCTTGCGGGTTCTCGTTGCGATCCTCGGTCGCCCCGGAGGACGACCGCCACGCTCGCGCTCCGTCTGCTCCGCCGCCCACTTCTCCGGTTGCGATCCTCGGTCACCCCGGAGGACGACCGCCACCCCCCACCTCGCGATCCACGCGGATGATGGGGCACGTGTTGCGATCCTCGATCACCCCGGAGGACGACCGCCACCTGGGAGTACGTCAGCTCCGCCCGGCCCAGCCAGTCGTTGCGATCCTCGGTCGCCCCGGACGACGACCGCCACCCGCCCGCGCGACAAACGCCAACGACGTGTCCCAGGCGTTGCGATCCTCGGTCGCCCCGCAGGACGACCGCCACCGGTCCGCGGGGAACACTGCCACCCCACGCACGTGGTTGCGATCCTCGGTCGCCCCGGAGGACGACCGCCACGCCGCCTGAGCAGCGGAAGGCACGACGGTGGGGCCAAGAGGTTACCCGGCAGGCGACAGCAGAGATGCGCAAAGAGGTCATTCTGCTTCGGCGTGATTCGCGTGTCGTGTGTGTGTTTGTGGTTCCAAAGCGGTGGGGTTACAGGACGAGATCGTCTCGGTGTCGCTGCGCTTCGGTGATACCGAGGGTTTGAGGGGGGCCTGGGCCTGGTCCTCCCGTCCGCCGCCTTGGAGGGCTGGGTTGTTCATCCGATGAGGCGGATGAGGCTGACGCCGGCGGGGAGGTCGGTGTCGGCGATATCGAGTTGGTAGTCGGTGAAGGCGCGGGCGGTGGCGTCGCCGGGGCCCTTGATGGTGATGCGGTCCAGGAGCTGGCGGGCGGGGGCTTTGCCGTACTTGTCGTCGTGGGTGAAGACGTACAGGCCGCGGAGGTTGAGTTCGCCGCGGGCGGCGGCGCGGTCGTGGTCGAACATGAGGGTGAAGGCGCGCCAGAAGATCTCCAGGTCCTGGGTGGTGATGCCGGTGCGGGCGGCGAGGGGGGCGCTGAAGTGGCCTTCGCCGCGGTAGAGGCCGTAGGGGACGATGTGTTTGGTGCCCATCTCGGTGTTCTTTCCGGCGTCGACGTCCTCTTGCTTGGTGGGCGTGACGCGGGTGATGCCGTATTCGAGCGGGGTGATGGGGTCTACCGAGCGGGAGAAGGTGAGCTGGAGGGGGCCTTGGACGCGGCCGGCTTGCTTGTCCTTCTTGCCGGTGGTCATGACGGCGCCGAACATGCGGACGTCGAAGAAGGTCTGGCACATCCACTGGCGGGCATCGAGCTGGCTGGCTTTGTTGCCCAGGGCGTCGGGGGCGTAGGCGCGTTCGTGTTGGGCGTTGAGGGCGGTTCCGGCCTCGACGTAGATGTCGTAGCCGGGCTGTTTGGCGTCCTCGTTGAGGAGAGCAACGGTGTTGCGGAGCTTCCGCTTGAGGGCGACGTCGGTGATCAGGCCCTGGCCGGAGACCGGGTCGGTACGCGGCATGCCGCCGGCATCGGGGTCGCCGTTGGGGTTGGAGTCGCGGGCCTCGATGAGGAATGCGAAGTCCATCTTGCGGTTCGGGTCGAGGTGCGCTGTGGTCATGTGCTGTTGCTCCTGAGTCGTGAAGAAGGTTGTGGGGCCGGTTGGGTGTGCGACGGCTTTAGGCGGGGGCGTCGGTGCTCTCGGTGTTGTCGGCCTCGGCTTGTTTTTGTTCCTGGGCGGCTTTGTGGGCGGCGCGGGCGGCGTTGTCCTCGGCGCGCTGTTGTTCGTAGCCGAGGACGAACCATGCCTGTTGGCGGGTGTTCAGGAGTACGGGGATGCCGCCTTCGATGTGGGCAAGGGCTGCGAAGGCGTCGGCCAGGCGTGCGTCCAGGGCGTAGTAGGTGCCCTTCTTGTCGCGGCGTAGGCGCTTGAGGTGGCCGTTGGCGCCATTGCGCAGGTTGGTGAGGACTGCGGCGGGGGCGGTCATGGCGGTGCCGAAGAACTTGTCGCCGATGGTGGCGTTGATCTCGGGCAGTGCTGAGCGCTGGATGGCTTCCAGTACGGCGAAGGTGCGGCCGCACAGATAGCCGGGCTCTTGATTGGTGTCGTCCAGGCGGGGCATGGGGCCGGTTTGCTCCTTGTCGGTGCGGTTGGGGTGGAGGGTCAGGCGCAGCAGGGCGGTGCGGGGGACGTCGACACGGTGGTCGGCGCGGATGCGTTGGAGCAGGTGTGGCAGCAGTCGGGCGGGCATTGGTCCGCGGGTCAGGGCGGCGTGCAGCAGTTCGTCTTCCAGGCCGCGGGGTGCGCTGCGGGGGACGTACTTGCCGGCCTTGTCGTCCCAGCGGCCCGATGCCAGAGCGAGGTGCCACAGGGGCAGGTAGCGGTAGGAGCCGGTCCACCCGTCGAAGACCTTGTGGTCTTCGAACCAGGCGCCGAGGTGGTTGCGCAGCCGCCCAACGGTGGTGTCCAGCCAGTCCAGGACGGCCACCCGGGCGTTGTTCAGGGCGAGGGTGAGCGCGTAGTAGCCGTTGGGGTCGAGACGCTCAGCGGTGATCGGGTCGGGGCAGGCGTGCAGGGAATCAACAAGCCGTGCGACTGTCTCCTGCGTGGGATGGTCCAGGGTGTCAAAGAGTGGGTCGGCGGGTTGGCGGGTCCACCACACCGTCACCGACTGTGCGGCGCGCCGTCGGTGACGGTCGTCGGCGAGCAGGAGGTTGAGGGCGGCCATGGATCGGGAGCCGCAGGTTTCGCAGATGGGCGTGTTGACCAGTTGTAGGGCGCCGCCGCGGCCGTGGGCTGAGGCATTGATACTCACCAACTGCGCGTCGCGGCCCACTGCGCTGGTGGGGATGGCACCGGACTTGATGCTTTCGGGAATGGTGGTGAGCAGTGCGCCCTCGCCCTCGCATACCAGGCACACGCCCATGATGCCGCTGTTGGCTTTGCGTGCGCGGACCTGCGCCGCCCACGCCTCCTGCGCGGAGGGTCGAAGGTGCAGCCACCCGGAGTCTGCATCCATCACGGCGACAGTGTCGGTTGAGTTCAACTCCTGCGGGATCTTCACCCGGGCCAGGCCGCCGGAGGAGACGAATGTGGCCAGCGCGCTGACGCCCGGGTCGTCGGGGTGGCGTTCGGCCCAGGACAGCAGCAGGTCACGGTAGTCGTCCCGGCGGCGGTGGGCCTCTTGGATGGCGGCGTCGCTGACACTGCCGTCGGTCGCGACTTTCGCCACCCCAAGGACGTACTGGGCTGTGTCTACCAGCAGGGAGGGCGGCGGGAGCTTCCCCGATCGGTAGACATACGGAGCTGGCGTCTGCAGTGGTTTTTCTTTGGACCCCTTGGGTAGGCGCTGGTCGTACAGGTCGGCGGTCGTGCCGTCGGCGTGTACGCGCAGTACCCACTGGATCTTCTTCATGCGGTAGTACGGTGGCGGCAGCTTCTCTGCTCGGTCGGCGTACTCCGTCAGACGATGCAGCAACATGCGGTCACTTCCCCCGCGCGGGCGTCCGCGTCCCGACGCCGGGCAGTGCAACCTGGCTGTCGTCCAGAGGCTTCGCCGGAACGTTGAGTACCCCGCTGATGAGTTGAGCGCGGAACCAGCGGTATTTCTCCCCGCTGCCCTGGCCGTGCTTGGGATAGATGATGGAGTGCAGCATCACTCCCAGCTCTTCGTCCCTGTCGATGGTCGGGGCATCGGAAGCGGGACCGAAGGAGCAGCTGAACTCACGGCAGCCAAGGAAGGGTTGGGAGAAGCAGGCCCCCTTGTCCACACGGCGGCGCAGCTGCTCCCGGTACTTGGCAGGGGGCACGCCCTGGCTGTGCGCCGCAGGCTTCACCTGAGCGCGAATGCGGTAGGCGACATCCCGCAGCAGCATGGTGTTGCGCTGATCGCGGTCACTTTCCACGTCGTAGCGCCGTTGCGGATCCTTGCGCAGTGACGCCACCTCGGCGGCTGAAATCGCCGACTTCACCTCGTTACGGCGGATCGACGTCCATTCGATCGGCCTGAGCACCTCGATCGCCCGAACCACGTAGTGGAATTCCGGTTTCCAGTAGATGGCCTCCAGCACCCCTGCCGCCGCAGAGGGCGTCATCACCGGGTAGGAGACCCGCTCCACCTTCAGCTCGGGCCGGGTGAAGCAGGCCAGCGGACCTGCCACCTCCACCACCAAGTCCGGATAGACCCAGCCGTCGTTGCCGCGCCGCTCGGCCAGACCGAGGCGCCTTGTGGTGTCCGACTCCACCCTCAACTCCTTCCCAGCACAACATCATTGGCGGGCCCGCCGCCTGCTTGGCCGCTGGCACCACCTCGACTGCGAACCGTATCGGCGGCCACTGACAACGGCAGCGCTGTCGGCCGTAAACCGGCAACACCGCCGTGTATGAGGGCAGTTCAGGCCACCTGCAGAAGGAGTCGCACCGCACGTCGACGGATCACGAGCACGACGACGAGGATCACGGTGACCACGGAACTGTCGGGTTCGATCAAGGTAATTGCGGTCATGGCACCTCCAGTTGCAGCTTCCATGTCGGTGGATTGGTCTTTGCTTTGTTACCAGTGTTCAGTGCGGTCGGAAGCGATGCTGGGCCATGGGTAGCTTGTGTGAAGAGTGTTCGAGATGAAGTTCGCTCGATGGGGGGCACGGGTGAGGGGCGGGGCTGACAGCCCCGCCCCTCACCGGTGCGGACCCTGGTGGTGCAGAGCAGCACCCATCCACCGACATGATTGCGACCCTCGGCCGAGGAAGGCGACCGCCATGCTGAGACAACTGCCCTAGCAGCACGCCCCATTACGTGTGTGACCGGACTCGACGGCGGCCATCACCGAGGCTCCCCAGGCCCGACCGCCGCTCCCCTTGGCGGCGAACCGCCGTCTCCTGGCCTACCGGAGAACATGAGCATTGGCCGCCATGCGGGGCGGCTCCGACCCATGGTGCCACGTCCTACGCAGACCACCCTGCCAACCGCGAACAGGTGCGCCCAAGGGGAACACTCATCAGTAATTGAATGCGCTCCGGTCCTCGGGAGCGTCCGGGTCGAGTCCACGCTGTGGGTGGTACGCCCCTTCCCACAGCAACAGGCCGCCGGTAATGGGCGTCGCCAGGCCCGAGCGCAGGGCCGCCTCCGCCTCACTGCGCGGCAGGGAAGCGGTGTGCGGCTGCAGGCTGCGAAGCACCTCAGGGCCGCAAGGGCGGGCGGTGTCCCGAAGTCGCGCGATGGCCGTTTCAATGGCTTCTCTGTCGGTCTCCCGGCGGATGACGACTACGGGTGCGCTCAGGGCGTCTTCGATCATCTGGAAGCTGCGGTCGACCTTGGGGAAGTCGAGGCGGCGTCGCAGGTCCTCGATTTCGGCCCCGAGCCCTGAATCGGGGGTCCCCTGTTGGAGGGAGTAGCGCAGGGGGTAGTAGCGCTCAAGGGCTTCCAGGTCGTCCGGAGCGGACCGGTCATGCCCGAAGTGGGCGCCGCTGGCGTTCAAGGCAGCATCGTAGGACGTGCTGCGTGGTTGTTTGCCGTCGGAGGGTCGGAAGATGACGACGGTGCCGCGGTGCAGGCGGCCGTCGCGGTTGCATCGTCCCGCGGCCTGCTGCAGTGACTCCGCCGGCGCCCACGCGCGGTACACCCGCGGGAAATCCAGATCCACCCCAGCCTCGATGAGACTGGTGGATACCACCTGCACGGGCTGCCCGGTGCCGAGCAACTCCTTGATCTCGGCGATTACTTCGCGACGGTGGCCAGCGGTCATCCGAGTCGACAGATGCAGCACTTCGGCGCCGAGTGCAACGTGTTCATCGAGGTGGCGGTGGAAGCGTGCGGCATCCTTCGTGGTGTTGACCACCGTGAGCACCTGCTCGTTTTCGGCCGCCTCGGCCGCGATGCTCTCCAAGGACACATCATCGCCCGTTCGCCATTCGTAATCGACTCGCCGCAGCGCCTCGAACAGCCGGGACGGATCGTCGACGATGTTCCGCCGCTCCAGCCCCTCCCACGTGGGCAGCCTCCAGAAGGAGGGCTGAGTGGCCGACGCCAGCACCACGGTGACCCCGAAGTGGTCGACCAAGCCCCGCAAGACGCTCAGGATCGGAATCAGCAGCCGATCGGGCAAAGCTTGGACCTCATCCAACACAATCACGGAGCCGGCCAAGCGGTGCAACCTCCGCATCTGCGACGGCTTGTGCGAGAAGAGGGACTCGAACAGCCGCACCGTAGTGGTCACCACAAACGGGGCGTCCCAGTTCTCCGCCGCCAGCCGCGCCGTGTGGGCTCGCGCCTGGAGCTCCGCACGCTGCTCATCTGTCAGGCCCTTCAAACGCTCCTCTGAGTCCAGATCCACGGCACTGTGATGCTCCAGGACAACGGCTTCCTCCGGGGAGGACGAGTCGGGGTCGAGCAACCGGCGGTAGACGGCGGCGTTCTGCTCAGTGATCGAGATGAAAGGCACCGCGAGGATCACCCGGCCCATACCATTCGCTGCCGCATGCCGCAGCGCGAACGCCCCCGCAGCCATGGTCTTGGCACCGCCGGTCGGCACATGCAGCACGTACACGCCCGGCTGTCCCGAGGCAGCCACGCACGCCTGCTCGTATACCCTCTGCCGCAGAGCATCCACGGGAGAAGGCTCCCGGTCGGCCAGCAACTTCGCCCGCCGCACCTCGTAACGCTCGACCAACGCCGTCATATCCACCGGCTCACGCAGGCGTAGCCCAGCGCCACCGAAGTGCGCCGCGGTGTCGAGAAAGTCCGCGTCGACCACACAGCTGAACAGCATCCGCACCAACAGATCCAGCCCCAGGCGCCCCTGCCCCGAGGGCGCCCCCAGCCACGTCGGGAGCGCTGGCCGCGGATCGGGGTGGATCTCCGGCACCACCGCCTCCACAGCACGGATCGCCTCCGCCACCCGCTGCGCTTCGTCGCCGCCTGCCATCGCTCGCAGCAGCTCGTCTTTGAGCTGTTCCATATCCGGCATGCCACCGTGGTGCCCGAAGACCACCGCCCCGAAGGGCAACTGCGTGTACTTGTCGGCGAGAAACGTACCTGCATGCTTGTGCCCCACCCCCACCCGTCCGCCGCCCTCACGTTCGACGGCCAGAAGACGGTCTCGCCACTCGCACGTCCCCTTACCGACATCGTGAATCAAAGCAAGGTACGCAGCCAGCTCCCCACAACCAAAGACCTCACCGAACCGCCCTGCCAGAGCAGCCGATCCCCGCAGATGTTCCTCCAGCGAGTGCCGCACACCAGCCCAACTGCGGCTGTGGGCAAACAACTTCCGAACAGCCATACAGCGTTACCCCGATCCACCTCGAACTTGAATCACCGAGACGAACATAGAAGTCACCACTGACAACACACATCGACGTCTGCCATCACACCGACGGTGCCAGCGCCACACCCGCATGAGCCCGACGTTCATGCCCTGGCAGCCGCCCAGGCGGCACGTCGCACAGACCGTGGTTACGGCTTCGACACATACGGGCGACTGGTACGCAAACGCGGAACCACCGCCGAAGCCCGCCCGACGCGGCCTCCGCACGGCTCCGGCCTGGACAAGACCTGTCGGGTTGCGAGCGCGCCTTCGCTTGACTAGGCGAGTTCCGGGGTACAACGCGTCGGCCATCCGGCCACGCACGACTGTGCCCGTCGGCTGGCCTGCTACGCCGCGGCGTAGCTGAGGCGGAAAAGCTCCAGGGAACGCTCCAGGTCCCGCTCCGTGCGCAGCTGCAGTTCCAGGTCACCCGTGCCGTGGTGACCGACCCCCGTCACATCGCGGGTAAAGCCGGGAACGAGGTCGACCGACTTCGGGTCGGCCTTGAGGTAGACGAGGAGCTTGGTCTGCTGCGGCGGGCAGAGGCACGCGAAGTTCCGCAGCCGCTGGTAGGCCGCGTACTGCTTGCGCTGGATGCGGGTGATGCCGTCCCCGAGGCCGAGCAGCACCTCATCGGCCGCCTGCGCCAGCTCCGCCAGGGCTCCGGCCTGCCTGCGGACAGGCGGTAGCCCGGCCGCGCGCCGGCGGCCCCGCCTGGTCGTGGCCGAGTGCCCCGTGACGGAGGCCACGGTCTCAAGGCCGATCTGGTGATTGCCGAAGAAGCGGTAGCGGACCAGGTCGATGCTGCGCCGGTGCTCACGTACGGCGTGCGCGTCGTAACGGGTGAAGTCGCCGGCGACGCAGATCAGCCGGGGGCTGCTCCACAGGATCTGGGACGCGGCCGGGGCCCCGAGACGGTCGCGGACCAGGTTCCGGAAGGCGTCCTTGTGGTCCATCAGCCAGGCCATGTAGTAGAGGCCCTGATGTATCACGCCTGCGTCTCTGTCGCGCTTGTATTCGATCACCGTGGGCGCGTTGTTCTCGTCGACCCCCAGTGAGTCGATCCGGCCGGGAGCGTCACCGCAGTCGATGACGTACTCGCTCGCCAGGAACTTCACGCCCAGCATCGTCTCCATGTGCGCCTCGATGAGGTCCTGCACATCCGCCTCAACCTCGGCGAGACGCGGCACGACCTCGGTCACACCGCTCGTCGTCGTGTGGAACAGCTTCAGGCCCGACACCTTCCCCTCCTTGACTCGACAGCGACAACGCCGAAGAGAGGCACGTTTATTTCCACCCAACGCTTCCGAGTCGCGAAGGCGGCATAAGACCCTGCATAAGCCCGCTCAGATCATCCGCATTCCACGAGTCCCAGATCCCCGCCCATCCCACATGCGTCCCACAAGATCCATGACACCTCGTCAGCGGCCGAGAACATCACAGGTCAGAGCCTATTGGGTAGCGATGGAGTGGGGGTTCTTCTAATAACAGCGCCTTCCTGACCCCTCGTTCGCATTTCCCGGCACTCGCTTGCGCTGTACGACGATCTCTCGGACGTCCGGAAGGCCGACGATACGGTCGACACCGCGTCGCCCGCACCACTACCCGGCCGCGTTCTCAGCCGTATGCCCGCAAGGACTTACGACCCGTTCCTCGAACTCGCTGTTTCAACGCATTCGCGCCGCTGCAATCGAGGACGTCTTGGCGTTCTACCGGATCCTGGCAGCGCCCACCGCCCCCCCCAGTCCCAGCCGCTTGCGTGATCACCCCGTCAGGCGCATCGAACTCAACAGAGATGAATTTCGAACATGCACCCACATTGGAGTGAGTCGACCTATGCGTCTCCGATGGGAATAATCCGAGCTCACTAGGCCGATTGCCCGGCAGGCGCACCAAGCAAAATTCGAACTAGTGACAGAGAAGGTGCTGGAGTGATGAACTGACTGTCAGTGCTGCTTGGTACACAGTTCGTCGTTCGGGGAGCAGGTCCCCGACGTGACGAGTGGAGGCACCTCGGTGCAACTGACCTCGAATCAGCTGGCGGCGATCGACACCGTGGACCAGCACCTTGGAATCATCGCGTGCGCTGGATCGGGAAAGACCGAAGTCATCGCCCGGCGGGTCGTGAAGTTGCTCCGGCAGCCGGGCGTGGAGCCGCGGCACATTGTCGCCTTCACGTTCACCGACCGGGCCGCCGGAGAGCTGAAGCAACGCATCGTCTCTCGCGTCCGAGAGGAACTGGGAGACGTCCGTGGATTGGCCGAGCTTTTCGTCGGCACCATGCATGGCTATGCCTTGAGCATGTTGCAGTCCCAGGTACCGGAAACGTTCAAATGCACCGTCCTCAGCGATGTGCAGGCTCGTGTCCTGATCGACCGCAACAGCCGTGTTAGCGGCTTGACGACGACACAGATCCGCACCAAGGGAAAGCCGACCCGCCCGATGAAGCGGTACGTAAACTCCCGTCTCTACCAACGGGTTCTGGGCATGCTCCGAGAGGACGAGATCGACCATGCCGAGTTGCCGTCGGACGTGCTCGCCGGCATGAGCAATTACCGGGCGCTGCTCCAGCGCCTTCACTACCTCGACTACAGCGAAATCCTCCGCCTCGCCGCGGACCTGCTGCTCCCGCCTCCGAGTACGGGAGGGCCGGCCACCGAACCCGTGGTCAATCTGCGCGCCCACGTGCAGGACACGGTCCGCTACGTCGTAGTCGACGAATACCAGGACACCAACCCCGTCCAGGAGCAATTGATCGCCGGCCTCATCCAGTTCGGCGCGAATTTGTGCGTCGTGGGGGATGACGACCAGACGATCTACCAGTGGCGCGGAAGTGCGGTGAACAACATCCTGACGTTCGCCACCCGCCACAGCAGCGCCAAGACCGTGACGCTCAACGAGAACTTCCGCTCGTCCACGGCGGTGGTGGACCTTGCACGCGGGGTGGTGGAGGGCATCGATCCATCGCGTCGGCTGAGCAAGTCGATGACCGCCAGTGGTCACCAGAGCTATGACCGCGGCGACCTGCTGGCCGTCTCCTTCGGTACGCCGCAGGAGGAGGCCGTATGGATCTGCGATCGCATCGAGTGGATGATCGGCCTGCCCTTCAGCGACCGTGCCGGCGCGCCGCCACGGGGCCTGGCGTACTCGGACTTCGCCGTCCTCTTCCGCAGCGTGTCGGGCGACGCCGACCCGCTGGTCACGGAAATGCGCGCCCGGGGCATCCGCTACATCATCAAGGGCCTGAGCCGCCTGTTCCAGACGCCCGAGGTCCAGGCCGCCAAGACCTGCTTCGACTACATCACCGGAACCGTCGACGGCGACGCCGTCGTCACCGCCTGGACGGACGCCCGGCTCGGGCTCCGCGAGGAGGCCCTGAAGCGCGGCGTGAAGATCCTCGACGAGGCCCGCGGCTGGGCGGAGGGCATGCCCTGGGACACCTACACAATCCAGGGCACCTACCAGCGTTTCCTGGGCGAGGTCGGCGTCCGCGAGGAACACCTCACGGCCGAGGTCGGCCGTGAGCGCAGCGAACTCGCCTTCTACAACCTGGGACGATTCAGCACCGCCATCGGTGACTACGAGCGCATCCACTTCCTCAGCAGCCCACCCGACCGGTTCGCCACCTTCGCCAAGTGGCTGGAGCACCAGGCCGGCGACTACTACGAGGAGAGTGACGCCGACGCCGGATACGCCCGACCCGACGCCGTCACGATCGCCACCGTCCACCAGGCCAAGGGCATGCAGTGGCCGGCGGTATTCGTGCCCTGTATGCGCCGCAACCGCTTCCCCAGCAAACGGCAGGGTGGACTCGGTGTCTTCCACATCGTCCCAGAGTCCGCCGTCAACGACGCCGACCGCTACCGCGGCAGCGAGGACGACGAGCGCCGACTCTTCTACGTGGCCGCGACCCGCTCCCAGAAGTACCTCGCTCTCTCCTTCTCTCCCGGGCCGGGCAAGCTCTACCAGCGGGAGTCGCAGTTCTTCGCCGAGGCGACCCGCAACACCTACGTCCTGACCCGGGAGGCTGCCAGGCCCGACGAGTCCACCCTGAACCGGTTGCCTTCAACCCCCCTGGCCAACACGCCCGACATCGTATTCAGCTTCAGCGAGCTGAAGTACCTATTCGAATGTCCGTACCAGTTCAAGCTGCGGTTCCTGTACGGGTTCGACTCGCCGTTGCAGAAGGAACTCGGGTATGGCAAGTCGCTCCATGACGTGATGGCCGAGGTGCACAAGCGTGCCGTGAAGGGCGACATCGTCGACACAACGGAGGTGGAGGCGCTCGTCGACCGGCACCTGCACGCTCCGTTCGCACCGGATCCGCTCAAGGAACAGCTACGCAACGCAGCCATCCGCTCCGTCCGCCGTTACCTCCGCGAAAACGGCTCGCGACTGGCCCTCACCGAGCACTCCGAGCAGCCGGTGGAGGTGCACTTCACGCCAGGGGTGACGGTCAACGGACGCATCGACCTGATCCGCCGGATCGACACCGGTGAGCGATCCATCGTGGACTTCAAGTCCAAGGAGCGCGCCCAGGCTGAGACTGTCACCCGCGATCAACTGCACATCTACGTCGCAGGGTACGAGGAGCTGAGCGGCAAGCGCGCCGACCTGGTCGAGGTCCTCAACCTCGACGAGGGCAGCCGCAGCAGCCGCGAGGAGGTCAACGACGCCCTATTGAAGGGCATCTCCGGCAAGATCGCCAAGGCCGGGGATCAACTCCGCCAGAACGACATGCCTCGCAAGACCTCGTGGTGCGACACCTGCGCCGCCTGCGACTTCTCCGCGATCTGCCGGGACCAGCCCGACACTCCGTAACACTATTCGCCCACGTCGACCCGTTGGGCCGCGGTGTTGTGCGATACCGGCACCACGGCCCAGCCTCCCCACCTCCGACACGACCGGCGAGGGCGTCAGCAACCTGAACAGGCCGAGGCGCTCTGGAGACGATCACTCGCGTCGTCATGGCCTTCTCATGGAGCCTGCGTCCCTGCAGTCAAAACCTCTGCCACCCAGCCCATTCAGATGCCCTGACCAGCCCAACAACACGCCTGACGGGCCATCAGAACGAGCGTCAAATGAGCGTCACAAGCGTCATTTCAGCGTCAAGATTTCGCCCGTAACGCCCACACCGCACATAATGCGCATGGGAAAAACCGCAGGTCAGGCGCCCTTGTTCGCCTTCTCCAGCACCACAACGCACTCCACATGATGCGTCATCGAAAATACGTCGGCAATGGCGATCTCGGAGAAACAGCAGGTCAGACGCGTCTGACAGATCCTCCGACGGTCACCGGAACCCCGGGAGCGTCATACGAGCGTCAGGGCACCGGCCTGCAGAACGCGGACGGGCTACCGGCAGGCGTGCCGACTTGATCACGTGCGCCCGGATCTGCAAGACCTGCTCGGCGATGAGACCCGGGGGCCGCGCCGAGCAGGGTTTCGGTGTTCTCCTCCGTGAAGTCCTTCGCCGTCAGCACGTCGCACAGGCCGTCCTCGGCGCTCACTCGTACTGCCGGTTCAACTGCAGACGCCCATTACCCGGCCAACGGCATGTCTGTCAATCAACTGATCAGTGGATTCTCTTCACCGCCTGGTAGGTTCGCAGGTCCACCTGAGGAGGCGCGACCTCTGTCCGGCCGGTCGATGCCCGCAGACATGGTGCGCTGCGATGGTGATTCCGAAGCGACAACCCGACCTGAAACGAAAGGCTCATGCCCACCATGAAGACCAAGAACCGGGTGGCCGATCCGCACGCTCAGGAGACACTTCGTGGGATCAAGCGCCTGGTCGGGGGCTACCTCCTGCTCAGCGTGCTCACCCTGGGGGCCATCTACCTGCTCCGCCACCACAGTTCGCTGGTGAATGACGCGGTGTGGGTACGGGGCACCATCGTCGTCGCCAGCGGCATGATGACGTACGCCTTCGCCGCCAGTGCGGCACACGGCAACCGGAAGGGGCTCCTCAGGGTGCGGATCGTATCCATCGTCATGCTGGTGGCCATCGTGGCGATCATCAGCCTGCCCGGCACTTTCCCGATGTGGATGAAGATCGAGCAGGGCATCTGCGGGCTACTGCTGCTCCGCGTTGCCATCATGGCCAACGGCAAGCACCTGCGCGCCGTCCTCGCCTCGGCCTGACCCACGAATGGTGCCCAACGACCATGCAGGGCCCGCTTGTTTGCACTGAGCGAAACACGCCCCGGCCTCATTGATAGTCTCGCTCGGCAGCCCCCCTCGCAGGGCGTCGGCAACTTCAGGAGGAGCCCGAAGGTGATCAGTCGTCCGGCCCAGCACGCCCTGCGGCAGTACCCGCTGTTCGACTGATCTGCCGCGCCTGCCCCGGCCGACCGAGGAGCCGAGAACCTCATGCCCCAGCCTGTTTCCGAAGCCGCTCCGTCGGCGCGCCCCGGCGCCTTCCGTCGGCCGATCTCACCCACCGAGTGGTGGTTCCTCGCCCACCCCGATGAGCTCAGTCCCACCCTCAGCGTCGTGGTTGAGGGCGATGGCCCCATCGACCGGGCTCGGCTCGCCGAGGCCGTCGCCGTCGCGTCCGATGTCTGTCCGGGGTCCCGGCTGGTACACGAGGAGCAATCCTGGGTGGACGGGGGTACCCCGCCGCCGGTGCTGGTGGTGGAGGCCGAGGGACCGGGGGTCACCGATCTGGCCAACCTGCCCGAGCTGCAAGCCCTGTTGTCGGGTCCCGATGTGCCGTTCTGCCGGGTGATGTTGGTGCACGGCGAGAGGACGGCGGTGGCGTTCCGCGCCCACCACGCGGTGATGGACGCACGAGGCCTCCTGGCCTGGGCTGAGGATGTCTTCAGGGTGCTACGCGGGGAACAGCCCCTAGGCGCGCCCGATCCGGTCAGCGACCGGGACGTGTTCGAGGCGACTCCGGATGCCGACAAGTTGGCTCTGCCGCCGCACGACAAACCCCCGATCATGGGGCCATGCGAACCGACCGACCGCTCCCGCTCGGTCTGCGCGCGGCGCACCCTGCAGGGCACCCACCCCGGAGTGGTGGCACGGCTGGCGGCCGTGCTGGCGGAACTGATCCAAGAGGACCGCCCGGCCGCGTTCTACATCCCGGTCGACCTGCGGCATTCGGTGCCGGACGTGCGTAGCACGGCGAGCCTGGCGCTGGGCCTCACTCTGGAGGTCGCCTCGGCCGAGGGCTGGGAGGCGGTGCACGAGCGGCTGCTGCGCGGTATCAAAGACAGGGAGCACCTGCGGAACGTTCCGCCGCCCGAGGTGCTCGACACTCCGCTGCCCACACTCGGCACATACATCACCACCGTCGACGAGACCGCCCGTGGCAAGGAGTCCTTCCCGACGGACGCCGGCCTCTCGCACGCCGGGCGCGTCGAGCCCGAGTTGCTGAGCGCGCCGGGGTTCACCGCGCGTACCGCGTTCATGCTGTCCCGACCGGTGCCGACCAGCGCCCCGGAGCTGAATCTGCTGGAGGTCGGCCTGCACACAGAGATCACTCTGTCCTGGTGGGACGGGGCGGTGACGGCCGAGCGGATCGAGGCTCTGCTGGACCGGGTCGAGGAGGAGCTGTCCCCCGCCGCGCACCGTCGGTGGGCGGGCAACGACACCGCCGTCGTACATCCGGACCGCACCGATGTGGTGCGTCGTTTCCTGCGCCGGGCCAATGCGCAGCCGGATGCGCTCGCGCTCGACGGGCCGGACGAGCAACTGACTTACCGTCAACTTGAGCGACGAACCGCCGTGTTGGCCGCTGTGCTGCGCAAGCACGGTGTCGGGCCGGAGACGGTGGTCGGGGTGCTCGGCGACCGGTCGGTGGCGTCGATGGTCGCGGTGTGGGGGGTGTTGCGGGCGGGCGGGGCCTACCTGCCGATCGACCCGCGCAACCCGGACGCGCGGATCGCCGATCTGCTGGCCGACGCGGGCGCGCCGGTCTGCCTGGCACAACGACCGTACGACCGGCGGGACTGCTTCCCCAGCGGCTGCGCGCCGCTGGCCATCGAGGGCGTGGACTACTCAGCCGACCCGGACCTGCCAGAGGCCGAGATACGCGAGGACCAACTCGCCTACGTGATCTACACCTCCGGCTCGACGGGCCGCCCCAAGGGCGTGGAGGTCGAGCATGGCAGCGTGCGGAACTTCACCGACTGGGCGATCCGGGACTTCGGCATCGACGCCGACACCCGCATGCCCCTGCTGGCCTCGCTGGGCTTCGACCTCGCGGGCAACAGCATCTTCCTGCCACTGCTGGCCGGTGGCACGGTCGTGCTGCGGCCCGCCGCCATCGACCTGGCGATGCTGGGTGAGTTGCTCACCACATCCGGTGCGAACGCACTGACCCTGACGCCTTCGCACCTAGTGCTGATCAACCGACTCGGCCTGCGGCCCAGGGGCTTCCGCTCGGTGGTGGTGATCGGGGAGCAGTTGCAGACCTCCACGGCCCATGAGGCGCGCGAGGTCTTCGGCCCGGACTGCGAGATCATCAACGCCTACGGTCCGACCGAAGCCACCATCATGATGACCCGGCACCGGTTCGACCCCGAGGCCGACACCGGCCCGGTGGTACCCATCGGCGTGCCGACGGACAACTGCACGGTTCATCTGCTGGACGCGAACGGCCGCTTCGTCGGCGCGGGCGACTCCGGGGAACTCTGCATCGGCGGAGGACAGTTGGCCCGCGGCTACCGAGGGCGCCCGGATCTGACGGCGGAACGTTTCGTCCAGCTGGCCAACGGCACCCGCGTCTACCGCACCGGGGACATCGCCCGCCTGCTGCCCGGTGGCGAACTGGTGTTTGAGGACCGCGTCGACGACCAGGCCAAAATCCTGGGGCACCGGGTCGAGCCTGCCGAAATCGCGCGGGTGCTCAGGGCGCACCCGGCTGTCGCCGACGCCGTCGTCGCAGCGCGGCCCTCGGGCGAGCACAAGTCGCTGGCCGCATACGTGGTACGCGCCGCGGAGGTGACCGCCGATGCGCTCACCGCGCATCTGGCCGCCACGCTGCCGCCGTACATGCTCCCCGCGGCGACGGTCTTCGTCGACGAGATCCCACATACCCTCAACGGCAAGGTGAACCTGCGCTCGCTGCCCGATCCGTTCCGCCGCCGACCGCGGCAGGGGGACACGATCGACACCGCCACCGACGGGCACGCCCCTCTCACGGCCGCCGTCGCCGCAGTCTGGGCGGAGATCCTGGGCCGCTCCCCCGAGCAGATCTCCGACGACGCCGACTTCCACGGTCTCGGCGGCAACTCCCTTGAGTTCCTGACCATGCTGGCCTCCGTCGCGGACCGCTTCGTCGGCGAGGACGGACGGGACCGTTTCAACGCCATGTTCGGCCGGCTTGTCCGCCGGCCGACCCTCTCCCACCTGGTCGCCTGCACGCGCTATGCGCTGGACCCGTCGTCGGAACCGCCGTCCTGACGGCCACCACGCCGATCTTCCGGTGCGCTCGTGTCGTCCCCCGCGCACGGGCACCGGATCCTGCGGCCGGCCCCCCTAGCCGGCCGCGCCCTGTCCGGGGCGGTGTAGGCCCACACCGCCCCGGACAGTCCTTCCGCTCCGTGCTCTCGACCACTCGAGCGTCCCGCCACCGGTCGTGCCGGTCCCTGAACCCAATCTCGCCGGCTCGCCGTCGGCCCGAGCTCCGGCGAAGGCGAAACGGCCCACCGGCCTCGAACCGGCGGTTCCATCAGAGAGTTGGATGATGGACCAGTCGTGCTCGCGGAGCCCGTGGGGACCGCACCGGGACGACTGGGGTACGGCCATCACGTACGGGATGCCGCCGACCTCCAGCCATGAGCGCAGGGCTGGGCCTGCCCGTAGGTCTCGTCGGCGGTCACCCGCGAGAACGGCACCCGGCCCCGGCTGCCCGGTCGATCTACGACCTTCCCTCGCCGGAGGCGTGGGCGAGGAACACCCCCAACCGGCAGTTGTCGATCTCGCCGGTCGTGCCGGTGTACTGCCGCTGCATCCCCTCCGGGCCCCGCTCGCCGGCCTGTTCCGCCGATATTCTCCCGTTCTCACGCTCAAGAGGATCCGGCAGCCCCGTCATGTACTCCCATACCGCCATTGCAGCTCCGCCCGGCGAAAACCCTTGGGGCCCCGGCTGCCCCGCATCAACCGATCGGTTGATGGCGGGCATCCACCGCAGCCCGCACCAGGCTTGGTTGTCCAGCCGATCCGGTGCACCGGTGCCGGCTGCCAGGCTGGTGCCATGGCAATCATCGAGGTGGAGAACCTCGTCAAGCGCTACGGCGACCACTCCGTGCTGAACGGGGTCAGCTTCGCCGTCGAGTAGGGCGAGATCTTCGGCATCCTGGGGCCCAACGGGGCCGGCAAGACCACGACTGTCGAGTGCATCGAGGGGTTACGCACTCCGGACGGCGGGGCATAAACGTCTGCGGCATCGACCCGCACCGCGACAACGGTGAGCTGCGACAGTTGCTCGGCGCGCAGCTCCAGGAGAGCGAGCTGCCCGACAAGCTCAAGGTCGGGGAGGCGCTGGAGCTGTACAGCTCCTTCTACCGCCGGCCGCCGACTGGCGGGAGCTGGCCGAAATCCTGAACCTCACGGGCAAGCTCGGCACGCAGTTCCGCCGACTGTCCGGCGGACAGAAGCAGCAGCTGTCGATCGCGCTCGCGCTGCTCGGCAGCCCGAAGGTGGCGGTGCTCGACGAGCTCACCACCGGTCTCGACCCGCAGGCGCGCCGCGACGTATGGGGCCTCATCGAGCGCATCCGCGACCGAGGCGTGACGATCCTGCTTGTCACGCACTTCATAGAGGAGGCGGAACGGCTCTGCGACCGGCTGGCCGTGATCGATACCGGGCGCGTCATCGCGATCGAAACCCCGGCCGGCCTGGTGTCGAGGGTCAACAAGCAACAGCGGATTCGGTTCCGGCCGTCCGGGCCATTGGACCGCGCCATGCTGGCCGCGCTGCCCGAGGTCACTTCCGTCGAGTGGGCCGGCAGCCAGATCGTCCTGACCGGCACGGGGGACCTGCTGCTCGCCGTGACCGCCCTGCTCGCCCGCCACCCAGATCACCTCACTCGATCTGCAGGTCGAGCAGAGCTCGCTGGAGGACGCATTCGTCACGCTCACCGGCCGCCCCGTCGAATCCTGAGGAGTCCCACAGTGTCCCCCCTGCTCCGACTCACTGCCACCGAGACCAAACTGTTCCTCCGCGAGCCGATCGTCGTATTCTTCGCGCTCGCGTTCGCCCCGATCCTGCTCGGCGTGCTCGGTCTCGTCCCCTCGATACGGGATAACAGCCCGGAGCTCGGCAACGTGCGACCGATCACCCTGTACCTGCCGATCGTCGTCTCCATGGGCATCGCCCTGTACGCGCTAAGCGGCCTGTCCCAACTGTTCGCCTCTTACCGGGAGAAGGGCGTGCTGCGGCGCATTCGGACCACTCCGGTCAAACCAGGCGTGATGCTCGGCGCACAGCTCCTGATGGCCACGGTGCTGTCCGTGGTGACGATGCTGGTCGCTCGCCATCGGTCGGCTGGCGTTCGACGTGGACCTGCCGCGGAAGTTGCCAGCCTATCTGATCAGCTATCTGCTGGTGGCCTTGGCGATGTTCGCGATCGGTCTGCTCCTCGCCGCGCTCGCGCCGACCGGCCGGAGCGCCAGCGCGCTGGGATCGCTGGTGTTCTTCCCGCTGGTGTTCTTCGCCGGCCTGTGGCTCCCACGTGCGAAGATGAACGATGTCCTGCTGCCGATCAGCAACTTGACGCCGCTCGGCGCCAGCGTGCAATCATTGCAGGACACCACCGCCGGGCACTGGCCGCAGCTGATCCACCTCGCTGCCATGTTGGGGTGGACGATCGTGGCCGGCGGGCTGGCTGCACGATACTTCCGCTGGGAGTAGTGAGTTGAGCATCGAGGCCGAGCTGCGCGCGGAGTTCGACTACTGGGAGCGTACGGAGAACACGACCTTCAAGGTCCTTCCGTACGCCCTCTTGGGGATCAGCACCGTGATCACGCTGTTTCAGCTGATCTGGAAAGTGCCGACGCACTTCTCCGTTGTGCTCGGGCTCTCGGCCGCCGCCGCGCTCTGGATGCTCTGCTTCCGCACGCTCCACTCGGAACGGCGTCAGAACCGTCCGCTGATGGGCGTGTACTACACCGGGCTGATGCTGCTGGCCGCCTGCCTGGTGGCCATCGCGCCGTGGTACGGCCTCTTTACCTTCATCGGTTACCCCCAGGCATTCCAGTACCTGAAGGGTCGTCGGCGGTACGCCGGCGCCGCCGCCACCGCGATGATCTCGGCGGCGGCCTTCATGGGGGGCGTGGCCGGCATCAACGCCGCCCGCATGTGGTGGGCGTGGCTGGCCGTCGGCCTGATCTCCGCGCTGCTGGCCGGGGCACTGTTCCATTTCATCGAGATGGCCGACCACCGCAACACCAAGCAGAAGCAGGCACTCGTCGAGCTGCACAAGGCCAATGCCAAGCTGGAGGCCGCGCTGGCGGAGAACGCCAGCCTTCACGCCCAGCTGATGGTCCACGCCCGCGAGGCGGGCGTGGTGGACGAGCGGCAGCGGATGGCACGGGAGATCCACGACACCCTCGCCCAAGGTCTGGCCGGCATACTCACCCAGCTCCAGGCCGCCGAGCAGATCCTGGACGAGCCCTCGACGCTGCGCCGGCACCTGGCGAACGCGACGAACCTGGCCCGCGAAAGCCTCGTCGAGGCCCGCCGGACGGTCCACGCGGTGGAGCCGACGGTGCTCGCCGAGGCCCGGCTCCCGGACGCGATCGGCGACGTGGTCAGGCGCTGGTCGGAGATCAACCACATCGACGCGGTGCTGACCACCACCGGTGGCGTGCGGCCGATGCACACGGAGGTCGAGGTAACGCTGCTGCGGACCGCGCAGGAAGCACTCGCCAACGTGGCCAAGCACGCGCGAGCCAGTCGGGTCGGCCTGACCCTGTCGTACATGGAGGACCTGGTCACCCTTGACGTGCGGGACGACGGAGTGGGCTTCGATCCGAACGCCAAGCGGGTCCACGGTTCCACGAACGGGGGGTTCGGGCTCGTCGGCATGCGCCAGCGGGTGCAGCGCCTCGCGGGGCAGTTGGCCATCGAGTCGGAACCGGGTGGCGGGACGGCGATCTCGGCGGCCGTCCCCGCCATCCCTGCGGGAGGTGCAGATTGATCACGCTGTTGATCGTCGACGATCACCCGGTGGTGCGGAACGGGCTGCGGGGCATGTTCAGCGCCGACCACCGCTTCGAGGTGCTCGGCGAGGCTGGTGACGGTGCGGAGGCCATCGCCACCGCAGAGAAGCTCCGGCCCGACGTGATCCTCATGGATCTGCGGATGCCGAGGACCGACGGGGTCACCGCCATTAAGGAACTGACGAAGCGCGGTGTGCCGGCGCGGGTGCTGGTGCTCACCACGTACGACACGGACAGCGACGTCGTGCCGGCCATCGAAGCCGGTGCCACCGGCTACCTGCTCAAGGACGCGCCGGTGGAGGAACTGTTCCGCGCGGTGGAGGCGGCCGCGCAGGGACAGGCGGTGCTGTCCCCTTCGATCGCGACCCGCCTCATGGGGCAGGTGCGGCGGCCCGCGCCCGCGCCGCTCTCGGCACGTGAGCTGGAGATCCTCGAACTGATCGCCAAGGGGTCGACGAACCGCGAGGCGGCGCAGAAGCTCTTCATCAGCGAGGCGACGGTCAAGACGCACCTCCTGCACGTGTACGCCAAACTCGGCGTCAGCGACCGGGCAGCGGCCGTGGCCGCCGGGTTCTCGCAGGGCTATCTGACACCCTGACGGGTGGCACACCTCTCGACGGGGTTCTCCGCAGATCCCCCGGCGGGTGCCTCCCGGGAGGTGGTACCCGCCCGGGAGGCACCCGCGGGGCGCGTCACCGTACGCCGGAGGAAAGGGTCGGAGCCCCGGCGGCCTCGGACAGGTGGCCGTCCAAGATGCCGATGACCCGCGGCATCTCGTCGACGAGGAAGAAGTGGCCGCCGGGGAAGACGTGGAGGTCGAACCCTCCGGTGGTGTGTGCCCGCCAGTCCTCCGCCTCGGCGACCGAGGTCTTGGGGTCGCGGTCACCGTTCAGGGAGGTGATCGGGCAGGTGACAACGGCGTCCCCGTCGGCCCGGTAGGTCTCGATGGCACGGTAGTCGGCGCGGAGCGCCGGCATCGCCGCCGCCATCAGGTCGGGGTCGCTGAGGACGATGGACGAGGAGCCGTCCAGGCGGCGGATCTCGGCGGTGATCGCGTCGTCATCGAGCAGGTGCATACCCTCGGCCGGCCCCAGCCCGACCGCCGGGCCGCGGCGGCCGGAGACGACCAGGCGGGCGGCGGGCCGCCCGGCGGCCTCACAGCGGCGGGCCACTTCGAAGGCGACGACGGCACCCATGCTGTGGCCGAACAGGACCAGGGGCAGCCCGGGCCGTCGGGCCAGCACCTCGTGGATGCGGTCGGCCAGGACGTTCAGATCGGCGATCGGCTCCTCACGGCGGCGGTCCTGACGGCCCGGATACTGGACGGCCAGGACCTCGACGCGATCGGCGGCGGCCAACGCGAACGGCATAGGGCGGTAGAACGGGGCAGTGCCCCCTGCGTGCGGGAAGCACACCAGGCGGGCGGCGGGAGCCTCCGTCCTGCGGTAGCAGCGCAGCCACAGGTCGTCGTCAGCGGCGGCGAGGTCGGGTCGGGTCGGCATGGTTCTCCGTTCAGTGATCACGGTCGGGACCGATCTCGGCCTCGATGAGGGCGAGCAGTTCGTCGTCGGTAGTGTCGGACAGGGCGTCCGCGCCGGTCCCGCGGCCGGACTCGCCGCGGGACCGGCCCACCAGCGACTCCAGCCGGGCCAGGGCGCGCGCCCTGACCGACGGGTACTCGGCGGCGGCGAGCAGCGCTTCGAGGTTGTCGAGCGCCGCGGGCAGCGGATCGGGGTGCAGTGCGGCATACAGGTGAGACGCCAGGTCGATGGGTGACGGGTTGTCATACACGAGGCCCGGCGGGAGCGCGAGGCCGGTGGCGGACGCGAGGCGGTTTCGCAGTTCGACGGCCAGGATGGAACCCAGGCCCTGGGCCTTGAACGTGCGGGTCGGGTGCACACCCCCGGCACCGTCGTGGCCGAGGACGGCCGCGGCGTGGCCGCGGACGAGATCGAGCACGGCCCGTTCGGTGCCCAGGGTCGTGGAGGCAGGCTGCGGGGCCGAGGACGCGGCACCGGCGGCGGCGTCGGGACGCGCCGGGACCGGGTGCCCGCCGGTCAGCCAGTGGCGAGCGCGTTGGAAGGGATAGGTGGGCAGGTCCACAGAACGGCCGGCCGCCGTCAGGACCGTGCTCCAGTCGACGGACACCCCGTGGACATGGGCCTCGGCCAACGAGGCCAGTAGGCGGTCCGCACCGCCGTCCTCCCGCCGCAGGGTGCCGACGGCCACCTCGACGGCGATGCCGCCGACCAGCAGCGGATGCGGGGACACCTCGACGAAGGCGCCGTGGCCGGTGGCGGTGAGCACCCGGACGGCCCGGTCGAACTCGACGGTCTCGCGCAGGCTCGCGTACCAGTAGCCCGGGCCCGCCTCGGGGCCGGCGAGCCACTCCCCGGTCAGCGCGGAGACCATCGGGACCCGTGCCCGGCCCGGCTCGATCCCCTTCAGGGCGGCGAGGATCTCCTCGCGCAGCTCGTCCACGTGGGCGCTGTGCGAGGCGTAGTCGACGGGAATCGTCCGGGTGCGCACCGCCTCACCGCACATGTCCGCCAGCTCCCGCAGGGCGTCGGGCTCACCGGACACCACCGTTGCCGAGGGGCCGTTCACCGCCGCGATCGACAGCCGCTCCCCGAACGGCGCGAGACGCTCCCGGACCGCATCGACCGGTTCGGCGACCGACAGCATCCCGCCGCGCCCGGCGAGCGCTGTCAGCGCCCGGCTGCGGAGCACCACCACCTTCGCCGCGTCCTCCAGCGACAGGATGCCCGCGACGGCCGCGGCGGCGATCTCGCCCTGGGAGTGGCCGACCACCGCGTCCGGCACGACACCAGCTGCCTCCCAGACCGCGGCCAGCGACACCATCACCGCCCACAACGCCGGCTGCACCACGTCGGCGGCCTCGAAGCCGTAACTGCCCGCCAGGACGTCGTCCAGCTCCCACGCCACATGGGGGCCCAGCGCCTCGGCGCACTCGGCCAGCCGCGCCGCGAACACAGGTGAGACCTCGGCCAGCTCACGGCCCATCCCCACCCACTGGCCGCCCTGACCGGGAAACACGAACACCGTCCGCCCGGGACCTTCGGGGCGGACCTCGCCGGTGACGACCACGGCGGAGGGGCGGCCGGCCGCGAGGGCCGCCAGGCCGTCCAGCGGATCCGGGCCGAGCAGGACGGCACGGTGGTGGAGCGCCGCCCGCGTCGTGGCGAGGGACCAGGCGACATCCCGGTGCGACAGCTCCGGTCGGGCCGCCAGGTGCTCCCGCAGCCGTTCGGCCTGCGCGGCCAGGGCGGTGGGCGTACGGGCGGAGAGCAGCCAGACGGGGGCGGTGCCGAGCAGCGGTCGGGCCCCGGCGCTGTCCGCCACGGGCGCAGTAGAGGCCGGTTCGGCGGGGGCGGCCTCCAGGACGACATGGGCGTTGGTGCCGCCGATACCGAAGCCCGACACGCCTGCGCGGGGAGGGTGCGCGGTGTCGGGCCACGGTGTCGTCTCCGTCAGCAGCCGCACCGCACCGTCTCCCCAGTCGACAGCCGGCGTGGGCGCGGTGATGTGCAGCGACTCGGGGAGCGTGCGGTGCCGCAGGGCGAGGACCGTCTTGATGACGCCGACGACGCCCGCCGCGGCGAGGGTGTGGCCGAGGTTGGACTTCACGGAGCCGACCAGCAGCGGGCATCCGTGCGCCCGGTCCCGGCCGTAGGCGGCGAGCAGGGCGCCCGCCTCGACGCGGTCGCCCAGACGGGTGCCGGTGCCGTGCGCCTCGACGGCGTCGATGTCGGCGGGGGCCAGCTCCGCGTCGGCGAGCGCGGCGTGGATGACCTCGCGCTGGGCCTCACCGTTCGGAGCCGTGAGGCCGGGGCCAGCGCCGTCGGAGTTGACGGCCGAACCGCGGATCACCGCCAGCACCCGGTGGCCGAGGCGGTGTGCCCGCTCCAGCCGCTCCACCACGAGGACGCCGGCCCCCTCCGACCAGGCGACACCGTCCGCGTCCGCGGAGAAGGGCTTGCAGCGGGCGTCCGGGGCCAGGCCGCCCAGCGCGCTGAACGCGACATGGTAGGCGGGCGTCGTCATCACCGTCACCCCGCCCGCCAGGGCCAGTTCGCACCGGCCGCTGCTCAGCGCCTCGACGGCGAGGTGCAGCGCCACCAGGGAGCTCGAGGCCGAGGTGTCGACGGTGAGGACGGGGCCGTTGAGGCCGAGGGTGTAGGCAAGGCGCCCGCTGATGACGCTGGGGGCGGTGCCGGTGAACAGCACTCCGGCGAGTTCGGCGGGCGCTTCGTGCAGCGGGGGTCCGTAGGGCCGGGCCTCGGCGCCGAGGAACACCCCGGTGCGGGAACCCCGCAGGGTGGTCGGGTCGATGCGGGCGTGTTCCAGGGCCTCCCAGCCCACTTCCAGGGCGATCCGCTGCTGCGGGTCCATGGCGTCGGCCTCGCGCGGGGAGAGGTCGAAGAACGCGGCGTCGAACAGGGTCGCACTGTCGAGGAATCCGCCGCGGTCGGTGGCGCAGCGGCCGTCGCGGCGCAACGCGTCGAGGTCCCAGCCGCGGTCGGTGGGGAAGGGGCCCGCGACAGTGCGGCGTTCGACGAGGGCCTGCCACAGGTCCTCGGGCGAGTTGATGCCGCCGGGGTAGCGGCAGGCCATGCCGATGACGGCCAAGGGCTCGGAGGTCATGCGCCGACTCCGCCCGTGGTGTTCACGGGGCCGAGGGCGGGGGCCTCGACGCGCGTGGTGGTGGGGGCCGGACGGCGGTCGGCCACCAGATGCCGGAACTCGATGCCCGCACGCTCGGAGCCGGCCGTCCCGGCGGAGTCGACGGCGGGCAGTCCGGCGAGGCAGTCGCACGCCTCGTCGGTGAAGCCGGCGAACCGGTAGGCGATCTCCATCATCCGGTTGCGGTCGGTGCGGCGGAAGTCGGCGGCCAGATGGACGCCGGCCGCGGCCGCCTCGCCTATCAGCCAGTCGAGCAGGACGGCGCCCGCGCCGAAGGACACCACCCGGCAGGAGGTGGCCAGCAGCTTCAGGTGCCAGACCCGCTCGTGGTAGCCGAGGAGCAGCACGCCGACGGCACCGTGCGGGCCGAAGCGGTCGGTGAGGGCAACGGTGAGGACCTCGTGCTCCGGGTCGGCGATCAGGGCCCGGAGGTCGGCGTCGGAGTAGTACACGCCGGTGGCGTTCATCTGGCTGGTGCGGAGGGTGAGCTCCTCGACACGGGAGAGGGCCGCACAGTCGGCCCGTTTGATCTCCATGACCAGGTCCAGTGAACGGAGGAACTCCTCGTCGGGGCCGGTGAACTCCTCGCGCTCGGCGGTGCGGCGGAAGCCCGCCTGGTACATGCTGCGGCGGCGGGCCGCGTCGACGGTGACGACGGCCGGGCTGAACTCGGGGAGGGCGGTCAGCTCTGCGCCCTGCGCCGCGTCGTAACAGCGGACCTCGGGGTGGTGGTGGGCGACCTCGGCGCGCTCCGCGGGCTGGTCGTCGATGAAGGCGACGGTCCTCATGGCAAAGTTCAACCGGTCGGCGATCTCCTTGACCGACTGGGACTTGGGGTGCCAGCCGATCTGCGGCAGGACGAAGTACTCGGCGATGCCGAGGGCCTCCAGCTGCTGCCAGGCGTGGTCGTGGTCGTTCTTGCTGGCCACGGCCTGCAGGATGCCGCGGGCGTCGAGGTCGACGATGGTGCGGCGGATCTCCTCGGGCAGTACCACCTCGTGGTCCTCCAGGAGAGTGCCCCGCCACAGGGTGTTGTCCAGGTCCCAGACCAGGCACTTGACGAGGGTGGGTGCGTCGGACACGGGGCTCTCCTTCGAATTCCGTCCGTTGCCGTGTTCGTGGTGTTCGTGGTGTTCGCAAGGGGTGGCAGGTGGCTCAGAGCCGGTCGAGGGCGTGCCGGGCCAGGATCAGCTGCGAGATCTCGGTGCTGCCCTCGATCAGTTCCATGGCCTTGGCGTCCCGGTAGGCGCGGGCCACCACATGGCCGTCGGTGAAGCCACGGGAGGCGAGCACCTGGACCGCCGTCGCGGCGCCGCGCGCCGCGTGGGTGGAGGCGACCTGCTTGGCCAGCACCGCCGCCACCGCCGCGTCCGCGGCGCCGCGGTCCCACTGCTCGGCGGCATGCCGGCAGACCTGGGTGGCGATCCGCTCCGAGGTGTACAGCTCGGCGAGGTGCCGGGCCACGAGCTGATGCTCGGCGATCGGGCCGCCGCCCTGCTCGCGGGTGCGGGCGTCCTCGACGGCGGCGGTGAGACAGGCACGCAGGATGCCGGCGCAGCCCCAGGCCACCGACATCCGACCGTAGGACAGGCCGACCGTGATCAGCAGTGCGAGTGGCTGGCGGCCGCCGCCGAGCACGGCGTCGGCCGGAATCCGTACGTCGTCGAGGACGACGCGGCAGTGCGTGGCGGCGCGGCAGCCGAGCGGGGCCGTGACGGGTTCGATGCCGACGCCGGGAGCGTCGGTCGGCACCATCGCGGCAGCGCCGTCCTGGCCGTCGCCGTAGCGGCCGACGACCATGACGAGGTCGGCATAGGCGGCCCCGGTGATCCACATCTTCTCGCCGGAGACGATCAGATCGCCGGTTCCGTCGCCGGCCGGGCGGATGCGAGTGGCCATGCCGCTGAGGTCGGAGCCCGCGCCGGGCTCGCTGAAGCCCACGCAGGCGAGCCGGCCGCTCGTCAGCTGCCCGAGGTAGCGGTGGCGCTGCTCACGGTCGCCGAAGCGGCGGACCGTGGCCGCGGCGATCCCCTGGACCGTCATGACACTGCGCAACGAGCTGCACAGGGCTCCGACGTGGGCGGTGAGTTCGCCGTTGGCCAGGCTGGTGCGGCCGGGCCCGCCGAAGCGGGCCGGCGCCTCGGCGCACAACACCCCCATCCCGCCGAGCTTGCGCAGGAGTTCGACGGGGATCCGGCCGGTCGCGTCCCAGACGGCCGGCCCGTCACCGACCAGGGCGTCGATCGCGGCGGTGTCGAAGCCCGTGCCGTCGCCGCGCGTGCCGTCTGCGACCGTGACGTCGGCGCTCATGCTTCCCCGGCCCCGCGCAGGCGCAGCACCATCGCCGACATGGCGCGGACGCTGCGGAAGTTGTCCCTGCTCAGCTCGGGGCCGACGATCTCGACGTCGTATGTGTCCTCCAGGAACACCACCAGCTCCATGGCGAACATCGAGGAGATCGCGCCCGTGGCGAAGAGGTCCTGCTCGGGCTCGGGTTCGACACCGGTCCGTTCGACGAGGAAGGCGGTCAGCGCCTGCTCGACAGCGGTGGTCTCGGCACCGGCGTTCGCGGTGGTCATTGTGTCTGTGCCCTTCCGTAGATCGGTGATGGCCGCTCGGGAAAACCCGGCGCTCAGCCGTACGTGTAGAAGCCGCGGCCGGTCTTGCGGCCGTGGTGCCCGTCGCGGACCTTCTGGAGCATCAGCTCGCAGGGGTCGCACTCGGGGTCGCCGGTGCGGTCGTGCAGCACCCGCAGGGAGTCGACGAGGTTGTCGATACCGATCAGGTCGGCGGTGCGCAGCGGTCCGGTGGTGTGGCCCAGGCACCCTTCCAGTAGCCCGTCCACCGTCTCGGCGGAGGCGACGCCCTCCTGCACGAGCATCGCCGCCCGGTTGATCAGCGGGTGCAGCAGCCGGTTGACGACGAAGCCCGGTGCGTCGTCGACCACAAGCGCCGTGCGGCCGAGCGCGGCCAGCAGCGAGGTGACCGCGGTCATCGTGGCGTCGCCGGTGGCCCGGCCGCGGATCACCTCGACCATCGTGATCAGGTAGGCGGGGTTCATGAAGTGCACGCCGACGAGTTCGTCGCCGCGCGCGACCCAGCCCGCCATCTCGTCGATGGGGATGCACGAGGTGTTGGAGATCAGCAGGGTGCCGGGGGCGACCAGCCCGGAGACCTCGGTCAGCACCTTGCGCTTGACCTCGGTGACCTCCACGACGGCCTCGATGACGGCGGTCGCGTCGGCGATGTCGGCCGGCACGGTGGTGGTCGCCAGCGTCCCGCGGGGGCGGTCCACCGGAAGGGCGTCCAGCAACTGGGCGTGCTTCAGCTTCTGGCGGATCGTCGTCCGGGCCGTGGCCAGGATCCGTTCGTCGATGTCGACGAGGGTGACGTCCATGCCGTGGCCGAGGGCGAGAGCGGCGATGTTGGTGCCCATGACCCCGCCGCCGATGACGGCGAGGCGGCGCTGCTCCTGACGGTCAGTCATCGTTCCTGTCCTCGGTGATCGTGGTGGTCGTGGTGATGAAGTGCGCGTCGAGCCAGGACTCGACGGCCTGCGCGGTGGTCCCGGCGTGGGAGCCGATCATGGTGAAGTGGTCGCCCGGCACGGTGACCGAGGTGAGATTGCCGGAGAAACCCCACGGGAGGGCGACGGCACCGTCCTGACCCTCGGGGGTGCCCGGCTCACCGGCATGGCGGACCATCAGGGTCGGCAGGTCGGCGTTGTACGGGAGACGGTCGCGCCAGTCGTGGTCGTAGTAGTGGGCGAGCGCGGTCAGCCAGTCGTCGCCGCCGATGCCTCCCGCGTCGATGCCCCCGGGGTTGCCGAGGAGCACGGCGGCCGGGAGCGTGCCGATGATCTCGTCGGGGGCACCGGCCGTCTGCGGGGCGAAGCTGTCGAGCAGCACCATCGCCGTGGGGCCCCGGCCCAGGTTGGCGAGGCGGGTGGCGAGGGCCTGCGCGACCAGCCCGCCGGAGGAGTACCCGACGAGGACGAACGGCCCGGCCTCCGCGGCCGTCTGCGAGGCGGCGAGCACGGTCCGGGTGCACAGGTCGAGCAGCGCGTCCGGGCCGGCGGCCAGGGGCTCCCCTGCCGTGTAGCCGGGAATCACCGCGGAGAGGACGTGCCGGGGGCTGCGGAAGCCCTGGACCAGGCGGACGAACTCCTGGGCGTCGCCGGCACCGAACGACGGCAGGTAGACGAGCGTGGGCCCGACCGCGTCGGCGGACCGGCGGGTGAGCGGGACCAGGGGCGGGACGCTCTCCAGCTCACCCGCACCGGTGAAGCAGGGCCGGAACTGCGCGAGCCCGGCGATCATCCGTACGGCGTCGGCACCCCGGCCGCGGCTGTTCGCCCGCAGGTACAGGGCGGCCAGCGCCTCGGAGGCCGCCGCCGTCCCGGTGTTCCCGGCCGGCCCCGCACCGCTTACGGACTCCGGCGCGGCGGCCAGGGCGAAACGGGGAGCGACCCGCTCCGGTCCGCCGCCCTGCCACACCGCGTCGCCGTCGAGCCGATCCCGCAGGTACGCGGCCGTCAAAGCGGGTGTGGGATGGTCGAAGACCAGCGGACCGGTCAGCTGCAGACCGGTGGCCCCGGCGAGCCAGTTGCGCAGCTCCAGGGCGCTCAGGGAGGTGAACCCCTGCTCCAGGAACGTGGCATCCGGGGCGACGGACGCCGCGTCCGGGTGGCCGAGCGCGGCGGCGGCGTGCTCACGGACCGCGTCGAGCAGGACCGCCTCCCGTTCCCGCACCGACCGCGCCTCGCCGAGCCGGGCGGACAACCGCGCGGCGGCGGCCGACGGCCGTGCGCCGGACGCCTCCTCGCCCTCCCCCTCGCCCTCTAGGACGCGAAGGGCGTCGGGGAGTTCGGACAGCAGCGGGCTCGGCCGGTGCAGCGTGTACAGCGGAACGAACCGGTCCCAGTCGATGTCGGCGACGACGAGCAGGGTCTCATCGTCGTCCAGCGCCTGGGCGAGCCCCTCGACACCGCGCTCGGGGGCCATCGTCCGCAGCCCGTAGGCGCTCAGCTGCTCACCCGCCTCCCCCGCACCCATGCCGCCGCCGCCCCACAGGCCCCAGGCCACGGAGGTGGCCGCCAGTCCGGCCGCGCGCCGCCGCTCGGCCAGGGCGTCCAGCGCCGCGTTCGCGGCGCCGTACCCCGCCAGCAGTCCACTGCCCCAGGTGGCGGCACCGGAGGAGAACAGCACGAAGGCGTCCAGCTCCAGACCACGCTCGACCGACAGCTCGTGCAGGTGCAGCGCGCCGCCGACCTTCACCTCGGAGGCCGTCTGCAGCCCTTCGGCGGTCAGCTCGGCGACCGGCGCCCCGTGACCGGTTCCCGCGGAGTGCACGACGGCCGACAGCGCGGGGCCGGTGGCGGCGATGCGGTCCAGCAGCGCACCGACCGCGAGCCGCTCGGCGACGTCACAGGCGACGACGTCGACGGCGCTGCCGAGGGCCGCCAGGCCGGCCGCCAATGCCGGGACCCCGGCGGCGGCCGGGCCCGAGCGGCCGGCCAGTACAACACGCGGGGTGCCCCGCTCGGCCAGCAAGCGCGCCGTCCGACCGCCGATCAGGCCCGTCCCGCCGGTGATCAGCGCCGTACCGCGGGTCCGCCACGGCCCGTCCGGGTCTGCCGCCGGCCGCGGAGCGCGCACCAGACGCCGCGCGAGCGGTCCCAAACCGCGCAGCGCGACCTGGTCCTCACCCCCCGGCCCGGCGGCGAGCAGCCCGGCCAGCCGGTCCCCGACCGACGCGTCGAATCCGGACGGAAGATCGACCAGGCCGCCCCACTGCTTTGCCTGCTCCAGACCCGCTGTCTGTCCCCACGCCCACACCTGGGCCTGCGCCACGCTGGGCACCTCGCCCGGCAGCACCGCCACCGCGCCACGGGTCAGCACCCACAGCGGCACCACCGACCCGCCGTCGACCACCGCCTGGAACAGCGCGCTGGTCGCCGCCAGGCCGGCGGGCACGCGCGGACGGCCGGGCAGCGGCGTCTCGTCCAGCGCGAGGAGGGACACCACGCCCGCCACCTCGCCGATGCCGCGCAGGGCGTCGCCGAAGGTCCCGCGATCAGCGGCTCCGGTCTCCAGCACCCGAACCTCGACGCCGCGGTCGCGCAGTGCGCCGGCCACCTCGCCGGCTGTCTCCGCCCCGGCCCGGCCGGCGGCCACGAGCCACGTACCGGACGGCACCGCGCCCGACGGCCCGCCGAGGGGCTGCCACGCGATGCGGTACCGCCAGCTGGCCACCACGTCCCGGGACACCGGCTCCGGGAACACCGGCCAGTAGCGGCGATGCTGGAAGGCGTAGGTAGGCAACTCGACGGTGCCGTTCCCGGTCCCGGCCGGCAGCAGCGTCGTCCAGTCCACGGACACGCCCCGCACGTACGCGCCGGCCAGCGAGAGCAGGAGACGCCCGGCGCCGCCGTCGTCGCGACGCAGGGTGTCGGCCACGACCGGGGTGTACGCGTCGAGGCTGTCGGCGATGGCCGGGGCCAGCACAGGGTGCGGGGACACCTCGATGTAGGCGCCGTGACCGGTTTCGGCCAGGGCACGCACGGCCCGGTCGAACTCGACGGTCTCGCGCAGACTGACGTACCAGTAATCCGGCACCAGCTCGGGTCCGGAGACCATCGCACCGGTGCTGGAGGAGATCATCGGGATCCGCGCCTCCTGGGGTGCGATGCCCTGGAGGACGGACAGGATCTCCTCGCGCAGTTCGTCCACGTGGGCGCTGTGCGAGGCGTAGTCGACCGGGATCATCCGGGCGCGGACGGACTCCGGGCACGACTCGGCGAGTTCGCGCAGAGCGTCGGCGTCGCCGGAGACGACGGTCGCCGAGGCGCCGTTGACCGCCGCGACCGACAGACGCCCGCCGAACGGCGCGATCCTTTGGCGAACCGCATCCACCGAATCAGCCATCGACAGCATCCCACCCCGGCCCGCCAACGCCTTCAGGGCCTTGCTGCGCAGGGCGACGACCTTCGCCGCGTCCTCGAGGGACAGGATCCCCGCGACAGCGGCGGCGGCGATCTCACCCTGCGAGTGACCGACCACCGCATCCGGCACCACACCCGCCGCCTGCCACACCGCGGCCAGCGACACCATCACCGCCCACAACGCCGGCTGCACCACATCCGCAGCCTCAAAACCATGACGTCCCGCCAGAACATCACCCAACTCCCACTCCACGAAAGGAGCAAGAGCCGCCGCACACTCCGCCAACCTGGCCGCGAACACCGGGGAAGCCTCCGCCAGTTCGCGGCCCATGCCGACCCACTGACTCCCCTGACCCGGGAAGACGAACACGGTCCGCCCCACCCCGGCCGCCGGCACGTCGCCCGTCACCACACCGGCCCCGGGCTGGTCCGTCGCCACGGCCGCCAGCTTCGCCGCCAGCTCGGCACGATCCGTGCCCAGTACCACCGCACGGCGCTTGAACGCCGTCCGCGTGATGACGAGCGACCTCGCCACCTCGGGCAGCGACAGCTCCGGGTGCGCCAGGAGGTACCCCCGCAGCCGCTCCGCCTGGTCCGCCAGGGCCTCCGCGGACCGCCCGGAGACGGTGACCGGGAGCGCCGCGGGATCCACGCGCAGCACCGGTGTCCCGACCGGCTCCGGCGCGGGCAACTCCCCAGCAGGAGCCTCCTCCAGGATGACGTGCGCATTGGTGCCGCTGATGCCGAACGCCGAGACGCCCGCGCGACGCGGCTGCGCGCCCGCCGGCCACGCGACGGGCTCCTGGAGCAGGCTCACGTGCCCGGCCGACCAGTCGACGTGCGGGGTCGGCTCCGCCGCGTGCAGCGTGGCCGGGAGGACCCCGTGCCGCAGCGCCAGCACCATCTTGATGACCCCGGCGATGCCAGCCGCCTGCTGGGCGTGCCCGATGTTCGACTTCACCGACCCCAGCCACAGCGGCCGTTCGACCGGGTGGCCCTGCCCGTAGGTCGCCAGCACCGCCTGCGCCTCGATCGGGTCGCCCAGTGTGGTGCCGGTGCCGTGCGCCTCGACCACGTCCACGTCCCCCGTCGTCAGACGGGCGTTGGCGAGCGCCGCACGGATCACGCGCTGCTGCGACGGGCCGTTGGGCGCGGACAGGCCGTTGGACGCGCCGTCCTGGTTGACCGCGCTCCCCCGGACGACGGCCAGCACCCGGTGCCCGTTGCGCCGGGCGTCCGAGAGCCGCTCCAGCACCACCACGCCCGCACCCTCGGCGAGGCCCATGCCGTCGGCGGTCGCGCCGAACGCCTTGCAGCGCCCGTCCCGGGCGAGAGCGTTCTGCTGCGAGAAGCCCACGAACTCGCCCGGGCCGACGATCACGGTCACCCCGCCGGCCAGCGCCATCGTGCACTCCCCCGAGCGCAGCGACTGCACGGCGAGGTGGAGCGCGACCAGCGAGGAGGAGCAGGCCGTGTCCACCGACACTGCCGGCCCGGTCAGGCCGAGCGCGTACGACACCCGGCCGGACAGCACGCTCATCGCCGTGCCCGTGATGAGGTGCGCCTCCGAGCCCGAGAGGTCCCCGCCGGAAGTCGCGTAGCCGGAGGGCGCGGCGCCCGCGAACACACCGGTGGCCGTGTCCCGCAGGCTTGCCGGGTCGATCCCGGCCCGTTCGATCGCCTCCCAGGAGGTTTCCAGCAGCAGCCGCTGCTGCGGGTCCATGGCCAACGCCTCGCGCGGGCTGATCCCGAAGAACCCGGCATCGAAGTCCGCGGCTCCGGAGACGAACCCGGCCTGGACGGCGCTGCTTGTGCCGTCCGTGCCCGGGGCGGAGTCGAAGAGGGCGTCGAGGTCCCAGCCTCGGTCGGTGGGGAACCCGCCGATCGCGTCCCCGCCCGACACGATCAGCTCCCACAGGTCCTCGGGGCTGCGGACCCCACCCGGGTAGCGGCAGGACATCCCGACGATCGCGACCGGCTCCCGCTCCCGCTCGGTCACCTCGCGCAACCGGGCCCGCGTGCTGCGGAGCTTCGCGGTGGTCTGCTTGAGGAAGTCGAGCAGTTTCTCTTCGTTCTGCATGTCGCTCACATTCGGCCTTGTTCGGGAGGTGTTGGTGCCGACGGGCCCGGCGTGGTCACTCGAAGTCCGGATCGTCGAGTTCGTCCTCCAGGAGGGCGAACATCTCGTCGGCGGTGGCCTCCTGAAGCGCGCGTTCCTCGGCCTCGCCCGCCTCGCGGACGACACGGTGGACGCGGAAGCGCTGGGTCAGCGCCTCCAGGCGGGCGACGATCTCAGCGCGGGTCTCGTCGTCCGGCGGTGTGAGCCCGGCGGCCAGACGCTCGAACTCGTCCAGCACGGCCGTGTGGCCGACCAGTTCCCGCCCGGACAGCTCGGTGATCAGGAAGTCCGCCACGGCCTCGGGGGTCGGGTGGTCGAAGATCACCGTGGACGGCAGCCGGACACCCACGGCCGCGTTCAGACGGTTGCGCAGTTCGACGGCGGTCAGCGAGTCGAAGCCC